>JBBRXL010000017.1:0-12813 GCA_038248455.1 Saccharimonadales bacterium (SeqCode)
CAGATATTCTTCCGCGAGAATCCGGCAAATTGAAGGTTGTCGATCCATTGCCCACTCCATAAGTTGTACCAATCAATGCGAATAGCTCTGGATAAGTAGTCCGCGAAACAGCAGAGCCATCTTCGAGCAGATAACCTGTTGGTGCAGTACTCCAATAACCGTTTATCGAAGCTCCTTCGGGAAGTAACGATGCAGTGGAATCGATTTTAGTATATTTTATTGCGAACTTTTTAACGATAGAGGGTTGAATATTATTATGCGCACCATCACTGCCGGTATTATTATTAATGGCTGTAGCTGATTGGTTTGTAGCAACTGTGGAATTGACAGTAATACCTGAAAGAGAGCTATTATTAACAGCAGTTGTATTCTGATTTACAGCGACCGTTAATGGTTGCGCTGCACCATAACGATAGCCATAGTTTGAACCGTTCGCTACTGAAACGTTGATAGTACCAAAAGATCCGTCTGATACGTAAGGATTTGCGAAGCCGCCATTGTGGTCATGGGCGTTTTGAGTATGGTTATGAGCATTTTGTGTATGATTATGGCCTGGATCGGTTAATATATTTGCATGTGGATCCTGAAGGTGTGTATGAGCGTTTTGCGTATGAGTATGTGAAGGCATCTGGGGAATTGTGATAGTTTCAGTTTTAGTGCCAGATTTTTCACCCATTTGGTCAAATTCGATATCTGATGAGCTCAAATTTACTTCGGTACGCCCTCTTGAGTCTGGCAAATTAAATGTCGTCGACCCGTCACCGACACCGTAAGTAGTGCCTATAACTGCAAACAGGTCCGAGTAAGTGGTGCGTGAAACTGCCGATCCGTCTTCTGCTATAAATCCTACAGGTGCAGTCGACCAATACCCCGAGATTGAAGTTCCTTCGGATAAAGAACCATAATTATTGCTTGTAGTCGCACTAATGCCCGCCGTCCATCCGCTCTCACCTATAGTATTGATCGCTTTTGACCGACAAAAAACAGTTGAACCAATACTGATACCGCTAAATACCACATTATTAGTTGCACTAGACTGTTCTACTAAGTCATATATAAACGCTGGATCAGAAGCACACTGAGCCCTGTAACTACTCGCGTATGCGGCGGTATCCCACGTCAAGTTTACGGTTGTGCCGAAAGCGGATAAGATAGCGACGTTAGTCGGTACGGTTGGTGCGATTACACTAGCTCTAGTTGCACATGTACCACTAAGAGCGCCCTTATCCTTAGTCTCGGATGCAACGTAGTATTGAATAGCTGCATTATTGGAATTTGTACCGTCTAAACAATAAGCTAATGCACTGGAACTTTCTACGACTACCGATACGTTTGAGCTTGGGCTAAAAGTATTGGGAACACTCACCGAATATGCGTTATTAAAATTTCTAGAGTCCTCCATTGCGCTTGCTGCCGCGACCAGGTCGCTCTTTACGGCCGCACTATCTACCGAGTTTTTCCAGCTTCCGTATCCTATAATTGTTACACCGGCTAAGATACTTATAACACTAATCACAATGATTAATTCAACGATCGTAAAGCCATTTGTTCTTCTAGAGCTAATTCGTCTATGCCACATCACCCAAACCCCTTCTATCAATATATATGACTATAACATAAGGACTATCTAGCTTCTAGATGCATCCTAATTTGTTTTGCTCTGGCTTGCCCAACGATTGCTTCTATCTCATTATCGCTTGCACCGGAAATACCGCTGACACTACCGAATTTCTTTAATAATTTTTTTTTATTAACTAGGCCAATGCCAGGAATGCCATCAAGTACGCTCGATGTTTGCTTGGCTCTTTTGAGAACTGTATGATAACTAACTGCAAATCTGTGTGATTCATCACGTATGCGCTGTAATAGTTTAATTATGTGCGAAGAATGTGGCAGGTTGATTAATAGATAATCATCACTAATCGTCTGGTAACCTTCCAGTTCAGCTAGCTTTTCTTTGTTAAGCTTAACATTCGAACCATTGTATTTTATGGCAATCTGTTCCTGTTTCTTAGCCAGTCCAATAAATGGAACTGTACTAGATCTAGAGTCACGCGCCTCTATGGCGGCTCCGAGTTGGCCTTTGCCACCATCGATAACAACTAAATCAGGACTCCCCCACGACTTAATGTTTTTTTCACTAAACCTTCTCGCAATTGTTTCGTTCATATTGTAGAAGTCGTTGTTGTGCTCGATCTTTGTCTTGAACTTACGATACTCGGCCCGGTCGCTAACGCCATTTGTAAATACGACCATACTAGCTACGACGTTTGTCCCACTCATGTGCGATATGTCGTAGCCTTCCATCCTGACAGGTATTTTAGAAAGCCCCAACAGTTCGACTAAGTCATTTAGTGCTCGGTCTTTACTAATATCAATAAACTCTTTGTCACCAAACATTATCTTCTGTTGTAACTCCCTTAGGTTATTCAAGATATTTCTATATTTAGCTGCATCTTCAAAATTATGATTATTGGCCGCCTTCTTCATGTCATTATTGATTTCATCGATAAGCGACTTTTTGCCACCTTCGATATATTTGATCAAACGTCTAATGCTTATCTTGTATTCGTGGCTCTTAACATCCGGGCCTGGGCTAAGTCCAATATGTACGTCAAGCGATGATTTGATACCGGATTTTGCATCATTCGTGAAATAAGGAAAAGATTTTCGAAGATACCTAAGTGCTTTTTTAACCGCGAAGCCGTTGTAGTATGGACCAAAATACTCTGCTCTATCGTCGGCAGGATTACGGGTAAAACTTATGTATGGAAAATCATCTTTCATGTTTATACGAATAAACATCTGAGACTTATCGTCTCGAAGTAGTATATTGTAGCGAGGCATGTAGCGTTTGACCATCTCACTTTCCAAAAAGAGTGCGTCAATCTCACTATCAGTCTCAACCCAATCGGTATCATATATTTCAGCTACTAAAGCTAATGTCTTCACGTCCATTGTCTTGTTACTCTGAAAATATTGCCGTACTCGATTTCTAAGCACTGCCGCTTTGCCTACATATATAATTTCTCCAGATTTTGACTTATGAAAATAAACGCCTGGCTTATTAGGCAACTCTTTTAGTTTTGTCTTTAATAAATCATTCATTATTTTTTACCATCAAATACAGCTTTGATTTGAGTCAACAATTCCTTCTCCATAGCTCCCAATACCTCGTGTCCGGCAATTACTGATTTCAATTTAATATTTGAGTTTATCTTCGTTAAGTCTTTTAAATTAGACTGTACGATTAGTGGATCGAGTGTGCCATGAATAATACTCACCGGCATCTTCAATTTACTAGCATCGACAAATGATGTCTGGTTTATGATTGTCGTCTCAAGAGTCTTAAAATTTATATCAATATTATTAACGTTAATATCAAACACTTTGTTGATCAATTTCAATCTAACGGCCGGTCCCATAACTTTGGCAAATTGCGTAGGACTTTTCTTGATCATTTTATAAATATTTCTTAATACTTTATCTTGATACATTCGAGAAGCTTTATTCATGGTCAAATTATTGAATATTGGTGGACTACATAGTATCAAAGACCGAACAAGTTTCGGATAATGTTTTGAAATATCAATAGCAACTAGCGAACCCAAAGAATGTCCGACAAAGACTACTTTACCGCGAATCCTGAGCTTAAAATAAGTAGCCATAACCGAACGAGATTGACGTCGAACATCATATAGATTCCAATTAGGTTTTGACGAAGATCCAAACCCTAAAAGATCAATCGAAACAATATTTATATTATCGCCGAGCTTATTAATGACTGGTTCCCATATTTCTTTACGATTACCGATACCGTGGAGAAAGACTATAGTACCTCGAGATTTTTTGACACGCTTAAAATCTACCGACAAAAGATACGGCAAACCAAAATATTTATGAATCAATCTATCAAGCATATATACTCATATATTATAACAGTGCCGACATCTCGCCTATTTTACAAGACCAACGACAAGCGATTCTATCCGACATTTATCTGTATGATATAGCAAATCCTTATTTTGTTTACAATCAAGACATATCAATACTAGATCATTACAATTGTCTAATGCGCAGTTTTCAAAGTTATTGGTCGGACCATCGCAATGCGTACATTCGCCGATAACTTTTGTATGGTCACTAAAGTCCATAGTCATACGGTTGTCAAATACTCTTAAACTTCCCTCCCACAAACCATCGTCTCCGTATGCTTCACCATATTTTACGATGCCGCCATCGATCTGATACACTTCCTTGAATCCGCGATTCATCATCATGGCGCTCAGCACCTCACAGCGAATTCCACCTGTGCAGTATGAAATAATTTTCTTGTCTTTTAGATTGTCGTACTTTCCACTCTCAAGCTCGTTGATAAAATCTCGGCTAGTATTTGTGTTTGGAACGACGGCATTTTTAAACTTGCCGATTTTGGCTTCGTTCTCATTGCGACCGTCAAAAAAAACTACGTCGTCACCGTATTTTTCAATCATTTCGTGAATCTTCTTTGGCTTCAAATGCTGGCCGCCACCAATTACACCATTCACGTCAACTTCAAATTCATCTTCACTATTTTTGAACCCAACTAGCTCACTACGATTTCTAACGCTCATACGCGGAAAATCTTCACGACTGCCTTCACTCCATTTAAATACAATATCCTTGAAGCCGGCTAGTTGCTTAGTTTGTTTGATGTACTTTTTTAAGTCTTCGATATCACCACCAACTGTTCCATTAATACCCTGTTTTGAAACCAATATTCGCCCACGCAAATCTAGGCTATCGCAAAGCGTTTTCTGCCAAAGTTTAACAGTCTCCGGGTCAACAAGAGGCGTAAATTTGTAATATAACAATATCTTTTGCATCAACAGATATTATACTACAGCGCAACAATCTTTGCGCTCAAAGGGTTGTAATCTGTTATCATAGTTAGTGACATGAATAGAAAAACTCTAAATATTTATTGGAAGTATGTACGAAAAAATAAACGTACGTTCTTCTCAATGTTAATATTGATACCTGTTGCCGCCACTCTCATAGATAGCCTTTTACCTTATTTCTTGAGCCTTGCCATCGGTAGCTTAAGTACAAATACTGGATCACTTGATTTGATACTGTGGAGCGCAGCGGGCGTAGGACTACTTGGTGCATTGTTAAATTTCGCAGGCTTCCGGTCAATGGTTATCCATGAGTCAAATATGTTACGACAGTTAAGGGAGTCTACTTTTGAATCTTTAATAAACAAAGACAATGATTTTTTTAACAATCAAAAAATTGGCGCAATGACTAGTCGCTACATAGACTTCATCAGAAACTACGTAGCTATTCAAGATTTATTTATTATCAGGACTCTTGGGTTCGTACTAACCGTCGGAACTGGTTTATTTATATTAGGCCATGAGTCACTTCTCGTGGCTGGTATTGTAGCTGGTTTGATCTTATTCCTAATAATACAAATTCGTTGGAGCGCCAAAATAAGGGCACCATGGCGACACGAACGCAAGACTTTAGTTGGCGAGATACACGGCGAAGTAGCTGATGCGCTTACTAACAACCTTGTCGTGCGTAGTTACGCCGGTGAGTCCAGAGAAATCGAAGAGTTACATAAAAAGACAAATCGATTCACAGAGATATACCGAAAAGACATAGGTTTTGTAATGGCAGAAGGCTCAGTGCGAGTACTTCTAATGGTTGCAGTTCAGGTTATTTCCATAATAATCTCTGCGAGGCTCATACAAGATGGCCAAATGAACTTAGCAACAGCAATATTCATCCTGGCATACATGCAACGCATTGGTTCACAACTGTTCGCGCTTAGTGATATCATAAACGGCTACGACCAGGCTTTTCTCGACGCCGAACCAATGACCACTATGCTATTAACTGAAAATAAAATTTCGGATATAGTTGGTGCTAAAACACTTCGAGTATCTTCGCCTACTATAAAACTATCCGGCGTATCATATAAATACCCAGATAACAACGAAGAGGTTTTGTCTGATATATCTTTGGAAATTGATGAAGGACAAAAGATTGGACTAATAGGACATTCTGGAGCCGGCAAATCAACTCTTGTAAGTCTACTCCTGAGATTCGCAGACACAACCAATGGCTCGATATTGATAAATAACACTGATATTAGTACTGTGTCTCAAAAAAGCCTACGAGAAAATATCGCTTACGTACCACAAGAGCCCATGCTGTTTCATCGTACATTACGTCAAAATATTGTCTATGGCAAACCCGATGCTACTGAAGATCAAATAAATGAAGCTGTCAAAAAAGCTAATGCAGCTGAGTTCATAAATAAAATGCCCTCGGGTCTCGACACATTAGTCGGCGAGCGCGGCATCAAACTAAGCGGAGGCCAGAGGCAACGTATTGCTATTGCCAGAGCAATACTGAAAGATGCACCAATATTGATACTGGACGAGGCAACCTCAGCACTTGATAGCGAAAGCGAAAGTCTAATCCAAAAATCACTCGAAAAACTAATGAAAAATCGCACTAGTATAGTTATCGCCCATCGACTTTCAACCATCGCCAAACTTGATAGAATAATAGTCCTAGATAATGGGAAAATAATTGAAGACGGAACACACAAAGAGCTGCTAGAAAAAAATGGTACATACGCCAAACTCTGGAATCACCAGAGTGGCGGGTTTATTGAGGAATAAATATTTTATTGCTTATTCGATCGATCAAAAGCGTATGCTCTTTTGAGGTCCTTAAGGCTTAAAACCTTGTGGCTATAGCGAAAGTAAATTATTCGACCGTCGGCAAGAGCCGGAGGCTGAGTACCTAGAGTAATCACATTTCTAACATCATAGCCATATGCTTCCGGGCGACCTTTTGAATATCTCAATTTCAATATCAACCCATTGCTACCTACTTCAATATTATCAGGTGAGTTACGTAAGATATCCTGACGTTGTTCTTCTGTTATGAATTTACCGAGATTCATTCCCTGAACTATCATTGCTCGCAGATTATTATCAGTATGAGTTAAATCTTTGACATCTTTTGGTGTAGCCATATCAACTAAACTTTTTAGCATCTCCTGAGTTAGCTGAGTTACAGGTAGTTTGGTACGCTTTTGTAATTCCTCAAGCTCTTTTTTTACTGCTCGAAGCTCATTCTGAGCCGGACCAGGTTTATCTATAACGCGTCTTATAATCTCTTCACGAAGCCCACTAGAAGGAGCGGCCTCAATTTCACGAGTAGCACCCAGGGCAACGCTTCCAATCTTTAGTTCTTGCACAGTCGTCGCATGTCCATCGCGCCAAGATACTTTTTTGTCTACCCATTCACACAGCTCTTTGGCAAGCGTCTCAAATATCGCAGGGTCTTCAACTACGGTTATACGCTCTACTATGTGTTTCATTTCGCCGTTATGAAGCTGTACGTGCCTAGGTGTACCTACTATCAAACTTGGAGCATCGACATGTCTACGACCCGTACTTACTACGCTACGGTTACTTAGTTCCCATTCGTGAGCACTTGTGCTTGAGGCCGGAACGTAATTTCCATCACCTGCGTAATCGTAAATTGAGTTTGCCATGCCAGCATATATACACCTCTTGATTATCTCTATTTCTTCAACGCTTGGCTCAACTAGTTTTTTGATAGATCCATTAGATCTTTTGACAACCTTAGTATATGATTCTCGAACTTTTGGTAGGTTTTTGACGTCAAAGCCGTCTTTGTCTATACAGCTCTCGCCTATATCTTGATGCGATATAAATGACGCCAAATCACTAAGTGAGTCAGACTTCTTTATCTCATCTGGTGTAAGGTTTTGCCAACCTTCTATTAATTCAGAATCATAACCACTTAGCCCTCCAGCTTCAATGCATGCCACAATAGCCGCCATATACGCTCTGATTTCCGGTGAATACCTATCGGCCTCGACCATCATCCGTCCTGATGAAGGCCTAACTGGGAATACATCCATGCGCCTACCAATGTTAGTAATTAATCCTTTTTCGTCCAAAGCGCCTAACTCAAATAACCGCTTTTTCGAACGACCAAAAGCCAACTTCTCTGGCTGGTGCATGAATTTATAGCTTGCCATATCTTCACCATTCGTTGCCAGTCTAAGCATCATACGATCAAGGTCAGAGCTTAATATCTTCGGTGGGTCAAAATCGGGGCGACTATCATACTCGATAAAATCATGGTCTGAATCTAGAGGTGCAACTATATGAATTCCAGGCCCAAGACGCCCCGCTCTTCCCCCTCGTTGGTCAAGACTTGCCTTAGAGGTAGGACGCAGTAATAACGCCGAAACGCCTTCTTCGTCTATAGTGATTCCTCTTTCAAGTCCACAATCTATAACGATACTTATGCCTTCAATAGTAAGGGCTTCTTGAGCAATATTAGTAGATAACACAACCTTAATGCCATCGTAGGTAAACATGGCCGCTTGTTGTTCACGTTTTGGTAAGTCTGAATAAAGGGGCAATACAAACGCTTTACCAAATATTGTTTTGAGATACTTTTTATTTAATTCGCTCGATAAATCACCAATTTCACCTTCACCGGGTAGGAATACGAGTATACCGTCTTTAACTTCTTGACCATATTTTATCAACTCCTTTAATACGGTTGAGTCTTTTGCTTCAATTCTTTCAATAGGAAACTGCCTGCCTTCAATTTCAATAACAGCTGCTTCTATACCGTGAGTACCAGATATATATTTAGCAATTTTTGAAAAATCTGCAGTAGCACTTTGGATGATAATTTTGGTATTAGGTTCTTGTGATAGTGTCTCCCCTAACTTGGCTAGCATTACCTCAGTTTCCTGCTCCCAGAGATGCACTTCATCATGAATCAATAATTTCATATCGTCTCCAGTATCCGATACGAGCTCATGCAGCTTTTGAATAAGGTATACACCTGCGGTCATAATTGATATTTGTGTTTGTTCGGTTACACTACGCATCTCTCCACTATGAAATCCGGCGAGACCCACGGCTTCACTACCCAAGCTGCCAGCCAACTCTTGACCAATTCGAGCCGACAATTCACGAGCAGCTATCCGTCGAACTTGGACCTCGGTGACGCTAGAGTAGCCACGATTCAAAGCTTCTTGTGGTATTTGTGTACTCTTACCGCTCCCAGTAGAGCCTCCGATTATCAGCACACGGTTGTCTATTAATGCATCAAAAATACGATCCTTATAATCATGGATTGGGAGTTCTAGATTGCCTATAACGACATCATCACCGCGCTCCTCTGCCCGCCTAACTAGCGATAGGAAGTCATTTTCTTGTGGCACAAAATCAATTTTCTTATACGTGTTAACTAGTTCGGCGCCAATACTCATAAACCCCCTGTATTACTTACATTCACAACAGTAAGTCCGTTGCGCCCACCACATCGATAACTAATATCTTAAATATACACCAAATATTCTATGTGATGTCCGATAATGTGTTGTTATATAAACATAAACATAAAACCGCACTATTTCAGTGCGGTTTTATGTTTATTTATCTGTACTATTTTTCGCTTGTTGTTTCTTCTGTCGGAGCAACTTCTTCTTCGCTGCCGTTTTCAGATTCTACAGCAGTTTCATCTTCGGCATCACCACCAGCAGATTCGTTAGCAGCCTGCAAAGCACCTGGTTCGTAGACGTTGGCGATAACAAGCTCGAGGTCTTGTTCGTGATCGGCAAATTCAACGCCTTCTGGCAGCTTAATGTCAGCAACTGTCAATTTATCATCATCGGTCTCAAGACCCATGACAGACATTTCGATTGACTCTGGCAAGTTAGCTGGTAAGGCGCGAACCTCAACATGCTCGATTGCCTGCAAGATAACAAGTCCGGCACGCTCAGCGACACTTTCGCCAAGTCCAACAAGGTGAAGTGGCACCTGAGTGACAATCTTTTCGTTTTGCTTGATAGTATGGAAAGCGATATGACGAATAACGTGCTTAACTGGATCCATGTCAATTGACTTGATGATAGCAAGTTTCTTTTTGCCATCAATCATAATATCAACTGGTGAGTGTTTACCAGCGGCGTGAGCTACTTTCGTAGTTTCAACAAGTCCTGACTGCGTATCGATTGGCGTATCTTGTCCACCATAAACAACACTTGGTACAATGTCTTGTCGACGTAGTTCTGCAACTTTTTTTCCTTTGGCTACACGTAATTCTAGTTTGAGTGAAATATTACTCATTTAATTCTCCTTATTCGGTCATTGGTATTCTTAATACTACTAATTATAGCATTGTTTGACTGTTTTGTCCGAGGGCATGATAAAATAATACGAGTATGATACCAGGAATTGATTTAATTGAATTTATAAAACTTGTTAGTGCCATAGGTGTAATGGCTGTAATATTCGCCGAGACCGGTCTAATGATTGGCTTTTTCCTACCAGGCGACAGCTTGCTGTTTACGGCTGGGTTCTTGACGGCATCCGGACTGCTAAATATCAACATTCATGTCCTTGTTCCGCTACTATTCTTGGCGGCCGTACTCGGAAATAGTACTGGCTACCTCATCGGACGACGCGTTGGCCCAAAGATATTCAAGAAACCAGACGCCAGACTATTCAAAACAGAATACGTCGCCAGGGCGCAAGATTTCTACGACAAAAACGGCGGCAAAACAATTATCCTTGCGCAATTTATACCAATCGTTCGAACATTTGCTCCAGTTGTAGCTGGTGTCGGCAAGATGGATTTTCGTAAATTTATATCCTTTAATATCATCGGTGCGGTATTCTGGACCGGCGGAGTCACTTATGCTGGATATTACCTAAGTAGTTGGTTCGAAAGTATGGGACTCAACATAGACCAGATTTTGCTGCCAATAGTCATAGTTATTGTTCTACTATCGGTAGCACCAGTAGCTCATCGCATATTAAAAGACAAAAAGACTAGAGATTCAATCAAAAGATCCCTGATCTCTCAATTTAAAGCCTTGTTTCGCATCAAGAAATAATCTAGTATACTAAAGTTGTCGATAAGGATAATCTCTACGCTAGTCCGATTTGACGATGGGTCCTGGCGCGTAAGCGACGACAGGACCCTATTAAACGCTAAAGCATCTTTTTTAGATATTGTCCGGTAAATGATTCTTTGACCTTGACCACTTCTTCTGGAGTACCGGTAGCAATGACATATCCACCAGCCAGACCGCCCTCGGGACCCATATCTATCAGATAATCGGCTGTCTTGATGACGTCTAGGTTGTGTTCAATAACCACCATGCTGTTACCGCCCTCAACAAGTTTCTGCAAGATAACAAGCAATCGATTGACGTCAGCGCTATGCAAACCAGTAGTTGGCTCGTCTAGAATGTAGAGTGTTTTACCAGTTGCGCGACGTGAAAGCTCAGTAGCTAGTTTGATACGCTGAGCTTCGCCACCACTAAAAGTCGTAGCCGGTTGACCAAGATGTATATAGCCTAGCCCGACTTCTACTAACGTATCAAGTTTACGAGCAATAGTCGGAATATTTTCAAAGAACTTTGCAGACTGCTCGACAGTCATATCTAGGACATCGCTAATAGTTGCATCTTTGTATTTTATTTCTAGTGCTTCGCGGTTGTAGCGTTTGCCGTTACATACATCACAGGTCACGTAAACATCAGGCAAAAAGTGCATTTCTATCTTGATAAGTCCGTCGCCTTGACAGTTTTCACAGCGACCACCCTTGACGTTAAAACTAAACCTACCAGCCTTGTAGCCACGAATATTTGACTCCGGTGTGCCTGCAAATAGTTCACGAATGGCCGTAAATACGCCAGTATATGTAGCCGGGTTGGAACGAGGTGTTCGACCGATTGCTGATTGATCGATAATGATTGCTTTATCGAGATGCTGAATACCTTCAATGTTTTCGTGAGCTCCAGGTATATCATGAGAACGATGCAACCGAGCTGATAACTCTTTGGCCAAGATGTCGTTTACAAGTGTTGACTTGCCAGATCCGCTAACACCACTAACAACAGTCAGCACGCCTAGCGGAAATTCGACATCAATATTCTTTAGATTATTTTCGCGAGCACCGCGTATGACTAGTTTTCTATCTTGTATGACGGGTCGTCTTTTTTTCGGAACTGCAATTTTCTCAAGTCCACTAAGATATCGTCCGGTTATACTATCGGGATTAGCCGCCACTTCTGCCGGAGTACCAGCTGCCATAACACGGCCACCGTTGATACCAGCGCCAGGACCAATATCGAGCAAATAGTCGGCTTGGCGGATAGTGTCTTCGTCGTGCTCAACCACAAGAACTGTATTTCCAAGATCACGAAGATGCTTCAGAGTTTTTATGAGCCTGTCGTTATCTCTCTGATGTAGTCCAATTGAAGGCTCATCGAGCACATACAACACGCCCTCTAGGCCAGAGCCAATCTGTGTAGCTAATCGAATACGCTGAGCCTCACCACCACTTAGGGTATTAGCCGCCCGCGATAGTTCTAGATAGTTTAGGCCAACGTTACTCATAAATCCAAGTCGAGCTTTGATCTCTTTAACTATCTGAACCGCGATGAACATCTCTTGCTCGGTAAATACCAAGTTATTTTCAAACATATCAAGCGCCGAATCCACGCCAAGATTACATATATCCATAATGTTTAGATCATGGACAGTAACAGCCAGTACGACAGGTTTGAGACGGGCACCACGACAAGCGTGACATTCGCGTTCGCGCATGAAACGCTCAATGTCTTTACGCATAAATTCACTATCAGTCTCTTTATGACGACGCTCTAAGTTCGGGATTACGCCTTCATAGGTCGAATCGTAATCTCTACCGCTGCCAAGTTCGATAGTATATTTCTGAGTACCA
>JBBRXL010000018.1:0-12726 GCA_038248455.1 Saccharimonadales bacterium (SeqCode)
ATTACCAGCCTCTTATCGGCAAATAGCGTTGCACCCATGAGCAAATCCGGAAGTTGGTTTAGTTCGATTCTTGAACCATCAATTATTTCTGCAGTACCATCAAATTCACGACTAATATCTAAAATATGATTTTCAAGTTCGTAAGTATTTGTGCCTGTCAGAAGTTTTATCATGTTAATAGTATATCCTATAGAGCCTGACAACTAGGGCAGATGTGTGTGCCACGACCGGCGGCCTTGAATTTGATGATAATATCGCCACAACGCGGACAAGCCTGACCTTCGCGCCTAAAGACATTGGCAAAATCCATATAACTACCCTTTTTGCCTTCAGCATCGACATAGTTTCGGTTGGTACTGCCGCCTTTTTCGATTGATAAGTTCATAATAGAGCGAAGCTCGGTATATAGTAGGTGGTATTTAGTGGATGGTACATTTGCTACTTTGGTTAGCGGATGGATTTTAGCGGCCCATAGACTTTCATCAGCGTAAATATTGCCGACTCCGGCAATAACTGACTGATCAAGGATTGCTGCTTTAATACTAGTTTTTGCACGGCGCTTGAACCGCTCGGCAAATTGTTCAGGTGTGAAATCAGCTTCTAGCGGCTCTGGGCCGACTTTTTGCATAAAAGGCAGATTGACAATCTCTGCTGTCGGCATCAGCCTCATCCAACCAAACTTGCGCTGATCGTTAAAGAATAGATGCGAACCATCTGTAAAATCTATCGTCACTCGTGTTGATTTGTCGGGTAAGTTGTTGACCAGGCTATCACTAGGATGCCCGGCACTGAAACGGACTTCGCTCGTTTTGGCTATTGGAATTTGGCTATTGGCTATTGGCAGCTCGCCATATTCCATATTCGATATTCCATCTTCTGTGTTTTTATTAATAAAAACGAGCTGCCCCGTCATCTTGAGATGTATGACAAGACTATATTTGGTCGACAAATCTATCATCAGAACCTTCGCTCGACGCCGCACATCTAGGACTTCGGACCCAATCAAGAAACTATCAATATCCTGCTTGGAATTAGGAAAGCTCTTTGGGTTGTCACTTATAACGGTCGCGATGGATTGTCCGACGATTAAACGCTTCAGTCCGCGCTTAACAGTCTCAACCTCCGGCAACTCAGGCATGGCTTGACTCTAATAGACTAGCCAAATCAGACATTGACTGCTCGTTATTGGCAAACAATATCGACTGCATGCCAGCCATCTGCGCACCTTCGCAGTAACCCGGCTGATCGTCAATCATTACGCACTCTGACGGCTCCACTCCAAGATTACGCGCAACCATTTGGTATATCTCAAGATCAGGCTTGGCGACACCAACTTCACCCGATAGAACAACAGCATCAAACAGCTCAGCCCTTTCGGGAATGAACTTATCCATCCAACCCGGGCCAATATTACTGAGTAAACCCACTTTGTATATATTCTCATTCTTTATTTTGCGTATTAATTCAAAGAGTTTTTCGTTCCGAATATCCCCCAGCCAAAACGTAGACTCAGCCTGGGCTAGACTCATACCAGTAATAGCCGCTAGGTGCTCACTATACTCATCTTTGGTAATAAAACCTCTGTCAGAAGCGTGCCCTAAGTCCACAATCTGCTGACGTATCTCGGGAGGATATTGATCCTCAAGATGTCTCTGGCCTGATAGCGCCAATACTCCGAAACAGTCAAAAATTATTGCTTTTATAGCCACTTAGGACCCCCTTTTGTAATTACTATTATAGATTATTTTTATCAATAATAGACTTAAGATCTGGAATCTGAGCGTCAAACAGGGCTTTTACCTGAGGCAGATATGCCGTTAGTGTGCCTTTTGATGCACCACAAGTAGACGTCCAACGGTTATCGATGGATTTACCGTCTTTGATAATGTCAAATACATAAACATAACCCGGTGCACACACACCGCGAATATCCGTATTGCCTTGAGTTCCCTTGATAAGATTCGATTTATCGAGCGCATAGACAAACTCGGTATAAGCTGCAACGTTATTTACGTATGATGTTCCATCGATTTTATTGTCTAAATATCCACTGTATACTGATATATTTCGTGAGTTAGGGCTGACTATAACTTCATATGTACGAAAGTTTTCATTAGATACTATCGGTCCCCTTGCGGTCATCTTGACCGACCTGCCTGCATCAGTTTTTAGTAGTGCACTCGTTGTATCAACTTGAGATGTGGACGCGCCTTCCTTTTTAGTAGTATCTGGAAGAAATATAAGTCTCGCAAGTGAAAACAAAGCCGCAATTACGACAGCGGTAACAATCAGCAGTAGGATTATCGGGAAGACTCTAGTAGTTTTATACTTTGCCATACCTATATTTTAGTACATTTGGCTATAATAGTCAAATATTTTTACCGAAAAAGCCTATAGCTCACCCCAGTTACGGCCAATACTAACGTCAACTTTTAGTTTTATCTTGAGCTCTGGGGCAATATTTTCCATCACTTCCACCAAAAGATCACTAACTTTCTCGGCGTTTTCAGTTGGAGCCTCTACTAATATGCTGTCATGAATCTGTAAAACCTGGACGCCAAGACCGCCAAGTTTTTTATCCACTTCTAACATTGCCCTCTTCATCAGATCGGCTTCCGTTCCCTGGATAGGCATATTGGCGGCAGCTCTTTCTGCCGATTGCCTTATCATAAAGTTACTACTAATTATATCTGGAGTTGGTCGGCGTCGGCCATAAAATGTCTCAACATATCCGTCAGATTTAGCCTTTAGAATTGTGCTATCGATGTATTTTCTGATTGGTGAACGTAGCTCAAAATATTTGTCGATAAATTTCTTGGCTTCAAAAAAATTCATGCCGGTTGCAGCGCTTAGCCCATGCGGACTCATGCCGTATAATATTCCAAAGTTAATCACCTTGGCATCGCGCCTCTGGTTTTTGGTAACATCATCCATAGGAATGCCGTAGACTTCACTGGCCGTCTTGGTGTGGATGTCAACATTGCCGTTAAAGTCGTTGATCATCTCGGCATCGCCGGCCAAGATAGCGGCTAGTCGAAGCTCAAACTGAGAATAATCGGCACTTATAAATACTTTGTCTTCGTCGGTCACAAAAGCCGTTCTGATAGTTCTACCTAGCTCACTACGAATCGGAATATTCTGCAGATTTGGGTTTGTACTACTTAGCCTTCCGGTACTGGCCACATCTTGGTTGAAAGTAGTATGAATGCGACTATTCTCGTCGGCGAGTAATGGCAACGCATCAACATAGGTATTTTTAAGCTTGGCTAGTTCTCTCGTCTTTTCAATCAGCTCAATTATTGGGTGTTTACCTCGAAGTTTATCTAGTTCCTTTTGACCAGTACTGTAACCTGTTTTACCCTTTTTTATACCTGCGGTCGGTAGTTGTAGTTTAGTAAATAACACTTCTGATAATTGCGCTGGACTGGCAATATTAAAGTCGTAACCAGCCATTGAATACATATCTTGTTCAAACTTTTTGTAGTCAGTTCCTAGGCTTTCGCTCATACTAGAGAGGATATCTTTGTCAATCTTTATTCCCTGGTGCTCCATCATGAATAATATGTATGAAAGTGGAAAATCAAGTTCATAGGCGACCCTTGATAGCTCAGGGTTAGCATCTAGAGATGATTTTTGTTGTTCGTATATCGTCCAGAGTGCTGCTATTTGTGATGCCGGTTCATCACTCACTTCGCCGCCAAATAGTCCCGATATAGTTCTGTCCCTGTTGAGCGAATTCAACAAAAACGCCGCTTGGTGGATGTCGAATAAGTCACCGAATTTTATAAATATATTTGCGCTGGCTAATTTGTGATAAAGGATCTTACTGTCGTAACTTATAACGGTCGCAAGCTCAAAGACTTTCAAAGAACTACGGTCAAGTTCGCCGACTTGTATATGAGAAACGGTTTTGCTGTTCATAGACATCCATAATTCATCTTCATAAATTTCGAGTATTATGGGACCTTCGATCATTAAAGTCTCCGGCCATGCAACTACCTCAAGTTTCTCGACTTGGTTTTGTACTATCTTTAGTTCCTCTCCACTACTTAGGTGCATGTGGTCAGGTAATCTACGAATTAGCGAATTAAACTCGTATTTTTTCAAAACCGATATGATTGCCTCGAAGTTCGTGTTTTTTATATCCGCTTCGTGCCAATCAATCTTGATCGGAGCATCTGTAAATATCGCGGCTAGCTTCTGACTCATGAATGCCACGTCCTTGTCCTCTTCCAGGTATGTGCGCTGTGCGCCCTTGAGTTCACCTATATGCTCATATACGCCTTCAAGCGTGGTGTACGCAGTTAATAACTTCTGAGCCGCTACGGGGCCGATTTTGCGCACACCGGGTATATTGTCACTGGAATCACCCACCAGAGCCTTGTAATCGACAAATTGCGCCACATCCACACCATATTTATCCCTAAACGTGTCTTTATGATAATGAACGAGATCAGTGCTACCAGTTCTGGTGATAAAAACATCAGTTGAGGGTGAGATGAGTTGCAACATGTCATAATCACCCGTGATGAGATACGTATGAACGCCCTGCTCACTGGCGTCATGCGCAAAAGTCCCCATGATGTCATCGGCTTCGTATCCATCAAGTTCGTATAGCGGCCAACCAAAAGCATCTAGAAGCTCACGTAGTATTGGAAGTTGAGTGTAGAAGTCTTCGGGTGGTTTGGTGCGCCCGGCTTTGTACTTGGGATAGATTTCTATCCTTTTTTGAGCACTAGTACCCTTTATATCCCAAGCTATGGCAATATAATCAGGACTGAGTTTCTTTATAATCTCGATAGCTATGCTCGCAAAACCAAAAACGCCACCCGTCGGAGTGCCGTCACTTGTCGACAGTCCAGGCATAGAATAGTAACCCCTATAAAATACTGATTTACCGTCGATGATAGCTAGGCGTTTTGTCATGTTCTAATTATAGCCTATGCCTATTGATTTACATTTATTACTTGAGGTCCGTAACGTTATCAATAACATCTTTACCAAAATTTCTAACCCTAGCAGCACCACTACGATTTCGTTTTAACGTCCTACGTTCATCCTCTGTCAAGCCACCCCATATCCCAGAATCCTGATGATGATTCATAGCCCACGCCAAGCATCCGGCCCTGACAGAGCAAGCATTACAGACCAACTTAGCTCTCTCTACCTGTTTTTCTACAGCTCTAGTTTTTCCTACCGGAAAGAAAAGTTCAGAATCATCGACATCCTTGCAGGCCGCCAAGTCTCTCCAGTTAACTTCATTTTCTGAAGCGGCGTGGTACCTTCGTTCAGGACTGCCCGTATCGACATATGGCTTATTGCTATTATATTCTTGCATATCTATTAGAATAACCGTAATTTTACTGACCTGCAATTATAAGCGTTATTATCTGTTAAAATTAAGCTATGACAAATAACCCAAATGTTAAAATCCTCGCATTCGTCGGCCTATCTGGAGCTGGCAAAAGTACGGCAGTTGAATACCTATCTGACAAAGGCTATCCGAAGGTATATTTCGGCGGCGTAATCTATAGCGCCATGACAGCCGCCGGTATCGAAATAACACCCGAGAGCCAAACAATATTCCGCGAAACTATCCGCGACAAAGAAGGTAAAGATTTCGTTGTAAAGCGAATTATCAAAGAAATACATGACTTGATAGATGTCGGCCAACACAAAATAGTCGCCGATGGCATATATAGCTGGACAGAATATAAAGCTATGAAAAGTGAATTCCCGGGTGAACTAACAGTTGTGGGTATTGTTGCACCCAAAAGACTCCGCCATCACAGGCTAAATATTCGCCCCGAACGGCCATTTACCGACAAAGAAGCAAGCGACCGTGACTGGAACGAAATAGAAAACCTCGAAAAAGGCGGTCCTATCGCTATCGCCGACTATTACATAATAAACGATGGCGACGTAGAAAAAGTCTACAAGGAACTAGACAAAATTACCGAAGAACTAGATTTCTAGCCTAAGTATTCGTGAAGCTTCTTAGCATCTTTATGCTTGCGAAGTTTGGCAAGGGCCTTGGCTTCGATTTGACGGATTCGTTCGCGCGTAACAGCGAATTCTTGGCCGACTTCCTCTAGCGTGTGTGACTTGCCGTTCTCTAGACCAAAGCGCATCTTTACAATCTTTTGTTCACGATCAGATAGCGTCGATAGAATTGCCTGAACTTGCTCTTTTAGTAGCTGAGATGTGGCTGATTCTTCTGGAGTTGTTCCATCTTCGTCTTCGATGAAATCACCAAGCACCGAATCTTCATCTTCGCCATCACGGCCGACGCCAGCGTCAAGTGATGTAATATCTTGTTTAATCTTGATAACGTATTCAACTTTTTCCGGCTCCATCTCAAGTTCTTTAGCAAGCTCTTCGATGGTTGGCTCGCGGTTCATTTCTTGGGTCATACGACGCTGCGTACGAAGCAGCTTATTGATTGTTTCAACCATGTGAACTGGGATACGAATCGTACGAGCTTGGTCAGCGATTGCTCTAGTGATTGCCTGGCGAATCCACCAAGTAGCATAGGTACTAAACTTGAACCCCTTGTCTGGGTCGAATTTTTCAACAGCTCTAAGTAGACCGGTATTACCTTCTTGGATAAGGTCCAGAAAGTCCAGGCCGCGCCCACTATAACGTTTGGCGATAGACACAACTAGACGCATGTTGGCTTCGGCCATCTTGTCTTTGGCTTTTTTCTCACCAGCCACAACACGCTGAGCAAGTGCAAGCTCTTCCTCCGAATTGAGAAGTGGGATTTTGCCGATTTCACGCAAGTAAAGACGGACACTGTCGTCGCTAGCATCGTCAAAGTATTGACCCTGGGTTAGAATGTCGCTTTCTTCGTCCTCTTCTTCGTCAATCAACTCGTCTGGGTCTGGTTCGTCAGTATCTTTAATACTTGGCAAAATATCACCAAGCACTACATCTTCATCAGTCGACTCAATTATTTCATCATCTTTAATGTCTTTTTTTGATTTAGGCACTCTTTATCTCCTTAATAAGATTATGTATCTGGCCACGAATCTCTGCCGCAACGGCATCATCACCAATTGTCTCGGCATCTCGTAGTTTTTCGGTTAATAAATCCTTTTGTTTTTTCTTGTTTTCTTTGGTTACTTGGCGGAGCAATCGAGCCGTTTCAAAGTAACGATCTTGATCGTTCCAATCGGCATATCGAGCGTCGGCCTTCAATAGTAGTATTTTGACATAGGTATCGTAATTTTGCAACGTCTCTGGCGTATCTTGAATAGTCTTTGGTTCGGCTTTACTCAAATATTCAGCCACAGCCTGGCGCTCTTCGCCGTCAAATATCTCAATATTTATATCCTTAAAGAGATCTAGCGTCTTGGCGTCGAATAGTCCTACAGCCAATACGTTATCCTGGTGAATATTATTGTCTGGTTCGGTTTTTTCATTTTCTGATTTGATTATCGTCTTTAATCGCTTAATTGAGTCGACAGAAGTATCACTCAATTTATTGTTTAGTACCCCAAGTGACGCACCTGTGTATTGGGCGACTTTTTGAAGATAATGTTCTTGCTCAACAGAATCTTTCAGTTTTTTTATTATTTCGATGGCAGCTGTCGTAAAATTACGCTTACCGGCCGCACTCTCTAGGTCCTCGCGCTGGGAATACTGACTCAGTACCCAGTCGACAACTGGTCGAGAGTTATTGATAGCGTTTTGCCACAGATCTGGGTCTTGTTTTATGAGTTCATCTGGGTCTTTGGCGCTCCCCGGCATTGAGATTATCGTCAGGTCCAAACCAACCTGTTGAGCGATAGGTATTGCTCTTTCAGTTGCAGCTAGTCCAGCCTTATCGGCGTCAAACGCTAACCTGGCATGGTTGGACAAGCGCGACAAAGCCTTGAGATGATACTCTGTCATTGCCGTACCAGCCGTAGCTACAACTTGGTTGATACCGGCCTGATGACTACTGACTACGTCCAAGTTGCCTTCGACAATCACAGCATAATCATTTGCCCGGATAGCCTCTTTGGCCTGACTGAGTCCGAAAACGTGCCGACTCTTGTCGTAGAGTAAAGTTTGTGGAGTGTTTAAATATTTCGGGGCGTTGGGTTCGTCCTCCAGAATACGAGCCGTAAAACCAATCACCTGACCCGTCGAGTCCATGAGAGGAACCATCATACGGCCGCGGAACATATCACCCCCAAAGCGATTAAGTAGTCCAGCCGCGTTCACGTCAACTTCTTTGTAGCCCTTTTTTTTGAAAAAGTTTACAAGTGCATCGCCAGTCGTAGGTGCGTAGCCGATACGAAACTCCTGGACAATCTGCTTGCTAAGGCCACGTTTTTTGAACACGTAGTCAACGGCATGTTGGTTTTGAATCAAACTCTGCTGATAATACTTGGCCGCCATGTCATTTATTTCAAATAAGATTTTTTTACGTTTAGCTATCTCCTGGCTACCCTTGGAATCATACATCGATATATCAACACCAGCTTTACGAGCCAAAAGCTCTAACGCTTGGCGAAAATCCATACCTTCAACTTCCATCACAAAAGAAAATACATCGCCACCCTTATTTGACGAAAAGTCATGCCAAATATGTTTGTCTGGACTGACATAAAAACTCGGTGTTTTTTCACCGCTAAAAGGGCTAAGTCCTTTGAAATTACGACCAGCTCGCTTTAGCTCAACATACTCGCTGATGACATCTTCGATGTTCAGTCTCGAGCGAACTTCTTCCTTTGCCTCTTGCATAGATATAGTATACCACTATTTACCTCTGTTACAGCTTGTGCTTTAATAGACGTATGGATCCAAACCAACCAACCCCAGGTCTATCTGTTGATTACCTAAACCAAATCGCTCCTACGGTCAACAAAAAGAGCCGCTTTTCGCGCAATCAGCTAGTGCTACTTATCTTGGGTTTTGCCGTAATTGTCGTCATGGCAATTGTTGGTATCACTTCGCTAGGCGGTACACCCAATAAATCTCTACAGACACTTTCCGCCAGATTAAAGAATACCGAAATAATCGTTAACGATGCCCAAAAAACAATCAAAAGTTCCACCTTGCGCGGTTTAAACAGTAACCTATCTATTGGCCTCGCAAATACCAACAGAGATATTGCACCGATTCTCACCAACTTCAAGATAACCAGTAAAACAATAGACGCTAAAATTGTCGCCAGTGAGTCCGAAAAGCCTGTGCTAGAAATTCTCGAAAACGCCCGACTAAACGCAGTCTACGACCGAACCTACGCCCGAGAAATGGCCTATCGAATCGACACTATCATCAACCTAGCAAACGACATCAGACTATCAACTAGTAGTAAAAGTCTAAAAACTTTTCTAAACACGACAATAGATAACCTATCGCCCACTCAAAAGAGCTTCGAAGAATTTAACGCAACAAACGGTTAAGAATTTACTAAATTATAGCTAAGCAATATCAAGCTTTTTAACTCATCATCGGGTACTTGGCCAGTCAAAATAATAGTATTCCAGTGCTTTTTGCTCAAATGATAACCAGGCACAATCGTTTCGTAGACTTCACGTAATTTTTCCGCCAAAAGTGGATCACATTTCAAGCTAAGCCGTAGTGGCTTAGATTTGTCTGCGACTAGTGCAAACATCTTTGCATCATCACCATCACCTATTTTATAAACCGAAGTATCTTCTCCGAAAGGAAAATCAAGGCGCACACCGCTAAACGTCAACAAATATTCGTGTAGTTCTTTATGGGTCATTATTTTAACTTACCCAAGTAATATTGCAGTTCCATAATGCTACCGCGAATATCGCCAAGCGCTCGATGGTCCTGAGGTTTGGCAAATTTTTTATTGTACTTACCGTCAAAAACTACCTTCCAGGCACTAACATCCAGCATTCTATAATGTAATTTTTTGGCAACAGTCGGCCATTGCTTGTCTATAAATTGCCTATCTATATGAATGGAATTGCCAGCTAGTAGCACGTCAGTTTTATCTCCGAAGTTTTTCTTGATAAATTTAATCAAGTTTTTTTCTATAACCGAGCTCGATTTACCGTGTTTATTCTGAGCCATCAAACCCTCACGCGCTAGTGGGTTCAAGTCCCAAAAGCTAGAATTATTTTCTATCCTGGCTTCAAGCAAGTCGTTGTCTATTGCCACGACACCTTCCATTACATCAATTTCATGAAAATCCCAATCCGTAGCTATATCCGCCACTTCAAGTATTGGATCGTTTACTGGGTCCAGTCCGGTCATTTCTAGGTCAACCCATAATATTTTTGCGCGTTTTGTCATAGATTAATACTACTTTGTATCGGGGTCAAATTGCAAACTTAAGGAGTTTATACAAAAACGCTGGTCTGTGGGTGTATTGAAGCCCTCGCCTGTAAACACATGGCCCAGGTGACCGCCGCAGGTCACGCAGGTTACTTCGGTTCGAGTGGCACCCATCGATAAATCTTCGTGAAACTCTACCTTTCCAGGTTTGGCATCATAAAAACTAGGCCAACCGCAGCGAGCATCAAACTTTTTATTACTATCAAAGAGTTCCGTTCCGCAAGCGGCGCATTTATATGTACCTGGGTCAAACACGTTGTCATATTCGCCACTAAATGGCGCTTCGGTAGCCTTATTGAACAAGACATCATACCTATCTGATGAAAGTTTATTTTTGTAATCTTCTTTTTTCATAACTACTTATAATTATAATGGTTACTTGTTTTTTAAAAAAGCCCTTAATCCTTACTTTTGTTTCGTCAAAGTTTCGCTGTACAGCGAAAAAACCGACTTCTTTTGAGCCTGCAAAAGATTCGCTATACAGCGAAAAAACGGCTGGGGTGGCTTCGAAACCGCAGCTTAAAGACTCAGTTAATATTCTTTGGAATCTGCGGAAACTCGCGCCTGACATATGTTGTCAGGGCTCAGACAGTCCTCGATTCACCAGGAATATTAGCTAAGTCTTTATCTGGATTTCTGCAGATACCCCAGACCCCGGGGCTCAAACTACTTAATTTTCTGATAGTTTTGCGGTATTCGTCCGCCATCATAAAAGAGTGGAGATCTTTTACTTTATCTACAAAAAAATACATTTAATTGAATATTTTAACAACTTAAAAACCAGGTAACTTTGGGGTTTGGGGCCATGATAAAACCGAGAGAAGCAATAATGAAATTGCTGGCTTGTCGAGTATGTCTGAGCCCTGACAACATATGTCAGGCGCGAGTTTACGCAGACAACCAACAATAGAATAATTGATGAACATCGTGTTTTTGAGTAGCCCCAAGAGCTTTTGCTTCTTTTGTCGGTACAAAAGAAGTTGCTTTGCTACTTTCGCAATAGAAAGTAGGAATTAATTTTATAAAAAATAAATCTTACTTAGATTTTTTATCTAATCTATCGAGTTTTGCGGCATGAACCAGATAGTAGATTACAAAAGCTGTCGCCAGTAAAGTAATAGTTGAAGATAAAATAGCGCCCCAACCAAACGATAGTTCAACTCCGCCGTTTCGGAGTCCTGTATGCCAAACCTGAGTAGATAGATCTTTACCGCCGACTATGAAGCCGACGATAGGATTGATTAGGTTGTCAACGATAGATTTTACAGTCGCTCCAGCCGAGGCACCCACAGCAAGTCCGATAGCGAGTCCTACTACGCCCTGTTCGCGAACGAAATCTACAAATCCCTTCAGTCTTAATTGTTTCTTAACCATATATAACTCCTAAACTATTAATTTTGACTAACTTATTTACTACATCTGCCCAGGAACTTCTATGCCAAGCAGACTTAGCCCTTTACTGAAAACGTAACTTACTTTACCTAGAACGTTCAACCTTGCCGCTCGCTGAGTCGCCTCAGCATCGCTAATTCTCGTAGTCTCATAATACCTGTTCATCTCTCTGGCTAGTTCATATAGATACGTCGCAACTTTATGTGGCTCCAGGTCACGAGCCGCCCTGGCGACAACATCTGGATATTCCGCAACCTTCAAAATCACCTGTTTTTCGGCCTCATAATCATAGCTAGAATAATCGCATTCTTCGGGTCTTACATCAGCAAGTATTTTATTGACGCGAACGGCCGCGTATTGAATGTAAGGACCCGAAAAGCCGCTAAGCGCAAATATACTATCCCAGTCAAACAAAATATTTGTTCGGCGATCAGCCACGAAGTCACTGAACTTTATTGCGCCAAGAGCAATCTTTTTGACATCATCCTCTGAGATATCGCGCCCCTTAGTTATCTCACGGGCTTTTTGTTCGGCCCTGTCGAGCAGTTCTTCCATCAATATTACACCCTTGCGACTACTCATCTTCTCCCTAGTTCCATCATCGTTTTTTTGATCGATAGTACCAAACCACAGATGATACAGCTCCGTTTGTATACCTAGTTTCTTGGCCATAGCAAATAGTTGCGAGAAATAAAATTGTTGTTCAGCCCCGACGCAGTAAACGACCTTGTCTGGGTGCCAGTTTTCTTCGCGGTACAATATAGTCGCAAGATCTGAAGTAGCGTAGAGCGCCGCTCCATTACTCTTTTGAACAAGTAGCGGCACGTCGAAGCCATACTCATCGAGCGGTACGATAATTGAGTTATCTTCGTTTTTTACAGCCACTCCACTCTCGAGAAGTTTCGTTACGGCATCTTTGCCTTTTGGAACAAAGAATGCCTCGCCAAGTTCATAGTCTGTCGAGATTTTAAGACGACTCATTACATTATGAATATGCGCCATCGATATCTGGTTGAACCGCTCGCTATA
>JBBRXL010000019.1:0-12633 GCA_038248455.1 Saccharimonadales bacterium (SeqCode)
ACGTCTCGAACGTTGTCGTATCTTCAGAAAAGACAAACGCGAAACTAGAGATATTTATAGCATATTTATGGTAAAAAGTAAATATCTCCCATTTACACCCTTGAAACCTGTGCAAAACTCTGGTACAATACACAACTAATGATTACAGCAGAAAACAAAGCCAAAGCATTTGCTTTGACGCAGACACACAAGACGGACGTTGGTTCGCCCCAGGCGCAAGCGTCAGTTCTGACGACTCGTATCAAAGAGATTACCGAGCATCTTGCAACGAACAAGCACGACCACATGGCTCGCCGCGGTTTGATTCAGATGGTTGGTCGCCGTAAACGTTTGCTAAAGTATCTCGAATCTAAAAACTTCGAAGCCTACAAGGCGACAGTAGCAAAACTTGGACTCCGCAAATAGTGCGGAGTCTTTTTTTTGTAGGCTAAAGTTTCCGGGTGTATACTAAAGTTATTATGGTAAGTAATATTATTGAAGTCGACAACCTTTGCAAGGTTTATGACGGTGTACCAGCCGTAGACAAGGTAAGTTTCGCTGTCAAAAAAGGTGAAGTAATTGGTTTTGTCGGTCTAAACGGTGCCGGTAAGTCGACGACAATCAACACTATGTTGGGCTTTTTACACCCCAGTAGTGGCTCGGTGAAGTTATTTGGCGAACTAGTTGTGCCACAGACGGCTCATAATGTCCATGATCGCATAGGGTTTGCCAGTGGAGATATGAGTTTATTTGAAAACCTCACTGGTCGCCAGTATTTTAGGTTTATAGCTCGACAGTTTGCGTTAAAAGACACAGCTCAACTTGACGTCCTGATTGATAAGTTTAACCCCGACCTTGGTAAGAAAATCCACGACCTTTCTAGGGGTAACCGACAGAAGATAGCTCTTATAGCGGCTTTTATGATGAGCCCAAAGCTAGTCATACTCGACGAGCCGAGTAGTGGACTTGATCCGTTGATGCAGCAAGTATTTATCGATCTCGTTCGCGAAGAGGCCGAAAAAGGTACAACTATCTTCATGTCCTCTCATTATCTGGGCGAAGTGACTGACGTTTGCAGCCGAATACTGTTGATACGTGACGGCAAGCTGATAAAAGATATCTCGACATCCGAATTAACGCGCGGTGGCGGCAAAATAGTAAAGATTGTATCAAAGAAGAAGCTACAACTACCCGCAAAATCTACCGAGCTAAGGTTCGAAACTGGAGATGCGCGGTTCGAAACCGACTTCGTGTACAAGGGCAATATGATTGACTTACAAAACTGGATGGCCAGCCTGTACGGACTCATTGATATCACGATAGTCGATCACGACAAGGAATCGGCCTTTGAAGATCTATATGCCATGGAGGTTAAAGATGTTTAGTTTATTTACCAAGACTTTATATGATAAAAGAGTTTTTATACTTGGTTGGGGACTGGGCATGGCATTCATTGCCTTTTTGATGACTATTTTTTATCCGGCGTTTCATCAAGACAACGGTATCGGTCAACTGATAGAGAGTCTGCCTCCGGCGTTTCAGGGTTTGGTGGGCAGTTTGGATAATTTAAAGGAAATGTCGACTTATCTAGGCAGTCAGTTGTTTGACATTAGAATGCCGATATTCTTGAGCATTTTTACGATTATTTTAGCTTCTGGTCTTACGACAACTGAGGAAGAAAACGGTCAGATTCGTACGCTAGCGGCTTTGCCGATTAGCCGAACAAATATTTTGTTAGCAAAATGGTTCAGCGGTATATTTATATCGTTACTTATTACTTTGACAACGGCTGCTGGTATCGGCATAGGCCTACTAGTCATCAACGAGTCGTTAGATATTATGGTGCTGGTGCGGCTATGTTCGATGATGTTACTGCTGGCTAGCGCTATATTTACTATGATATTTTCGATAGGTCTTATGTCGGGCAAAAAGGGGATTACGACCGGCCTCGGGGTTACTATAACAGTTGGTAGCTTTTTACTGACGACTTTCGCTCAATCGGTTGACTGGCTGGTGCCTTATGAACGCTTCTCACTTCTTCATTTCTTCGATGCACCGGATATTGCCAAGGGAGTTATACAGAGTGGTGATGTGCTAGTGTACGGATCTATTATCGCTCTTTTCATCGTGGCCGCCATTGTTATTTTTCGTCGTCGTGATCTGAAATAGCTACAACAATAAGAGTTCTTGAGGTATAATAAGAGTGTAAGCGCTCATCGATTTTAAGTGGTGGATACAGGAATTCTCTTAGAGAGAGAAAATCTGCACCCGTTACTTATACCTTTGATGAGTATAAAAAAGGAGGCAAAATGCCAGTTATCAATCCATACGGAAAAGATATTATTAAAGTTGAAACCCAGCTAGCGGGTAAAACACTAACCCTAGAAGTAAACCGAGTTGGTTTTCGTACCAGCGCTAGCGTACTGGTCACTTATGGCGAGACTGTCGTACTTGGTACGGCTATGGTCAGCAAAAAGTCGATTAGTGGTATGGATTATTTTCCACTTTCTATCGACTACGAAGAGAAGTTTTATGCCAGTGGCAAGATCAGCGGTAGCCGATTCGTCAAGCGCGAAGGCCGTCCAAGTGACGAAGCTATTCTAATCGGCCGTCTGATTGATCGTCCGATCCGTCCGCTATTTCCGAAGGGTTATCGCCAAGAAGTTCAGGCAGTCGCTACGGTTCTTTCGATGGATCCGACTTTTCGTCCTGACATGGTAGCTATGATTGCTACTTCGGCCGCCCTCACGCTGACCGGTGCGCCATTTGATGGCCCAGTTGCTGGACTTCGTGTCGCCAAAGTTGGTGACGAGTTCAAGGCTTTCGCGTCTCCGCAGGAGCGTGATGCAAGTGACCTAGACTTAGTTGTAGCCGGTATTGCCGGTGGTATTACTATGGTTGAAGCCGGTGCCAACGAGGTGTCCGAAGAAGTTATAGCTGAAGCACTAGCTTGGGCATTTGAAGCTTTTCAGCCTGCGATTGCTTTGCAGCAAGAACTTGCCAAAAAAGTAGGTGTTACTGAACTAGCTTACGAGCTTATCTTGCCAAACGAAGAGATTCAGGCGAGTGTCGATAAATGGATGATTGGCAAAATAGGCGAAGACCTCAGACTACCATATCCTGAGCGCAATGAATTACTTGCGACTCTCAGAGATCAGTTCCACGTAGCTATGGCCGAGACGGTGGGCGATGACTACGAAGGACTACGCTCTGAGTACGACGAAGCTTTCGGAATGGCGTTGCACAAAGATGTGCGTCAAGGTATCGTCGATTCTCAAACTCGACCAGATGGTCGCAAGTTAGACGAGATTCGTCCGCTAAGTAGCGAAGTCGGTATCTTGCCTCGCACACACGGTTCGTCAATCTTTACGCGTGGTGTCACGCAGGGGATGAACATCGTAACGCTTGCCCCACTTAGTTATGCTCAGATGGTAGACACGATGGAGCAAAACGATTATGAACGTCGCTACATGCACCATTACAATGCCCCAGGTTATACTGTCGGAGAAGTTCGTCGCCTAAGCGGTCCGGGCCGACGCGAAATCGGTCACGGCTACCTTGCCGAACGAGCCATTATTCCCGTTCTGCCAGCCGAAGAAGATTTCCCATACGCTATCCGTAGTGTTACCGAGATTATGAGCCAAAACGGTTCAACTTCGATGGCCGCAACTTGTAGCTCAGTCTTGGCTCTTATGGACGCCGGTGTGCCACTAAAGGCACCTGTATCTGGAATCGCTATGGGCCTAATGATGGACGGCGACAAGCCATATGTTCTATCTGATATTGCCGATGCTGAAGATTTTGCCGGCGATATGGACTTCAAGGTGACTGGTACCGAAAAAGGTATAACGGCTATCCAAATGGATATGAAAGTTCATGGTTTACCTGTTGATATTCTCCGTCAAGCATTGACTGCCTCCAAGCCCGGTCGGGCACACATTCTTAAGCACATGCTTGAGACACTTAGCGCACCTCGCGAAAAACTAAGTCAATATGCCCCACGTATTGAAAAGATTATGATCAACCCTGATAAAATCGGTGCTGTTATTGGTAAGGGCGGTGAGATGATCAACAAGATTACGTCTGAGACTGGTGCCCAGATTGATATCAAAGACGACGGACTCATTACAGTCGCCGCTGTTGACTCAGCCGCTATCGAAAAAGCTCTCAACTGGATCAAGGGTCTAACTGAAGAACCAGAAGTTGGCCGAATCTACGACGGAAAAGTCGTTAGTATCAAGGACTTCGGTGCGTTTATCAACATTATGCCTGGTATTGACGGCATGGCCCACATATCTGAGCTAACAAATGAACGCGTCGAAAAAGTCGAAGACGTCCTAAAAGAAGGTCAGATGGTCAAAGCCCGTCTAATCGGAATCGATGAGCGCGGACGTCTAAGCCTAAGCCTAAAAGACTTAAACTAATTAGCTAAATAATAACTTAAACAGAGTAGGGTTTTGCAATATGGATTCGGATAACAAACCAGAGGAAGGTCAACAATATTTTGGCAACCAAACAGTGCCAGTCTCACCAATTAATCAGCCGGCTCAGCCAGTAGCAGGAGTAGAGGCTAATTTGCCTCAGCCTGCACCCGCAGTGGCGGATGTTGCTCCAAAGAAGAGCAGGCGTAAACTATATATACTTGCGAGCATTTTTTTAGTAGTTACTGCATTAACTGTTGCTGGATTCATGATTCTGCCGGGTATGTTTGTGCCAAAGCAGGACTACGCGGACTCTAGGGCAATATTGGAAGACATCGCCAAAATAGATGAAACCTACTATAAAGACTATGCTGCAGCCATGGCTTTCTTGAAATCGGAAGGCTTGACAGTTAACAAGCAAATGGACGCTGCGGTTGTTGCGTTGCAAAATGATGTCAAATCCATGAAAGATTCTTTGGCGCAGTTTAGGACTTCAACTTCAACTTTGAATGCCAGGAAAAACCTAGAAGTCGCTAGTAAGTATAAAGCTTATGACGAAAAAGTGACTTCCTACTTGGCTTTTCTAGATAGGTCAGCTAACTCAGTTGGTCCATATTTGTATGCAATGCGCATGGTCGGCGGTCAACTTGGTGAGGCCGGGGATATCTTTACTCAACTAAATGACGCGGCAAACGCTCTTGACGTCATAAGTAATCAACTTGATTCAACAAGCCAAGATATCGGTAATGGTTCAGTTTCTAACGGTGGAGTTACCAAAGAACAGGGACTAGCCGCCTTTGATGCTAAGTCGGAAAAATATAAAGCTCCACTACAAAAACTCAAAGATTCAAATAGTGAAATAGGCAATATTGCCGATTCATTTATACTTATTATCGAACAAATGCGTGCAGCATACGCAAAACGATTTGATGATACTACTCAATATGGATATACTCAAGCAAAAGCTACATACAAAGATACAGTTGCGAGGGTCGCGATAGACTCCAAGGCTAGTGCAACAGTAGCCAACGAGAAAATCATCGCCGCCAATAAGGACAATGACGTTACTCGCGAATTTGTTGATTTAATCAATATATTAATTAAAAAAAGTGGCCTCAGTGACTTTCATAAAGTAGTAGAGCCGGCTTCAAATACCTAAAACGTAGAGGCGCGAGTATGATAAATAAAGTAGTTCTTCTTGACCAAATTAAGTCAGAGATTATAGATAGAAACATCTGTCCCGATCTTGCTGAGCAGTCGATTAATCTTGTGATGGGATCTGGCAACCACAACGCTACGGTTGTATTCATCGGAGAGGCACCGGGTAAAAAAGAAGATGAAACTGGACTGCCATTTGTCGGTGCGGCTGGTAAAATGCTCGACAAACTTCTCGAATCTATAGGTCTTTCCAGGGACGACGTCTATATAACCAACATCGTAAAGTACCGTCCGCCAAATAATCGCGACCCAACCCCGGAGGAAAAACAAGTGTTTTTACCATACCTCTTGCGTCAAATTGAAATTATTGATCCTAAAGTCATCGTGACACTGGGTAGGCACAGTATGGATAGTTTGATGCCCGGTCTCAAGATAGCCGAGGTACACGGCGTCACTCAGGATTTTGTGATAGGTAAAAAAGAGCGTATGTTGCTGCCTTTATATCATCCGGCGGCGGCACTTTATAACGGAGGGCTACGGTCTGTATTGTTCGATGATTTCTCACATCTTTCGGGCCTTATACGCCAGTAGAGCTAGCAAAATCATTCATTTCGTGCTAATATGGAGGTAACTTAAGAGAGATTCTTGTAAATATTCTGACCTAGCTTTGACGCCAAATCTCTCTTTTCGTAATATTTTTGCTATATAAAATAAATTTTCTAAATAAAGGAGAAAAATATATATGGGTCAACAAAGACTCTCATCACCACAGGGTGATAACCAAAACAAAAGACCACAAAGTGGCAACAAAAACAACGGACAACAGCCTCAGAGGCCACGCTCCAACAACACTATTATCGCTAATACTCAGACTCGTAAGGGTGAAGTACTCCGCGCTCAGCGCCGTACTAGCGAAGGTGTAAACATGCAGGCTTCACAGCATATTATCAATGTTCCTGTGAACAAATCTATCTATAACGGCTACGAAGGTCGTCAATATAGCTTAGCCGACCAGAAAAAACAGCCAAAACTAGCCGGACCAGTCTTGAAAGTCATACCTATTGGTGGACTTGGCGAGATGGGGATCGGTAAGAATATGATGGCTATCGAATACGCAAACGAGATTGTCGTTATCGACGGCGGATTCTTGTTTCCCGGCGCTGATTATCCTGGCATCAACTACATTACACCCGACATTAGCTATCTTATAGAGAACAAGCACAAGATCAAGGCTCATGTCTTTACGCATGGTCACCTCGACCACATTGGTGCTTATCGTCACATGGCCGAAAAGATTCCTGCCCCAGTTTATGGAAGCAAGTTTACTCTAGGTATGGTCAAGCGAACTATGGAAGAGTCTACGACTGGTTTTGAACCAGATTACATTGAGATGGACCCCGATACTCATGAGAGAGTACAGGTCGGTGAACATTTTAGTATCGAACTAGCTCGCGTTAACCACTCTATCCCAGATTCTACGGCAGTTGTCATCAGGACGCCACTTGGGGTACTTATAAACACTGGTGACTGGCGTTTCGAGGAATATCCTGTCGACGGCAAGAAATTTGACCTTCCTCGACTAACTGAAATCGCTACGACCGAAGGCATTTTGATGCTGATGAGTGACTCTACTAACTGTGAATCAGACGGTTCACACACTCACGGCGAGCTTGATATTCAAGTAAGTATGGGCCAAGTGATGGAGAAATATCCTAGTAGTCGACTTATAATCAGTAGCTTTAGTAGTCAAATTCATCGTATGCAGGGCATCTTGGAAGAAGCCAAGAAACACGACCGCAAAGTAGCCTTTGCCGGTTATAGTATGATCCAAAACCTCGAAGTGGCTCTACGCGCCGGAGTTATCAAAGTTCCAAAAGACGTAGTAGTCAAGATGGAAGACGTAGTCAAGTTGCCAGACGGTAAAGTCGCAATTATATGTACTGGTTCACAGGGTGAGTTCAACGCCGTTCTAAACCGCATGGCTACTGGTTCACACAAGTTTATCAAAGCCAAAGGTAGTGATGTTGTCGTGCTAAGTTCCAACCCAATTCCTGGTAATGAAAAATATGTTGTTCGGACGGTTGATGGATTGATGCGTGAGGGTACTGACGTTATCCAAAATGGCAAAACTCACCTTACTGGCATTGGCCCTCTACACCTTTCGGGTCATGGATATTACGACGACCACGTTAGATTAATTAACGCTCTAAACCCAAAGTATTACCTACCGATCCACGGTGAGTTTCATATGCTTGTTCATAGCGCACGACTTGCCGAAAAGGAAAGCACTATACCACGCGAGAACATATTCGTATGTGACAGTGGTGATATTATCGAGATTACCAGCGAGACTGCCAGAAAAGCCGGTCGCGTACCAGTTGGCGGCATAATGTACGACGACAGTGGCGCGATTGTTTCGGAAGTAGTCCTAAAAGACCGTATTCATATGGCAACCGAAGGTATGTTCGTGGTTGTGTTGACAGTTCAGCGCGGCACAGGTCGGCTACTGACTAGTCCGGACATCATTAGTCGTGGCTTCATATATCTTCGTGATAGTGAAGAGTTGATGGGTACGATTCGTCAGTATTTGAAGCAAAAAGTTGCTCGAGCCTTTAGTGGCAAGCGAGTTGACCTAGACGTTATCAAAAAAGAGCTTAAAGATGATATTACGCACATTTTATACGACCAGACTCGTCGAACTCCTATCGTTATCCCTGTTATCAACGAAGTTGGTGGTAGCGGCGGTCAAGCTCAAGGTCGCGACAGCCAAGCGCCTCGCACCAAAGACGCTCCAGTCGGCAATACTTTCCGTCTAGATGCTCTAGAGACAAAGAAATTCCCCGAGCCACAGATTCCTGATACTGAAGTTACCGATCCTTTGACTAAGGTCGAAAACCGCGGTTACTAAGTCGTTCCTTCTTTTATAACCAAAAGATTCGCTGTACAGCGAAAAAAGTTCTGGGGTTGCTTCACCGCTCCGGCAAGCTATCAATATAAATGACGGTCACTGCGTAACAGCCCTTCGGGCTGGTTATCCCTATTTATTTAGTTAATCGGGATAACAGGTCCTCGTGAATTATTCCGTCATTTATATTTCTATCTTGTCTGGCGGTTCCAGATACCCCAGACCCCAAGTACAAATCTGTTATATTAGTTATTAATGACTAATATAAATAAGTATAGTATATCTATTGTAGTCTTCGCCCTAGCGACGTATTACATGCTTCGCGTACAAGGCACTGTCATGCAAGAAGGTATGAGTGGGGGTGTTTCTGGGTGGACTATAGCTCAGACTATTTTCAGTTATGTATTACTAATTGTGTCGATTGTAGTATTTATAATCTATCGATCAAAGAAACCATAACCCTATTGCAAAATGTAGTAAAATTTGCTATAATATGGGTATGTTAGTAAGTATCAAATAGATACAAAAGCGTTTATAATAAGGTAGATTATGGCAAAAAAGAAAAAATACTCAAAAAAATCAAAAAAACAGGTTAGCCCGCAGCATAATTTGCCTACAGGTTTTTGGTCCCAAGTTTGGGCAGTTGGCCTGATATCTATTTCTTTGCTACTTATAGTTACGTGGTTTGGTGCCGGAGGTCCTGTGCTCGATTGGCTACAACGTGCGGCCCTCGACACTATCGGCTACGCAGTTTATGTAATCCCTATCATATTTATATATGTCGCTATAGAGATATTCCGTGCTGAGGAAAACAAGCTACCATTGGTGATGAAATTTGCCTCCGGACTTGTTATTATCTGGTTTTCGGCGCTTTTTGGGCTGCTCAAGAATAGTCAGGGTGATTATACCGGCGGTGCAATAGGTGAATGGGTCAACCAAGCCACACAGACATTAGTAAACAGTGGTGTTGCGTCGTTTATATACGTGTTACTTATTCTTGTAACTACCTTGTTCGTTATTCGAGTTTCAGTGCTGACGGTTATAATCAAGCTTTGGAAACTCATTCGCAACAACGATAGCGAGCTCGAACAAAACGTAAAAGTAATGAAAAATGCCGCTATGATGAACGGTTCTGATAAAGTATCGCTCGACGGTGAATTCAAGCTAAACGCCGGAGTTCCAATGCTCGATTCTACCGAATCTAAACAAAACAAGCTCAGTAATTTTAAAAACAGTGTCAAACAGGACAAGATGGCCGAAGAAGGTTCTGCACTGGTTACTTTTAGTGATCCCAACTGGGAAGCTCCAAGTCTCGATATACTAGAAAAGAAACAGTCTCCTGCCGACGCTGGTGATATCCAGCAAAACGCCCAGATTATCAAAGATACTTTGAGCGAGTTTGATATCTCGGTAGAGATGGAAGGTGCCAATATCGGTCCTAAGGTGACTCAATACACACTCAAACCACCAAGTGGCGTGAAATTATCCAAGATTGCAGCCCTTGAGACTAACCTTGCGCTAAATCTTGCAGCCCAAAGTCTTCGTATCGAGGCGCCTATTCCTGGTCAACGTGCGGTTGGTATTGAAGTGCCGAACCTCAAGGCCGCTGATGTTCGTCTGCATTCTATTCTGACTAGTCCGCAGTGGAAAGCTTCGGCCGAACCGCTGTCGTTTGCAGTTGGCAAGGATATCTCAGGTAGTGCCGTCGTGGGCGAGCTCAACAAGATGCCGCATCTTCTGATCGCTGGTCAGACCAACTCTGGTAAGTCGGTGATGGTAAACACGCTGCTAACTAGCTTGCTGTATCACAACAGCCCGAGTGAATTGAAACTGATACTAGTAGACCCAAAGCAAGTTGAAATGGCCGCTTATCAGGATATTCCGCACCTTCTAACGCCTGTCATTACCGAGACCGACAAGACGATTAGCGCTCTCAAATGGGCAGTAAATGAGATGGAGCGACGCTACAAGTTACTCGCTGAGCATCGCGTCAAAGATATCAAGACCTATAACAACAAGATTCAGACGACACGCCACAAGATTATGGTGGCCGACGAGGACGGAATCGAACAAGAACACGAAAGTGGCGCCATGCCATATATCGTGATTGTTATTGACGAGTTAGCTGACATTATGATGCTAGCAGGCCGTGACGTTGAGGCACTTATTGTGCGTCTAGCGCAAAAGGCTAGAGCAGTCGGTATTCACCTAGTGCTGGCAACTCAGAGTCCTAGAGCAGATATCATTACTGGTCTTATCAAGGCCAACATTCCGGCTCGTATCGCCTTTACTGTGGCCGGTCAGATTGAGAGCCGTATTATCCTCGATCAAGTTGGTGCTGAGAAGCTACTTGGACAAGGTGACATGTTGATGTTAACACCGTCTATGAACAAGCCGAAGCGTATTCAGGGAGCCTGGGTGACCGACGATGAAGTGCACAAGATTATTACTCACTTACACCTTCAATCTCCTCCGCAGTACAACGACGAAGTCGTATCTCAACCGGTTCAGATTAACGGCAAGGGTGGGGTAGTGATGGACTTTGATAGCGGTAGCGACGACGACATGTACAAAGACGCCCTAAGGGTTGTTATCGACAGCAACAAAGCCAGTGCTAGCCTGTTACAGCGTCGTCTACGCGTGGGTTATGCTCGTGCCGCCCGTCTCATCGAGACTATGGAAGACCAAGGAATCATCGGCCCAGCCGACGGCGCCCGCCCTCGTGAAGTACTGATATCCAGCCTCGACGAGATTAGTGGCGATATGACTGACGACCTTAGTTAGTTAATTATGCACAGTCGATGAAAACTACTGTATTTATAAAACCAAACACTAAACACGATGAACGAGTCGAGGTAGGTGATGACCATGTCTATACGATATATATCAAGGCCCCTGCAGTAGACGGCAAGGCAAATCTCGCAGCTACAAAACTGTTGGCGAAACATTTTGGCATTGCTCTGTCGAAGGTCTGTTTGGCTCGCGGCGCAACTTCGCGTTATAAAATGTTTGAGGTTGATTTGTAGGTTGTATTAACCGAAAAAACGGATAGGCCATAGTAGATAAAGACTAAGTAATTTGATACTGTTAGTCTATGATAGACATACCAGAACTAGTACAAAGTAGTGGCGAAGAGTTGCCATATCTAGAGCTTGCGGTAGAGCCGGGCCTTCGTCTTGTGCAGGTACAGCCTAATCAAGTAGATAGAATGTTCGAACTTGTAGATAATGATAAGGAATATCTCGGTAAATGGTTGCCTTGGGTCGAGCGAACGAAGTCCGTTGAGGATTCGTTGGCGTATATCAATTTAATGTTAGCCAGTCGAAGAAACGGCTCGGAATATGGTTACGGAATAGAGCTTGACGGTCAGATGGTAGGCCACGCTAGTTTGATGCACCTAATTGATGACAAGGAACCAGAGATTGGCTATTGGATTGCGTCAAACATATCTAGACAGGGTATTACGACGAAGGTCGCCGATAGGCTGACTACTTTTGGTTTAGATAGCCTGGGACTTGACCACATAATTATCCGCGCTCGTCCAGATAATATAGCGAGTAATCGAATAGCCGAGAAACTCGGCTATGTCTTCACGGGCAACGTTCCTGACGGCGAGAATACCTTGAATGTCTGGGAAATTAAAAAATAATACCTGCTATAGTGTTAACAAATGCGAATCAGTAAACTAAAGAATAAAATAGGCCGGTTTTTCAAAGATAAAAACGGCAAATGGACGATAATTCAGTTTCCGAATGCTTTGTTATTTATCTGGATAGTTTTGACTATTGTGTTGTGGGTGATTGGGCAAAGTGAATTTGTGGCTATATTGAGATTATTTCAGGCAATTGTATTAGTTTCCTGGGCGCTGCTGGAGTTTATCGACGGCGATAGTTATTTCCGAAGGACTTTAGGATTGTTAATTTTAGTTATGGTACCGTTTGGTATTTTTTTGTAAAAGTCATCTCAATAGTGCTAGTCTAATAATGATATGGGTAAAATAAATCTACTAATCGCAAACGCCAACGATTGCTTTACTATTGATGAAGTCGCCATTATTCGTGGTGCCTCTACGGCTGCCGAGAAGTTTATAAGTAGTCGTTTTGTGTTCGATTATGATGTGGATATTGTCGTGACAGGCCCTTCTTCTTTGATGAATACTATAGCCGAGGA
>JBBRXL010000020.1:0-11520 GCA_038248455.1 Saccharimonadales bacterium (SeqCode)
CTCTTGGTATGGAGCCAGCAGAGGAGGGCCATATGAAGAAACCACCCCGAAAGCCGAAAGACCCGATATTGAGCCGTCAACTGGTTTGGCGTCTTGTTCTAGTGGCTATGGCTATGGCTATATCGGTACTTGTTATTGTGGCGTTTTTAGCGAGCCGTGGTTATTCATTGGCTTATATCCAGACAATAGCAATGACGGCACTAGTAGTTGCGCAATGGGTAAATGCTTTTAACGCTCGAAGCGAGACAGCCTCTTCGTTCACTAGAATTGGGCGACCAAACGTTAGTTTATCGGTAGGGTTGGTTATAGGTGTATTGCTTCAGGGCTTGATACTATTTGGACCATTGGCACCGGTATTCGGAACGGTAGACGTCTCACTCGTAATACTACTAGCAAGTTCCGTCTTTGCCGGCTTATTGACTTTGATAGTCTCAGAACTCCATAAATTATACGTCAGAAAATCCTTGCAATAAAACCATAAAGAGTTTAATATAAAAACAATAGCGTTATGTAAATAGCGCCTGTCTTGACGTATGTCTATGTCTTTGGTACTATTAAATACGTGTCTCGCGCCAAAACTATAATAATAAAGGTCGAAGCGCGTGAGGCTGTACATAGTACAAGGAGTAAATAATCACATGCCTATAGCAATCGAATTTGTGTCTACAAGACGCAAAAAGATCGCCGTGGATGTGGTGCCTGCCGAATGGCAACTGTATATTGCACAGTAGAGTCGTATGACTCAAATCCGTCCCGACTTTTGTCGGGATACCAAAAAAAGAAAACACCCCAAGGCACCGGGGTGTTTTTGCTTATTTTCCTAAATTACAACTTTGATTTAATTGTGCTTTCTAGGTCATTTAGGTTGACGGTTTCGCCATTAAGCTTGAAGTTTGGCGTACCTTTAACGTTAGATTTTTCACCTAGCGATATATCAAAATCAATTTTACTAATAATGCTTTTTAGGGCTATGTCTTTTGTAAACTGATCTGGATCAATACCGATACTAGTTGCGTACGATTTGAACTTATTAGTGCGTTCATCTATTGTGGCTGATGACCAGCCTGACTGATTTTCGAAGAGCTTGTCATGCATTTCCCAGTATTTACCCTGCAATCCAGCTGCCTCGGCAGCTGCAGCTGCCGCTCTTGCGTTTGGATGAATACTAGTTAAAGGAAAGTTTCTATAAATAAACATCACCTTATCTGAATACTTTTCTAACAACTGCTTGACTTTAGGATAGGCATCGCCGCATGCTGGACATTGGTAGTCGCTATATTCAATAATGACTACATTACTATCGATTTTTCCATAGACATGATCGGCAATATTGCCACTTATATCAGAGGCTATCTGAACAGCATTTGGGTCGACACTACTTACGTCGATGTTCGTGCTATTATTTTTCGACCAAACAACAAGCCCTACCAAAAGCGCTAATATAAAAACAATAAATATAATCCAAGATTTTCTACTCACAAATTCTCCTAACCTTAATCATTTAATTATATCAAACATAACTAGAACCGAGATAATAATGTACAATAAAAGAATATGTTAGAAGTGATATTAATTTTAGCAATCGTTGTATTACTTGTTATTGCTGGCATGCGTCCAATACGTACGAATATGAGTCTTTTTGAGAGAGAGCGTCGAGCAGGCGCCGGAGACACCCAGGCGCAGAATTCGATGCGTAGAGAAAAACTTCTTGATAATGTTTTGGCTTTGCGGCGAGTTATTTTGGCTATACTTTTAATTACCGTAGCCGGTCTTTGTATTAGTGTCTATGGATGGTTCTATGGTATTGTCCTCTCGATAATTATTAGTATTTGGTATGATGCATTGTCGAAGACCAAGTTAGTCCGGCCAGTATCTTCGCGCGCTTACAATAGGTTTGAGAAGAACATTCTACACTTTGTCGAAAAATATCCGTTAATTTTTAAATTAATTGGTTCTGACAAAACAAGTGACGATGAGGATATGCGCCATCTCGACTCCAGGGAAGAGCTCCAGTACCTAGTCGAGCAATCTATTGGAGTTCTGAGTGAAAATGATAAATTATTGTTGTCTCATAGTTTATCTTTTAGAGATAAGTTGGTCAAAGATTTCATGACGCCAAGAAGCGCTATCGATACAATAAAACAAGGCGAGTTCTTGGGTCCATTGGCTCTTGACGACTTACACAAGACTGGCCATAGCCGATTACCGGTAATAGACGGCGATGTTGACCATGTCGTGGGTATTTTGAACCTCAGGGATTTACTAAACCTAGATGTGAAGAAGTCGACGACTGCCGAGAAAGCCATGGATGCGAAAGTTTATTATGTCAAAGAAGATCAGACCCTGGAGCACGCCCTTAAGTCTTTTATTAGAACGCATCACCATATGTTTATAGTCGTTAACGAATATAGAGAAACTACCGGTATCTTGACTTTAGAGGACGTCGTCGAACAGCTAATCGGTCAGAAGATTGTCGATGAATTTGACGCTCATGATGACCTCCGAGCGGTTGCTATGCGTAACCCACACCGTAATAATCTAGCTCCGGATCACGTAGACCTCTAGTCGATTAGAGTTAATGGTGGTAAAATTAGCTTAATATGACGTGGTTTAATTTTGATAATAATCAAAGGGTCGGTAACTAGCCGGTGCGCTAGCTATGTATTCGCCCCGTTTAGCCACAAAATAACTAACTGACTCTATAAGGAAACAAAATGACAAGAACATTAGCAAGAGACTTATCCAAAAACATCGACCAAACCGTAACCATCCGCGGTTGGTTGCACAAGAAGCGCTTACTCGGTGGTCTGAATTTTATCACACTCCGAGACCGTAGCGGACTAGTTCAGACATTGATCGACGCTGGTGATGAGCTCGAAAAACTACGTGGGCTGCAGATAGGCACAGTCCTAGCCCTTACTGGCAAAGTCGTGGCCGACGAACGCGCTCCTGGTGGGTCAGAACTCCATGAAGTTACAGTCGTGGTTGAATCTGCCGTAACCGACGAACCGCCGATAGAAGTTGATAAACCGATCTCACACAAGTCTGAGCACCTCGATACATTATTCGAAAACCGCGTGCTGAACATTCGCAACATCAACGAGCAAAAGATATTCAAGATACGAGCTAGTTTGACTCGTTATATTCGTGATTTCTTGGGCCAAAATGAATTTATCGAGATAGATACACCCAAACTTTTGGCTGAGCCTACCGAAGGTGGGGCTGAGGTCTTCAAGCTTGATTATTTCGGCAAGACCGCCACACTTGCTCAGAGCCCGCAGTTCTATAAGCAAATAATGGTTGGAGCATTTGAACGAGTTTACGAAATAGGCCATAGTTACCGCGCCGAACCAAGCGCTACGACTCGTCACTTAACTGAACTAACTATGCTCGATATTGAGATGGGCTTTGTGGATAGTCACGACGAAGTATTGGACATGGTCGGAGACATGACAGCCTATACTTTAAAGAGAGTGTACGAAGAACATGCCGATGATTTGCGTACGCTAAACGCTCCAGAGCTAAAACTTTCCGAAGATGGCAAAGTGCCACGCTTCACTATCGCCGAGATTCATGACATGTACACCAAGGCGACTAAAACTGATACAACTCAGGAAAAGGACCTTATACCAGACGAAGAACGCTGGATATCCGACTATGCGCGTAAGCAGCTTGGAACAGACTTAGTATACGCGGTACGTTTCCCGATAGAAGCTGGCAAGTTTTACCACAAGCTCGACCACGCTGATGGAACTGTCCTATGGGGAGACTTACTATTTAGAGGACTTGAGATTTCAACTGTTCCTCTGCGCGAAAACAACTACGAGAAAATGATTGAACAAATGAAGAACGCCGGTCTTGACGTCGAACATGAAGGTTTCAAATATTATCTTCAGGCTTTTAAATACGGCCTTCCTATGCACGGTGGCTGTGGCTTTGGTGTAGACCGCTTGGTCCAGAAAACTATCGGACTCGCCAATGTCAAAGAAGCAACGCTCTTCCCTCGTGATATAAACCGTCTCACACCTTAAGCAAATGTTAAGAACAGTGTTTGTATAATTACAAGTATCATATAAATAGAAACGGAGATAATTAGCCGGTGTCCAAGCAAGACAAGTCACAAATTCTAGGTTTGATAGCTATTATTCTCATATCTACGGCGTCGACTATAGGTACTGTCGTCCTAGATAACCAATTAAGTGTAAATACTAAAATAGTTCCTTCAAGTAACTTGGTAGTACCTGCCTCTGCCACTACGACTGTTCCGGTATCAAACGATACAAAAACTAATTTGATTACGCCATCAACCTCGTTGCAGACAGCTTCGTCATTTAAATATAAAGACGGGACGTATAGTTCAAATGGAGCTTTTGATACACCTGATGGCACAGAAAGGATTGGCGTAGGTGCTACTATCTCGGGAGACAAAGTAACTAGACTATCAATTGATGATTCGAATATAAATTCGAGTGAATCTGCCCAATATACTCGTCGATTCATGAACGGTATTAATTCAATGGTTGTAGGACGAAGTCTCGATTCAATTAGTGTATCAAGAGTTTCAGGAGCATCACTTACACCGATGGGTTTCAACAGAGCGCTAGAGACTATAAAAAATGAAGCCAAAATTTAAAATGGAATTTGAGGCTATCGGCACTCATTGGTATATAGAGTCTTCGGACGGTTTAGTCGTTCAGCGGGAGATTCACGATAAGATAGACGTTCTAGATAAAACTTGGTCACGTTTTCGCGATGATTCTTTGGTTGCCAAGATGTCGAAAAAGGCTGGCAAATACGATATTGAGCCTAGCGACATGCAGATGATGCGACTATACGAGAAGTTATATAGTTTGACGGATGGTCTTGTCACGCCATTGATCGGTCAGACTTTGGTGGATGCTGGGTATGATAAAGACTACTCCCTCCAACAGAAGCGGATAGTCTCAAAGCCATTATCATGGGACAAAGTTATCGAGTTGAGCGATAACCATATTACTATTAAACAACCAGGTTTGTTAGATGTAGGCGCTGTCGGTAAGGGCTATGTAATAGATCAAGTTGCCTCAATTATTCAATCTGATGATTACATAGTTGATGCTGGTGGCGATATTAGAGTAGGCGCACAAATGAAGCGTATTGGGCTAGAAAATCCAAGCGACTCAAACCAGTTGATCGGATACGCTGATATTCAAAATAAAAGTATTTGCGGTTCATCCCAAATGCGTCGAAAATGGTCCAATTGGAGTCATATTGTAAATCCAGCTAGTCTTAAACCTGTTGATGAAATCATTGCTGTGTGGGCGATAGCAGACAGTGCCATGGTGGCCGATGGACTGTCGACGGCTTTATTTTTTGTTGCGCCATATAAGCTTCGGTCTTTAACCGAATTCGAATACTGTATTATTTATAAAGACGGTAGGTTAGAATCGTACGGTGATTCATTTACTATTTTTAAAGAAGGTGGCGCATGACAATTAAAAAATATTTTGAATCACTTATCGATAGTGTCACTATGTATCGCATCGTGCTTTATGGTTTGTCTATTATAATAGCAACCGCGCTTGGGCTTAGCTTATTCTCGAGCCTTGGCTTTGGGATAGTTGAACTTTTAACATCTTTGTTTTTAATTCTGGTGACGGCTTACCTATCTAATCGTTTATTTAGTCGTTTGTTAAATGTAAAATATAATCCTGAATCATGGCAAATTACGGCACTTATTATATTTTTATTGATATTTCCACAGAGTGATTTTGGAGGCTATATGCAAACATCTGCAATTGTGGTTATTGCGATGGCATCGAAGTATGTTCTAGTTTATCGTGGTCGTCATATCTTTAATCCCGCAGCCATCGCTGTGGCTCTTGGTAGTTTGTTCGGGATACTAGGCGCCACTTGGTGGGTTGGCACGCTCTATCTATTGCCGGTGACAGTAATTGTTGGATTTTTGATAGTTTGGAAACTAAGACATTTCGCCATGGTTATTGCTTATATTGCAGTCAGTGTTTTTATGGCTGGGGTTATGGCTTTTCTATACGGCTTTGATAAAGGCGAGGCTATCAAAAGTCTGATGATATCGAGTCCTATGATATTCGCGGCTACTATTATGCTAACCGAACCTCTAACATCACCAACAACTAAACAGAACCAGGTGATATATGGAGTATTGGTCGGAATACTTGGTGGTCTCAATTTGGGTTGGATATCAAAGACGGAAGTAGCAATTACATTCGGTAATATTTTCTCATTTGCTATAGGTAAACGTCGGGCTATTAAACTTCAAGTAGTAGAGCTACGTGAGATTGCAGAGTCTATTTATGAAATAGTTCTTCGACCAAACTCATCTACTAATTTTGTACCGGGTCAATATATCGAACTAACGTTGCCTCACAAGAAGTCCGACAGTAGGGGTTCGAGGAGAATGTTCTCAATTATGTCAAATCCCGACGATAGTCTGATAAGAATTGGTTTTGTTTTACCTACAAAACCGAGCTCATTTAAGCGCGCCATGATATCCCTAAAGCCGGGAGACAAGCTTACCGCAACTCAGACTGGTGGTGATTTTACGCTACCAAAAAATACTAGTCGGCCTGTTGTGTTAATAGCCGGTGGTATAGGCATTACGCCTTTTGTATCTATGATTTCCAATTTGACGAGTTCTGATGATGGGCGACAAGTAACTTTATTTTATGGAGCGCGTAATCGTCATTCCTTGGCGTATGCGGAAATTTTAAATAAAGCATCACTAAGCGCTGGCGTGAAAGTAATACTCGTTTTGTCAGAGTCAACACCAGGCTGGGTTGGTGAGGTCGGAAATATCAATAGTTTATTAATTAAAAAATACGTACCCGAACTAGACATGAGCCAAGTATATATCTCGGGTCCCCACCTTATGGTTGAGTCAATTAAGAACGAACTTATTTACGAGGGCGGACTTGGCCAGTCCCAAATCAAGACAGACCACTTTTCGGGCTACTAATTGAACCATTTACTGAACTTTTGCCTGGCTTTGATAATCTTCGGTGTAATAACAATTTGGCAGTAGCCATTTCCCGGATTTTTATTGAAATAATCTTGATGATAATCTTCAGCTGGCCAGAACTTATCAAATTTTACTAACTCAGTAACGATTGGATTTTTCCAATTTGTCTGTGCCCGATTAATAGAAACTTCAAATAATAACTTTTGTTTCTCATTTTGCCAGAACATCGCCGAACGGTACTGGGTGCCGACATCGTTACCTTGTCTATCTTGAGTAGTCGGGTCATGTATCAGAAAAAATATATCTAATATTGTTGACTCTGGAATAATTTTCTCATCAAAGCTGATAGAGATCGCCTCAGCATGTCCGGTCTGGCCACTACAAACCGATTCATAATCAGGATTATCAGTTTGTCCGCCGATATATCCGCTAACAACATCATCAACCCCATTAATCTTTCGAAATATAGAGTCTAGGCACCAAAAACAACCACCGGCTAGTACAAAATTAGTCATATGTTAATTATACTACTAATATTATTTGACCAAACTGACCTTTTCGGTAGATAATAGATAGGATGATCAAATACTCAAAAGTTCCGGTAATAATGTTGGTAGTAATAGCACTGTCACTAAGTGTCGTTTATTTTGGTCGCGTGTCCGCACAGACAAATAGCTTATCAGATAGTCAGACAGAAAGCGTAAAGTCCAACTGTACATCAGCCAAAAGTATATTGAGTCAGCTGCATGCTAGTGACGCCCTTCTACGCGTAAATAGAGGGCAGATTTATGAATCGATGTCATCCAAACTAATGTCGAGGTTTAACAGTCGCGTAAATGGCGGTGGTTTCAATGTCCAATATCTTTCTTCGGCCATGCAAGAATACACTAAAGCGTTAAATGATTTTAGGTCATCTTATCGAGTATATGAAGAAAAGCTAGCTTCGACTATTAATATCGACTGCAGTAAAAACCCGATGGAATTCTATCAAAGCCTCATGGATTCCCGTTATAACCGTACTGAACTACATACGTCAGTCATAAGGCTTAACCAGAAGATGGATGACTACGGATCGACAGTAAGAGATTTCCAGAATAGCTTCTTTGGCGAAACGGGGACAAATTAATGAACGAAGATGTAAAAATCGAAGAATTATCATTTTGGGACCAGCATCGCTATTTGCTTTTGATAGCCATCAGTATTGGTATTGCTGGTGTGCTAGTGTCGATTAGCATGGCGCTTTACGTATCTAGTGGCGCTTCCCAACTTGACCTAAGTCGTCCGGGTTACAGCGCTGTCCAGGACAAAGTAGTGAAACCCGATAGTGCGTTTGATAGTTTTGACGCAAGTGGTCCGATAGATAAAACATCAGTCAAACAATTTAACGATCTCTACGCCAAACAAGCCGACAAAGCTAGATCAGTCGATGCATTTAATGGCGATCCGCTCAACCCGTCTATTATTGGACTAGACCCAGAGGTCACACCAACCGAATAGCCAACTAGATTTCTCGTACAATTATTACGACGACTTATTATAAAGCATGTTATTATTGGAATACATATAAAGTAATTTTGAGTCAAATATGATTGAACAGATAATTATAAAACATGCCATTCAAAAACACATAATAGATGTTTTGTGTAATGTCGAGATAGCTCGTTTTCGTGATCTTAGACCACCGAGTACAGATACAAACCTGTTTTCATACCACCTAAAATTATTACAAAAAAATAACCTTGTTATAAAAGTAAACGATAGCTACAAACTTAGTCAAAAAGGAATGTATTATGTAGAAACTTTGAGTTCATATAAAAGCCCTCGAACCCAACCGAAGATTGTAACGATGCTCGTGATTCAGAACAGTAATGGGGCTGTACTTCTACATAGACGAGGTAGACAGCCATATATCGGTCTATTGTCATTACCGCATGGAAAAGTGCACTTGGATGATTTATCTATCAAATATTCTGCCCGTCGAGAATTAAAAGAAAAACTTAATTTTCAAGATGTTGATATCTCTTATGCCGGAGAGGCTTACCTGCGCTTTTTGGATGGTGACGGAAGTATTTTAGCGGTAATCTTGTCGCACATTTTTCGTGGCTATACAGATAAGATCGAACCTCGGGACGACCTTGTGTGGGTTCAGCCACACAAATTATCAGAATATAGACTGGTTCCAGGGACTGAACAGGTTATGACTCGAACCTTTTTCAATGATCCATTTTTTTTTGAAGAATATAACGTCAGCTTAACTGATTAACTTGCTACGTAGCCAGCCGTCTATCGAACCAGCGCCCATACAGAGGACTAACTTATCATCGAGTATGGCGTTTTGTATTTTTTGCCAGAGTTCATTATCCAGGTTAGCTAGGTGGATGTGATCTTTGTTTGTAATATTCTTTGTTAAAACTTCTGGGCTAAGTATTTCTAGATTAGGATCTTCGCGCGACAAATAGGTAGGTAGCCAATAGACTTCGTCGGCCTTTTCAAATTGGTCAGTATAGTCATCTTTGATCTCATGTTGACGAATATTTTGATGCGGCTGATAGATTAGAACAACGCTGTCAGATAACTCACGTGCCATCTGTAGAGTGGCGGCTATCTCGACTGGATGATGACCATAATCACTGTATAGATTGTCAGATAGTCGCTCAAATCGCCTGTCTGTACCAGGAAAACTTTCAATATCTGGTTTAGTATCTTGATTTACTCCAATACCTAGTTTCTCGAGGGCCTTGATGATGAGTGTGGCGTTGCGACGATTATGCACACCTGCTAGTTTGAGATCCATTAGTTCATCTTCTGCTAGTTGCCAGGAGTCGGAATCACTGGCTTCTATGTAGTCGGCGTCGTTTTTCCACATAATCACGGCATTGGATTGTTTGGTAAACTGTAAAAATGCAGACCTGTAGTCCTGAACGCTCGGATAGGTATCGGGGTGGTCATAGTCTACAGACGTTATTAGTGACAAGTATGGCTTAAAACTCAAGAAATTCCGGTCAAATTCGTCGCATTCATATACGAAGTAGTCACTTTTTGGGTCGTATTTTCCGCTTGGACCAAAACTCATTGTCGTACCTATCGAATAACTCACTGGGATACCCAGTTGCTTAAATACCCAGATTAACATTCCGGTCGTCGTCGTCTTGCCATGAGTTCCAGCGACAGCAATCAGTTTAAGGTTCTTTTCTTTGATTATGTGAGATATTAGTTCATCGCGCTTGGCCGTTTTTATTTGAAGTTCTTTTGCCAGTAACAACTCTGGGCTATCTGCGGGAGTAGCCGAAGTATAAACGAACCAGTCGATGGGAGATTCATTAAATTGTTGCTGCAAGAACTGACCATCTTGCTCTCCAACGTGAATTTTCAAGCCTTTTGCAATTAAATAATCAGTCATCAGCCCGGCCTCTTTATCTGAACCCGCAACATGGTAGCCAGCATCTTTGGTTATTTCCGCCAGCGGCCCAACACCGACACCACCAATACCGGAGAAATATATATTCATATAGATAGATTATAGCACTTGCTTTGCTTGATACCCATGTGTTGTAATAGATAAAAGGATAAACACAAACAAGATGCTAAAAGATGCACTAATCGGTATGTTTCAAAGACGCCATTACTGGCGTGATGTTTCATTTTCTGAGATAGGCGAGCTATATGTTTCACGTGTCCTTCGCATGATTGGTATCTATCTTGCGGCTGGATTTGCAAGTGTTTATCTCTATAAAACCGGTTATAGTATTGAATTTATTTTGATATATTGGTCTATATTTTATTTCTTCAAGTCTTTTGTGTTATCGTATCTTTCGGCAATTTTGGCATCAAAAATTGGTCCAAAACACGGAATATTGATCAGTAACATTATCTACATACCCTCAATGATAGCGCTTGGTTTTGTGCCGAATTTCGGTGTACCGGCTATCGCTGTCTGGGGTTTATTTATGGCTGCTTCGTCAACTCTGTACGATATGTGCTACATGATTGATTTTTCAAAGATTAAAAATAGTGAAAATGCCGGTAAAGAAATCGGATACATGAATATATTTGAAAAACTAGCTGTGGGCATAAGTCAGGTTGTCGGTGGTACTGTCGCTCTATTTTTTGGTCCACAAGTTATCATGTGGCTAGCTGCGGTTGTTGCGGCCGCTTCGGCAGCACCACTTCTAAAAACAGCTGAGCCCGTCATGACAGGTCAGAAGCTTAGTCTTGCTGGGTTTCCTTGGCGTTTGATTTATCGTAACCTAATAGCTGAAGTTGGGGTTGGTTTTGATGTCGTAGCTACGGCCTCTGTCTGGGGTCTATTTTTAGCGGCTGTCGTATTTGCCAATGAAGGTAACGAGATTTACATAAACCTAGGAATATTGTCGTCGGTAACGGTCGCGACAGCGGTGATAATATCATACATTTATGGACGGCTTATCGATCGGGCAAAAGGTAAGTTATTGCTGCGGTACAGTGTTATTCTAAACGGAATAGTACACGTCACGAGGCCTTTTGCCAGTGGTTCAATGTCGGTTATATACACCAATATAGCC
>JBBRXL010000021.1:0-11434 GCA_038248455.1 Saccharimonadales bacterium (SeqCode)
TGTTCAGCCCCGACGCAGTAAACGACCTTGTCTGGGTGCCAGTTTTCTTCGCGGTACAATATAGTCGCAAGATCTGAAGTAGCGTAGAGCGCCGCTCCATTACTCTTTTGAACAAGTAGTGGTACGTCGAAGCCATACTCATCGAGCGGTACGATAATCGAATTATCTTCGTTTTTTACAGCCACTCCACTCTCGAGAAGTTTCGTTACGGCATCTTTGCCTTTTGGAACAAAGAATGCCTCACCAAGTTCATAGTCTGTCGAGATTTTAAGACGACTCATTACATTATGAATATGCGCCATCGATATCTGGTTGAACCGCTCGCTATACGCCTTGGCTTCGCTGTCGCCATCCTCTAGTTTTAATAGCCAAGCCTGAACCCCATCGGTTAGTTCATGCTCGCCGCGCTCTTTCTCTTCTTTAAGAGCTTTTTTAGTTTCAATATATACCCTACCAAGTTCATACACGCCGTCTTTTTCTAGAGCTTCTTCACTACTAAATTTCAAAAAACCAGTCACCCAAGTACCAAACGGTGCACCGTAGTCACCTAGATGGTTATCAGTTATAATTTTCCAGCCAGTCGTCTCAAGCAGGCGCTTCACTGCCCAACCTTGATTACCGGGGCGTAGATGCCCCACGCTATAAGGCTTAGCCATGTTTGGGCTCGGATATTCTACTACCGCCGTTTTGCCTGCGCCATTACTACTCTGACCGAAACTATCAGACCAATCATCATTTAGGCTTTAAGCCACACTTCTGCTAGATATCTTGAGGTTTATAAATCCAGGCCCAGCCACAGTTACTTCCTCAAAATCACCAACCGCTCTTAGTTCTACCGCTAATTGCTCGGCAATCTCGCGCGGACTCTTAGCGAGGGGCTTTGCGAGTTGCATAGCCACATTAGTCGCATAATCCCCGAACTGCACATCGGGACGAGTCAATACTACGTCTTGGTCAATGCCGAAAGTATTTTTTATTATCTGTGATATTTTATCATTCATTACTTTTCATTATATCAGAGGTGTTGCACTAATTAGTATTGATTTATTGTAAGTTTTGTAGTATAATAATAATATGTGCTCCGAACAGCGGGGCCCTTAACATCAGGGGTGTTTTATGTTGATTCTTCAACACATATCCATCATCCTCTCTGCTCTGCTCTTTGTTGGATGCCTAGAATATGGGTATAGCCTCAGGGCGAATAAGTCCGACAAGGCCGTACTCCCGTTATCAACGGCAAGCATCACAGGGATAATACTTGTGATAGGATTGGTCCTTGTCGCAAGCAAGGATGGGCAACAAATGAATACCATAGGCTCTCTACTCTCAGGATTAGGTATAGGGTGCCTTATTGTGTACGCTAGACACGCCGATAAAGAGAACGAATCTCAACTGAGATGGGTCGGTGGATTCATTCTGCTGACTTTTATGGGATTCGTTTTCTACGCCTTATAGCCTCCAGCCAGAGGGGCGCCAAACTCTTTCGCAGATTTATTGCGAAATGACGTGCGGCGCCCCTCAGCTCGGAGGCTTTTTAATTTAGACTTGATTCAATAAATATTTGAAAATCATAAAATCCGTTTTGAACTAGATACGCTAGAAGTGACTTGTCTAGGCCGGTAGCTATCAATATTCCAACGACCAACAATATCAATCCGAGCACTTTTCTAAACATTCCATTCGGGTTAATCCCCCACCCGAGTTTTGAGATAAGTTTTTGGCCAAATATTGAAATTGCAAATAGCATCAATGCCAATCCCAAAACAAATGCCATGAGATAAACTAGCCCTTCGAGTGGGCTTACGGGTAATATACTTGCTACAATTAGAGCGTAGGTAGGGCTACAAGCACTAAAGATAGGCCCTAGGCTGGCACCGATCAATACATCGCCCCAGGCGCCACGCTTGGCTGTAGCTTTGCCTAAGTTTTGTTGGGCTAGCATCGGTAAACGAACCAGTAAGGCGAATCTTTCCCATAAATTAGGAAAAATAGTGACTAAACCAAATAGCATAATAATTGTTCCACTAATAATGCTCCACGTAGAGCTTGGTATATCAATTAGTAAGGTGGAAGATTTCAAGAGCAAGCTAAATACTATAATTGAAATCGAAAGCCCAATCACGACATTTAGAGTTCTCTTGTACCTTGAGTCGTTGGCCGTCCTAGCCAGTAATATCGGTATGATCGAGACGACGCACGGTGCCAATACAGTAAAGGCTCCGGCCAGCAAGGCTAATAGAAATAGGCTCATTTAGTGTTTTCCAAGATTGCTTCGATTGACTTAGTTTGACCATAACCACTCCAAAGTTTTTGCTTGCCACCAGATTGATTTACGCTGGCAAACGATGTTTGAATAGTTACTCCGTACTTCTTCTTGAGATCGACAGAAGAGTCGTAGTCGGCTTTAAGTATCTGTACGCCATCTGGCAAGTTAGAGCCCTTAATCGCCTGCTCATAACTTCGACACTCAGGGCACCAAGGAGCATAAAAGAAAATTATCGTTCTGTTATAACCTACATCAGCTACGGCTTCGGCCGAATAGTCTTTATATACACCGACTTTTAGTTTGGAGGCAGCAGCCGAAGGGCCCTCAGCTACTTGTTCGACAGATGAATTACTTTGGTCAGAGTTTGAAGTTTCTGCCGCATTCTCTTGAACTGGTTTTTGAATAACCGCATAAGTGAGTACCGCAATTAACGTCATTATTCCTAGGCTCCAATATATATATTTCATTACTCTATTGTAACAAATATCACTTTGCGGCGCTAATCAGGCCAATAAATAAGGGGTGGGCTCGATATGGTCGCGAACGAAACTCAGGGTGAGCCTGGGTGGCTACAAAGTACGGGTGTTTTGGCGATTCGATGTATTCGACAAGCGTTCCGTCGGGTGATGTGCCAGATATGATCAGTCCGCCTTTTTCGATTGCTTCGTTATATTTCTGGTTCACCTCGTAGCGATGACGATGGCGTTCTATCTGCTCGTTTTTTCCATACAATTTAGCGACTTTTGAACCTTTTTTAAGAATAGCGTTGTAGTCACCAAGTCGCATTGTGCCGCCAGTCGACTGTTTGCCGTCTTGGCCGTCCATGATATACACAACTTGGTCAATCGCATTACGGTCAAATTCATGACTGGTGGCGTTTTTTACGCCAGCCTTGCGAGCGGCGGCAATAACCGCTACTTGAAGACCTAGACATATTCCAAGATAAGGCTTGTCGTTATCAAGTGCGTACCTAGCGGCGGCTATCATGCCATCTGTACCGCGCGTCCCAAAGCCTCCCGGTACCAATAGGGCGTCAACGGCTGCAAAATCTTTGTCGGTAGCAGTCTCGGAATTAATCCATTCTATTTTAAACCCAACGCGTTCATGCCACGACGCCGCCTTGATGGCCTCTACCACCGAATAATACGTGTCAACGTTATCGATATATTTAGCGACAAGGCCAATTATAACTGTTTTTTTATGCTCCGAACGATGCTCGCGAACTATCTCGTGCCAACGCGTCAAATCGGCTGGCCCGCTAACGCCCGCAAATCGAGCAAGAAGTTTGTACACGCCATTTTGGGCAATATTTACCGGTACTTGATAAACCGTATCGATATTCGGTAGTAGCTGAGTGTGCTCCAGCGGTACACCGCCAAACAAACTAATCTTCTCGGCCACTGAATCAGGAGCCGGATCGTCAGTGCGGATCATAACTACATCGGGTGTAATACCAAAGCCTCTAAGGTCATTTAGAGCGTTTTGGGCAGGCTTTGTCTTAAATTCTTTACTTGTGCCTAGGAATGGAACATAAACTACGTGAACGAACAGACAGCGCTCGCGACCGACTCTCTGTGAAAGTTCACGAATTGCTTCAACAAAACTTAGCCCTTCATAGTCCCCGACAGTACCACCGATCTCTACAATATGCACATCACTGCCCTGTCCGGCTTCAACAATCGCATCCTGGATAGCTCCTGTCAGGTGAGGAATCAGCTGAACAGTTTTCCCACCAAATTTTCCAGCACGCTCGTCTGCGATAAGATTGGATAGCAATTGGCCAGCTAGTGTGGCATTTTTTTGAGTTAATTCTATATCCAGAAACCTCTCATAATGACCCAAATCTAGGTCAGTCTCGGCTCCATCTTTCGTGACATAGCACTCGCCGTGTTCGGCCGGATTTAAAAGACCCGCATCTACGTTGAGATACGGATCGCATTTTTGTATTGAAACCTTGACGCCCTTAGCTTGCAAAACGGCGCCTATACTAGCAGCGGTAATACCCTTACCGACTCCAGACAATACACCCCCAGTTACAAATATATATTTTTGTTTTTTTACCATTTTGGTTTCCCCTCCATGGAGCTTCATTATAGCACCCATAAAACAAATTGCGCTATAGGTAGGGTGTTGTAGTATTTTCACTACGCTATATGTATAATTATGCCACCTCTGTATTGCATGATATACTTATCAGTAACTGGTTATGCTAAAAAATATAAAAAGAGAAAGACACAATTCTGGCTTCACTATCACGGAGCTTATTATAGTTATAGTCATTATCTCAATTTTAGCGACCCTTACAATTGTCACTTATAACGGCATCCAAAACTCAGCCCGACGATCGACAACAATAAATGAGATTGACAGCATAGCCAAACAACTTGAAATCAATAAATATCAAAATAATGAAAGATACGCAGCCGGCACAACTGGTTTAAAGTATTCTAGCAACTTCATACTCCAATATACTTACACACCCGGTACGAACAGTTATTGCATAACCTTATCGGGTACAAATATAGAAATGTACAAGACAAACACAAGCGAAGCCCAAGACGGTATATGCCCAGGGCACATATCGCAACTAGTAGCAGCACTGCCGGCAGTACACGAAGATTGGACACTACTCGAAACGGGCGGAGATACGACATGTGGGCTTTACCTCACAGTTCCGTATTGTTGGGGTGCAAATGACTGGGGGCAATTCGGAAGTGGTGTCGCAGGATCATCAGTCTTACCTTCTAGCGTACTTACTTCGGGTGTATTGTCTGGAAAAACAATCACACAATACTCTGCCGGGGTATACCAAACGTGTGTTCTAACTTCTGATGCAAAAAGTTTCTGCTCTGGCATGGGCGCAAGAGGCCAGTTAGGAAATAGCTCAGTTGCAAACTCAAGCATTATGGTCGCACCAACACTGACGGGTGTTTTATCTGGAAAAACAATTACAAAGATATCAGCAGGCCAGCAACATGTTTGCGCTATCGCATCTGGTGTCGCTTATTGTTGGGGCTTCGCAGGCGATGGCGAGCTCGGCAATAACTCTATAACAAATGCTACATCACCTGTCGCAGTCACGGCTACCGGAGTCCTGAGCGGTAAAACAATGACAAGTATATCTGGTGGATATTTCAACACATGCGCTATCGATAATACCGGCAAGGCATACTGCTGGGGGCTGGGACCAGAAGGTCAGCTTGGAGATGGCACAACTCCTGCCAGCTCGCTCGTGCCAGTTGCCGTAACTACCACTGGTGTTCTCGCCGGCAAAACACTAACCAAGGTACAGGCGGGCCTTCGAAATGCCTGCGGACAATCGTCTGATAATCTAATTTTTTGTTGGGGTATGAATACTTCTGGGCAATTTGGCAATAGCCTCAATACAAATACATCGGTACCCATACAAGTTCCGATGAACGGTGTTCTTTCCGGCAAAACTATAAGTGACTTTTCTATGGGCGGCTCACATATGTGCGTACTGACAACAGAAGGTAAAATATACTGCACTGGCGGCAATACTTATGGTCAACTTGGCAACAATTCTACAACAAGCTCGTTGATATTTGTTGCGGTCGACACAAGCACTGCCTTATCTGGGAAGACGGTCACCGCGATCTCTCATGGAGTATATTCTAACCATACCTGCGCTATGACGTCAGAAGGTCAAATATTCTGCTGGGGTAGTGGCTCAAGAGGTCAATTGGGAAATAATACAACGACTAATTCACCTGTACCGACACTAACAACTCATCCTTAGCCGACTATTCTATATCTTTTCTAAGACTTTCCAGCTAGCCAGAACCTCGCCGGATGTCGTAAATATACTTCTCTGTCCGTTCATTGCATCTAGGATAACATGTTCGTAAGAATCTTTTAGAATTCCTTCGTATTTGGTCTTACCTTCTTCGAAAATATCCTCAGAGCCATCTTTGTATACAATCTTTATAAATGTCTTTTTCTCTGGCATTTTCTTACCAGTTTCGAGAACTAGCGGAACTCCGCGCCACCTATCGGCACTACTCTCGATAGTTATTTTGGCATATGTTTCGGTAGTACTATGACTACTACTTATCTCGTCTAAATATCCGTCGTACTGAGCAGTTACTATATCCTCGCTGCTAACTGGAATCAATTTTTCTAGTGCGTGCAGTCTATATAACGGCAATGTTGCCAGCTCATTATCCACGGGTATATCCATCAACACAAGTGCCAGTAACTGCATCAAATGACCCTGTATCACGTCACGAATTGCACCTGTTTGTTCGTAAAACTCCCCTCTTCCCTCAACTCCAATAGTCTCGTGTGCGACGATCTCAACACTTTGAATATTCTGATTGCTCCAGTGGTGATGGTGATTATCGGCATCACTACGAAGGCGTATGATCTCACGAGCTATTTCCTTGGCCATATAATGATCGATCCGATATATCTGCTCTTCTATAAAATATTTGTTCGTTTCGTTTATCATATCCTGTGCCGATACTAGATCAAGTCCGAACGGTTTTTCGAACAAAATTTTTACGTTTTCGGTATTCATGCCAGCCTGGCCTATGAAACTCGCAATACGCGTAGCCGAACCGGGTGGCACCGAAAGATACATAAGAGCTTGTTCATCGACTTGCAGGTTAATTCGTTGTTTTAGCACCGCATAATCATCAGCGTTGGCCAAATCCATCTGATATAGACTAGTTATGTCGTCTAGAGATTCATCGCCAATACTGGCATGTAGTATCTCGCGTATATCAATATCACGCCGTGACACTCCGATAATTTCTATATCGTTCCCACCGCTAGCGACAATATTATTCAGCGCCGGCAAGAGCTTACGACGAGACAGATCGCCACTTATTCCAAAGATTACTAATTTAGTTTTCATCTGTTATAAGTATAGTCCCTATTACTTACTATCGCCACCAGAGTTTACTTCGTAGCTAGTATTTGTACTTTCAAAGAAATTAACGAGTTGAAGTGTGTCGTTAGCGGCGGCCATCCACTTAGCTGGGTTGGATACTTTATAATGCGCCTCAAACCCAAGCTCTTCTAGGCGACGATCAGCCAAATATTTAACGTATTGGTTGATATAATCGCTGTTTAGACCCAAGATACCGTTCGGTAGCAAGTCGCGGTTGTAAGCCTCTTCCATCTCTACGCCGTCCAGAATCATTTGTTTGATTTCGGCTGCGAATTCTTCAGTTTGAAGATCTTCGTTCTCTTCTAGAACAGTTAATATCAAGTTGATACCGAATTTGAGGTGCAGGCTTTCATCACGCACCACCCAGTCAATTAGCGATCCGAAGTTGCGTAGTAGATTCCTCTGACGGAACGAGAGAGCCACCATGAAACCACTATAGAACCAAATACCTTCCAGGATAACGTTGTAAGCAATCAAGTTTCGAACAAAATCTTTCTTGCCATCAGTCGTCGTAATATCTAGCGTCTCTTCTGTCATTCGCTTGATAAACTTCGTTTCAAACTCTTCTTTGCGCGCCATACTTGGAGTTTCGACGTGAGCTGCGTATGCTTGGTCGCGGTCGATCGGAAATGTCTCAAGTACATATTCAAAACTCATACAGTGATTGGCTTCTTCCCACATCTGCTTGGCTAGATATAGATGACACTCGGCAGCGTTTACATATGGATATACGCCAAAAGCGAGAGCCTTGTTGACCAGTAGTTCGTTCGGATTGAAATAGCTCATCAGAAAAGTGATAGCGTGACGCTCTTCGTCAGTCATCTTCTTCCAATCGGATAAATCTTGACCTAATTGAATCTCATTCGGAAACCAAGTATTAGCAACTGCCTGATTGTACAGATCCATCGCCCACTGATAGTGAACTGGTTTTAGTAATAGCCCATCTTGTATTCCTGTTCCTAATATTCCTGGCATGTTTGTCCTCCTTTAAAATAATCTTTCCTGCTCAATATGCGCAAAATCATCTGTTAGCTCAACGCTAAAGCCCCGAATCTTAGCAGCTTCCATTAAGGCCCTATTACCTATTCTGCATGACTGTATAGTTTTTATCATCTCAAGTCGACCCGCTTCAGGCACGCTGCTAGGGTCTCTAACAATATTAGCGTGAACTTCAGCTTCGAGGTCTTCGTTTTTTCGTATTTGTTCCTCTAGTTCCGCAATTTCAATATCCATAACTGTATCAACTGAACTAATACTGTGCGGCGAATGATCTAGCAAGGCCTCCATATTACTGGCAACCCTCACACATCGTTAAATCGGCTGGATCGAGTGGTGCGGCCGCTACCCCACGAGCGGCTGCGTCTTCGTTGGCCTGAGATTGCGCATTAGCCATAGCCATATCGATAGCCGCTAATTTTTCTTCTAGTGTCATTTCGTCTGTGATAATCGAGTTTGCGTTCATTTTTATACCCTCTACTTTATTACTTTTTGAGATTTATTAACTTGTTTAACTATATAATCATTATGCCTTAGCTTTTGCAAAGCCAAATCCGGCTTTCCGTGGTGCCCCGGTGCTATCTTCGGCTTTGTTTACCTTTACAGTACTCTGTTCGGCCGTGTGTCTTGGCTTGACGTGCAGATAATAAGTCGTTTTTAGCCCGCGCTTCCAAGCTTCCATATAAATTTTCTCATATTCATCAATGTCTCTAGTCTGGAGATACATGTTCCTAGAAATAGCCTGGTCAACCCATTTCTGGGCACGAGCTGCAACTTCAATAAAGGCGTATGGACTAAGCTGGAAACTAGTTTTGTACACATCTTTTAATTCTTGGGGTATTGCATCAATAAGTTGTACATCACCCTGGAACTTCAACACATCTTCCTTGACTAAGTCCCATAGCCCAATTTTACGAAGATCATTCACCATGTTGGCATTTACTTCCAAAAACTTACCGTTTAGGGTAGCTCTTGAGAAAATCTGAGCAAATTGAGGATCAAGACCAGGTGTAGTGCCGGCGATATGAGCAATATTGGCGGTTGGAGCAATCGCCATTAGTGTGGCGTTACGCATGCCTTTTTGCACCTTAAGTCGCAGCTTATCCCAGTCAAGGCGGGTTTTGCGAGTGATATCGACTTTAACTTTGCGATTTTTAGCAAGATCGTCGATAGTATCAATAGGCAGCATGCCTTTGCTCCAGCCACTCCCTTCGAACGTTGGATATGAGCCGAGTTTCTTAGCTAGAACAGTTGACTCATCGATAGCCTGATAACTAATAAACTCGATCAGTTGATCCATTAGATCATAAGCCTCTTCACTCTCGTAGCTATGTCCTAGTTTCTCGATAACGTCAGTAAAGCCCATGACGCCTAGTCCGAGTGCGCGGTTTTGCTTGTTGCTATGCATCGCTTCAGGCACTGGAGTATTAGTAATATCCACTAAGTTATCTAACTGACGAATAGCACTACGCGAACTTTCTTCGAGACGAGCCCAGTCCCAAGTTCGATCAGCTCTTAGATGAGCCGAGAGGTTGATACTAACCAGGTTACAGACGGCCGTATTGTCTTTGTCTTGTGGCAATGTAATCTCTGTGCAAAGATTTGATAAATGAATTGTCGACGTGTTATTATTTAGCGCCCTAACGTTAATAGTATCCTTCCAAGTTAACCATGGATGGCTTGTGGCTTGAAGTGTAATCAGTATCTGACGCCACTGTCCACGAGCCGAGATCTTCTTGAATTCACGCATTTTTCCTGCTTCAGCCAGTTTTACGTATTCCGCGTAGCGCCTCGAGAAGTCGGCGCCATATAGCTCGCAGAGATCAATAACTTCAGCTGGGTCAAATAAATACCAATCTAGGTCTTTCTCGACTCGTTTCATGAACTCATCACTGAGGAATACGGCAGTGTTAGCTAGCCTTGTTCGTAGATATGGATCACCCGAGTTCTGCTTGAGGTCTAAAAACTCTGGGAAGTTAAGGTGCCAGTTTTCCATATATAGTGCCGCCGCTCCGGCTTTCTTGCCCTTACGACTTACCGCAAATAGAGCCGCATCGATCATCTTCATGAAAGGAATCGGGCCCGTACTCTCAGTATTGGTAGTTTTGACCGGACTTCCAGCGGCCCGAAGTTTATTGAGACTGATTCCGATACCACCAGTACCCTTGGCGATAAACATCGTATCGCGCACACCCTTGGCGATTGACTCCATGTCATCCTGAACTTCTATCAAGAAACAATTGGATAGCTGAGGAAAAGATCCACCGGCGTTGACGCGAGTCGAGCCTCCTGGTACGTAGTCAAGCGCGCTCATGTGTTCATAAAAATCTAGGGCACAAGCCGTTGGGTCTTCGGCGTTGTAGCTAAGGCCCATAGCGATACGCATATGCGTAAACTGTGGAGTCTCTAGAGGTTCGCCACTGTTTCTTCGGAGAGCGTAACGATTCTTGTTTGTGACTACACCCAAATAACGCGAAAGGTTGTCTCTTTCGGGATCAAGCGCCTTGGCTAACTTCTTGATGTCAAATAATTTCGAATGCATGCGCTCATCCAGTAAGCCCTCACTAACGCCTAGTTTTAGGTAATCGGCGAATTTTTGTTCATGTAGCTTTTTTAGATCTTGCGGCGTATCGTAGTCACCTAGTAGGTTTTTATAAATATTTTTGAGCAGCAACCTCGCTGCGATGATGTCAAAGTCGGGATCGTCTTTGACGTTCTGCAGTGCCGTATGGATCACTGCCTCATCAAGCTGCTCACTAGATATTCCATCAAATAATGTCAATTGTAGTTCGGTAGCCACCTGAACAACTTTACTAATCTGATCGGGTAGACCTTCTGTCGCCTTAACTAGCGCCAAGTTAATTTTATTGGCGTCAAATGGCTCACGTGTGCCATCGCGTTTTACGACCTGTATTCCATTCATACCGTTAGAACCCTGTCCCGTCTTTTGTGGTTATTTCTAAATTAGCGATGCTATAATTAATTTCAAATTTATTTGATTTATTTCTAACGGCATTCATCCCTATTTTCCCTTTATGTTAGTTAATAGCTTTATACACGTCTCTCATTTTTTTGAAGTACAAAAAAACCGCACGAGGCCCTCACCTCTTGCATAGCAATCAGGTTTCTTGCAATATGTGTATTTTGATTGAACTACTACATATGTAGTGTCTGTATAAAACTATAGACCCTATATATGTGGTTTTCAAGACTTTTTGTATGTTTTTTTAACCACAAACGCTATTAGGCGTATTTAA
>JBBRXL010000022.1:0-11014 GCA_038248455.1 Saccharimonadales bacterium (SeqCode)
GAAGGCTCCGTAACTATATCAGTCAAGCAAAAACTAGGTGTCGTAAAGTTCAACATCAAAGACACAGGAATCGGCATCAGTCGGTCTGACCAAACAAAGATTTTCCAGAAGTTTTACCGTAGCGAAGACTACCGAACACGCGAGTCAAGTGGCACTGGATTGGGGCTATATGTGGCTTCCAAACTAGCCCACAAACTTAATACGAAAATCGACTTTAGCAGCCGACTCAACCACGGTTCGACGTTTAGCATTAGCCTACCTGTTACCAAGAAATAGAGCTACTTATTACGAAGATTAGCGACGACTGGTCGACCCTTCCAGGTAACCGTGCCGGAAATATTACGATAGATACTAATACAAACTATGGCTAGTTCTTGGAAGACCACGATAGGCCATAGTAGCGCACCCAATATCCAGCGTCTACTCCGGACTTTATGAAGATATAGGGCATAGATAGCAACAAATATAATCTCGACAAACAAGGCAAATAAACTCAAAGTATTCCAACTTGCGAAGTAAGTGCTGATGATTATGAGCATAGGTAGGTTCAACGCCAGGAGCCCGATAACAGCCAACAAGTTGGTTAGCAGTCTACCGCCCAAAATGGAATAGTCGAGCCTAACGCCAGTCTCGACCTGAGACGACCACTTCTTTTCGAAACTAACACCCATATATTTGTTACTCATCAAGAACCTGTACTTACCGCTTGGCATGAGCTTCTCGGCCATGGCTTTTTCTGGCTGAATGTAATCGGCGATGTTGTTGAAACCATCGTAATCGTTGATAAATGTACGCCTATCAATCATCCAGGCGTTACTAGCTACTGCTGGTGACTTCTTGCTATGTAGAATTAGTTCAAAGAAATAACGAAGTGGAGTCAGTAGAACACCAAATCGCCAACTGTCTTCACGGTTCGGCATAACTGACAACATAGCAATGTTCTTCGAGGTCATATATGAAACTAGCTGTTCGATAGTATCTGGCTTGATATGAGTATCAACGTCCATAAACAATACATACGTGCCACTTGCCTCGCGCAGAAGTCCCTGGAGGGCGTTGTTTTTGCCGAGCCAACCGTCTTTGAGCTTGGGCCCTTCGACGAACCTGACGCCGGCATGAGCAAAAGATTTTATGAGGATAGATGTGTCATCGACTGAACTATCGTCTAGTACGATAATCTCAAGCTTCGGATAACTGCTGTTTATCACAAGCTCTAGACAACTAGTCATGGCGTGCGTCTCGTTGCGGGCGGGTATGCAGACAGATACGCTAGGAAGTTCGGACAACATAGCCGGGCCACTGACGAACTTTTTGATATGGAAATTGTTAAATGCATAATTAAGTCTAGTAATAATATAAAAACCAGCGACTGCAGTTAGCGACAATATGATATAAACAGTAAGCTCAAGCATCTACAAATATAATAACATCTTGACTAGTCAGACACTAGTCGGTATAGTGTTAGTTGACAGTCTGCCTAAGCAGACTATTTAATTGGGAGTAATCGAAGTGGCAACCAAACCAAAGACTCAGACAAAAAAGACAAGTGCGTCGTCCGACAAGACGACTGTGACACGCATCAAAGCAACTGATTCAAAGCCTGAAGCTAAATCAAAGCTCAAGCTAGTAAAGGCCAAGAAAGTAGTTACGAACAAGAAAAGTCGTGGGTTTTTGAGCAAAATTGCTCGACCATTTGTACTTTTTGGTGGATATTTCAAGGGTGCCTGGGCCGAACTACAGCTAGTTCGTTGGCCAAACCGCCGTGCAACTTGGAGCCTAACTGGTGCTGTACTGCTATTCTCAGTATTTTTTGTAGTACTTATTCTACTACTCGATGCACTATTTAAATATTTATTTGAACTAATCTTAAGTTAAAAAGGAAAAAGGATTTCATATGTCAACAAACCGATACGATTCAAGCAGACAGTGGTACGCTATACACACTTACAGTGGTTACGAAGAAAAGGTTGCCGATAGTATACGCCAAAGAATTAACGCCGTAGATATGGCCGACAAGATTTTCGACGTTATGGTACCAAAAGAAAAACAAATCCAGATCAAGAACGGAAAACGAAAAGTTATCGAAGCTAAGATTTTCCAGGGTTATGCTCTAGTAGAGATGAAACTAACTGACGAAACTTGGTACATCGTGCGAAATACTCCTGGCGTTACTGGCTTCGTCGGTACAGGTACAGAACCTACTCCAGTATCTGACAGTGAGATAAGCAAGATAAAGAAGCGCATGGGTGTCGAAGATCCAAAGCACAACATCGACTTCAAACCGGGCGAAGTAGTCAGTATTACTGACGGACCGTTCAAAGGCTTCGACGGCGCAATCTCTGAGATTGACACCCAAAAAGGTAAAGTCAAAGTCATGGTCAGTATGTTTGGCCGTGATACATCCGTGGAACTAGACGCACTTCAAGTTAAAAAGGTTTAATAATCAGATAATATCTTGGTGCTAGCTATCGACATATAGTCATAAAAATGCTATATTTGTACAGTTACGCACTAGATATAGCTTCAAACAATATTTAGTACAAGAAAGAAAATTATATGGCAAAGAAAATTATTGGAAATCTTAAACTTCGTATTCCAGCTGGTCGTGCAGCTGCAGGTCCTCCTGTAGGCTCAACACTCGGACAGTGGGGACTAAACATGATGGATTTTATTAATCCATTTAACGAAGCAACCAAAGACCTTATGGGCAAAGACGTTATCGTTCACCTTCAAGTATTTGAAGACCGAACATTCGCCTGGAAATCACTTGGACAACCAGTTGACGACCTTATCCGCGAAAAAACTGGTATCAAAAAGGGAAGTGGCAAGCCACACACCGAAAAAGTTGGTAAAATCACTCGTGCCCAACTAGAAGAAATAGCTGAGATCAAAAAAGATCAGTTGAACGCTATCGACCTAGAAGGCCGCGTAAAAGTTATCGCCGGAACAGCTCGTTCAATGGGAGTTGAAGTAGAAGGATAATTCAGATTGAATATCACCGCTAAGAGCCCTCCTGCAGGGCTCTTAATTTTATAAACTCGGCTACACAGACAACCCCTGCTGGTATCCCAAAAGCAATAAATACAGTAAATAAATAGTATGAAATATAACCGTAAGTACTCCAAACTCTGCAAATATCAAGTTATGAAAGTATGATGCAGCTATCTTAATGTGATATTAATTATTAAGTAAAAATTAAGCTTATGCTACAATGCCAGCATGTTAAGAAAATATTATGTCTGTGTATAAATATAACTATAAGAAATCTAACGGATTCACAATAGCCGAACTACTGATTGTTATAGTAATAATAGCAATACTAGCCACACTAATTGTAGTTGCATACAATGGATTACAGAAAAATGCCGGGGCTGCAGGACTCAAATCTGACTTAAATCAGGCAGCAAAACAACTTGAGATCGAAAAAATATATAGTGGTGTATATCCTATTAATACCGATAGTGTCAAAAAGAGCAAGGGTACATCATTTCAATATACATCAAACCAAAGCTCATACTGCCTTACTGCATCTAATACTTACGCTGATTATTTTATAACGAACGTAAATAATATACCCCAGGAAGGACTTTGTCCCGGAGATACTAGTCTGCTTAGTGGGGCGCCTGCTGGTCCATGGGATGTGGGAAGTATTGTAGTAGGCATGGATCACGCCTGCGCAAAAATTAGCGGCACTGCATATTGTTGGGGTGCAGACAGCAATGGCCAGCTCGGAAATGACGCATCATTAACCAATAGATCAACTCCCGTAGCCGTAAACTCAACTGCTTGGGGTGGCGGGGCTGTTGATAGCATTTCAATAGGTGACGTACATACCTGCGCACTGGTCAGCGGCAACGCCTATTGTTGGGGTGCAGACGGCTTTGGTCAACTTGGCAATGACGCGTCCTTGACTAATCAACCAACTCCCGTAGCCGTAAACTCAACTGCTTGGGGTGGCGGGGCTGTTGATAGCATTAAACTGGGCGGCTCTCACACTTGTGTAATCGTCAGCGGCAACGCCTATTGTTGGGGTGCAGACTTTAAGGGTCAGCTTGGTAATGACGCTTCTTTAACGACGCAACCAACTGCCGTAGCAGTTAATTCAACTGCTTGGGGTGGCGGAATTGTTAGCAGTATCGATCCGGGAGGTGCTCATACTTGTGTGACCGTCAGCGGCAACGCCTATTGTTGGGGTGATGACTCTAGTGGTCAGCTTGGTAATGACGCTTCTTTAACGACGCAACCAACTGCCGTAGCAGTTAATTCAACTGCTTGGGGTGGTGCGTCAGTCAGTAGTATATCGGCGTCAGACTCAAACACCTGTGCCATCTCCAGTGGCGCAGCATATTGTTGGGGTTGGGACCGCTATGGTCAACTTGGTAATGACGCATCATTAACCGATAGACCAACACCCGTGGCTGTCGATTCAACCGCTTGGGGTGGCGGAATTGTTAGCAGTATCAGTCCAGGCGGTGCCCATACATGCGCAATAGTCGGCGGTGTGGCCTATTGTTGGGGTGCAGACAATATTGGAACGCTTGGCAATGACGCATCATTGACCGATCAACCAACACCCGTGGCTGTCGATTCAACCGCTTGGGGTGGTGCATCAGTAAATAATATTTCGGCAGGCTCTGACAACACGTGTGCTATAGTCGGCGGTGCAACTTATTGTTGGGGTTGGGGAGGATTAGGAACAATTGGTGATGGAATTTTATCAACCAATAAACCAACTCCAGTCAAAGTATTGAATCCATAAAAATGGAATACTTAATCAACGATACTAGGATGATTGCGGACATTATCCAAGTGCGACATCCTAATTAGAACACTTCAATGAATGAAAATGTAAACTAAAACTACGAAAAACGCGGGAACTACAACGCATGCGACAGATAATGACTTTTTAAAAGTGAAATTACATACATCTTCTGACTGCTTGACTGCAATCATTTTATACTCCTACTAGAGTTTATGGTAATGTGCATATAAAATATTGTATTCGTGGATGTATGTTGAATATTTATGCCATTTATGCTATAATGAAAGTATAACAATCAATGTTGGGAGCATGTCATACAACATGCGATATTACCACAGAAAGGGTTCATAATTATGGCTAAAAAAGCCGATTTGCTAGAAGAAGCAACCAAATTAGGTCTAAAATTGACCGAAAAAAATACTATCGCTGAGATCGAAACAGCTATCGCTGGAGTTAATACTCCTGTTGTCACTGAAGAGACTCCAGTAGTCGAAGCATCTGAAACAGAGGCTCCTGTCGAAGAAGTAAAACTAGCCAAAGCTGGTAAAAGAAGCGAAAAAGCTCTAGCCGAAGTTGAAGCCAAGCTAGAAAAAGAAGCCCGCAAAGAAGCTGGTGATACTTCACCTATGTCCGAAGACGGTGAACACGTCAAAAAAGGTCCCAAGCCAACTGCTCGTCCTGTTATCGAACGTCGTGGCAAAGGTTACCAAAAAGTTGCCGCACTAGTAGAAAAAGATAAAGTCTATACACTTGCCGAAGCCCTTGAGATAGCTACAAAAACCAACCCAAGTAAGTTTGACGCTAGTGTTGAAATACACGTACGCCTAGGTGTTGACCCTCGTCAAGCCGACCAAAACATCCGTACGACAGTATCGTTACCAAACGGAACAGGTAAAAAGATTAACGTGGCTGTCTTTGCCCCAGAAGCCGATCACGCCGCAGCTACAAAAGCTGGTGCTGATTTTGTGGGTGACGAAACTCTTATCGCTAAACTCGACAAAGAAGACATCACTTTTGACGTTCTGATCACAACTCCTGCTTACATGCCAAAACTAGGTAAGTATGCTCGTCAACTAGGTCCACGTGGACTAATGCCAAACCCAAAGAGCGGTTCGGTAGCCCTAGACGTAGCTAAAGCCGTCGTAGAAGCCAAAGCTGGTAAAGTAGAGTACCGCGTTGACAAGCAAGCTATCGTCCACCTATCAGTTGGAAAAGTTAGCTTCGGTGCAGCCAAACTTGAAGAAAACGCCAAAGCCTTTTTCTCGAGCCTACAAAGCCAGAAACCATCAAGCCTAAAAGGTGCCTATGTAAAATCTACAAGCATCAGTACAACTCAAGGTCCTGGAATCAAGGTTGAGAACGTAGTTAGTTAATATTACTACATCGAATACTGATACCCGTCTAGCAACTAGGCGGGTATTTTGTTATGCTTAAAGATATCAGGGGGTAGCTATGAGGCAATATTTAGATCTATTACAGGACATAGTAGAAAATGGTGTAGATAAGGGTGATCGTACCGGCACAGGAACGCGAAGCGTGTTCGGTAGACAAGTTCGATACAACCTAGCCGATGGTTTTCCGGCAGTCACGACCAAGAAACTGTACTTTAACAGTGTCGTGCATGAACTCTTATGGTTCCTAAAGGGCACCGGAAATATCGAATACCTGGCTCAAAATAACGTTCATATTTGGGATGCCTGGCCTTTTAAAGCATATCTTGAAAAAAACAACCTTCCGATGCCAGAAGTAAATTCCGATGAATGGAATAGTCAGATGAAAGTATTTATCAATCGCATTGCAGTCGATCACGATTTTGCGACAAAATGGGGCGACCTCGGCCCTGTGTATGGTGTACAATGGCGCAAATGGCCAGATGGTAATGGTGGCGAGATAGACCAAATATCTGATGTTATCGAGCAGATTAAAACATCCCCGAATTCTAGACGTCTCATCGTTACCGCTTGGAATGCAGCGGAAACAGACGAAATAGTAAAAACTGGCGGCCTTCCTCCATGCCACAGTTTGTTTCAGTTTTATGTAGCAAACGACAGGTTAAGTCTTCAACTATACCAACGTAGTGCCGATACGTTCCTTGGCGTCCCATTTAACATTGCTAGTTATTCTTTGTTACTAGCTATGGTCGCTCAGGTAACTGGCCTCCAGCAAGGTGAATTCATTCACACGCTTGCCGATACTCACATATACAGCAATCACTTTGATCAAGTAGCCGAACAACTATCACGTGAACCCAAAATACTACCTAAACTCTGGCTTAACCCTGATGTAAAAAACATCGATGATTTTACATTCGATGATATCCGACTTGAAGACTATGATCCTTATCCAGCTATAAAAGCGCCCATAGCCGTTTAAGATTTTTGATAAACTACAAAGTCGTAATCATATTTGTTCTTATCATCGGCATGGTGTTTTTCTCGCGATACTTCGTGCCACAAAGACTTATCAAGAACTGGGAAGAATACATCAGCCTGGCTAAACGTTGACTGCACTTCAGTAGCATAAAGCCTATCAACTCTGTCTATTGCTAACCCATAAATAAAACCGCCGCCAATAACGAACATACTTGAGTGAGTTGATTTTTTGTATGCATCGTCTAGGCTACTGGCAATATCACAACCGTCAATCGGGTCGTTCGTTTCACTAATGACAATGTTTTGTCTGCCGGGTAGAGGGCGACCAATCGATAGATAAGTATTGTAACCCATTATTATTGTTGAGTTCATAGTAATTGTCCTGAAATGATACAGGTCAGCAGGTAAATCTCGTTGCCATAACAAATCGTTGGCAGCACCAATACCGTAATTTTTGTCATAGGCAACAATAATACTCTTCATATTTATAATTTTAACAGATTTTTATACATCAAATAGAACATCTGATATACTAGTTGAAGTTATGGGAGTATATAGCAATAAAGAGATCAAGGCTGCAATAGCCGACGGTACAATTGTTTGTGTGCCATTTAACCCAGCCCATGTGTCTGAAGCTAGCCTAGATTTTACTCTAGGTTATTATTTTTATAAGCAAGAGTATAACCCAGATAGCCTAGTGTATAATCCATTTGATAAGTCAGAAGTTGACAGATACTTCAAAGGTCCGTTAAAAGCAATTACACATAAAGAGTGGTGCGAACAAAACAATCACGAACTATTCGAAAATATACCTGAAGATCACCCAATTATCGTTCTCCGTCCCGGTGAAAGAGTACTGGCCCACACGCATGAATTCGTAGGCATACGTGCCCACGGCGGCGCCTCAGAAGTCCGCTCGCGCAGCAGCTGGGGACGCAACGGTGTAGCTATATGTTTTGACGCCGGCTGGATAGACCCAGGCTATGTTAATCGTATTACACTAGAAATCTATAACCTCAATATGCATGAATCGGTCGTATTGCCCGTAGGCGAGCGCGTAGGACAACTAATCTTCCATCATACAGGTGAAGTCGAAGGCGACTACAGCGACGGCCGTGACGGCATGAGTGGCAAATACCAGCACACCGACGACTTAGAAGAATTGATTCGAACCTGGAGTCCAGAACAAATGCTACCAAGATCATTTAAGGATACACGCAAAAAACCTACTACTATCGAAGGACTAGCGGACGGAATACAGTAGTGACAGAGCGTGGAAAATATATTGTTATCGAAGGCCAAGACGGCACGGGTAAATCAACCCAAGTTAAAATCTTAAAGGCAAGACTTGCGCGCCATGGAATAGACTCAATCGAGTTTCACGAACCCGGTGAAGCCGATGAGTCTCTTGACACTATGCCTAATCATATTCGCTATCTTATAAAAAATGGAGTGATTCCAAGAGTTCCATCAACAAACATAGCGCTCTTTTCGGCTGCCAGGAATGAATTATGGAAACGCCCTGGTGGTGCACTCGAGGCACTAGAACTAGGTAAATGGGTAATTGCAGCGAGAAGTTGGAAATCTACTTTAGCTTATCAAGGCTATGGAGAAGGTGAGGACATCGCATCGATTGAAGCGACTACATTAGCCGTTGTAGGTCCTGAATATATCAGTCCAGATTTTGAAGCTATATTATATCTAGATGAAAGCGAAAGACTCAGTAGACTACTCGGACGTGCGGGTGCGGACTCAGCCAAAGACACATTTGAATCAAAAACGTCTGACTTCCAGAAACGAGTAAACGACAGTTATTTTGAAATTGCCAAGAAATATCAAATTCCCTTGATAGATGGAGCAGGTAATGAAAAACAAGTCGAAGAGCTAATAGTTTCTCAAATTACGAACAGATTCCAAATCAGCTTAACCTAGTCTTTTTCTGATTCAAAATATACATAATAAGACCTATTCGCCATATGAACACCCAAATCAGGACTAAACTCTTGCCCTGATTTGACCATGTCCGCTATGGCCGACTCAATCTTGGCCGCAACGGCTTCACCGAACTCACACGCCGACTCTCCGAGATTACCTCCAAATATAGGAGTCTTAAGTCCAGAACCACCTCTTGCATTCCCAGGCTTAGTTCGCTTGGTGTTTGCACGTATCATCTCTACAATCTCATCTTCGCTAACATCTAATGGCTCAAAATGCTCGTAGCCTTCATTATCTACCCATTCGTCACTAAGTGACTTGCTATACCAATCATTAAATCCCGGCAACAGATTACGCATATTGCTATGATGAAAATCTACCATAAATGAATCACGTTGCATTAAAACGAGACGTCCACCATCTACTTTCTTAGAGCCGAGTTCTTGCTTGCGAACATATATACCTGCTCGCTCTCGCGACTGCTGTCCTTCGACGGCCGATATTCCAGACGTATAATAATATCTTTCTTTGGACTTCTCACTCAAAAACCCATTATCTTCCGTCGCTAAAAGTACAGCCCTATCCATAACGTCAGTCCGATTCCAACGCATACCAACGGTCTGCTTGGCGAGCTCAAGGGACAACAGGTCACCGTAGTGTCTGTCGAATATATCCACCAACTCTGATGGCCGACCGGTGCCAAGAGATAGACGATTATAGTCATCCATATTCATGTCTTTGATGTTGGTATTAATATCACCATTCTTATCTATTCGATTCGCGAATGCACCAATGTTGGAGATTTTGAAAAATTCTACCAATTCATCACTGGGTCGACAGTCTTCGGGTATGCCACTTATCGAATCATCAATTCGTTTGCGTATTTCGTTACTACCATAAGCCATAAAACTCACCATTTCCGTACTAGGACCTAACTCTTTCAAGTAATTACCAATTGCACAACCCGCAAGACAAGAGTTCGAATCAAAATCAGCAGCATCACGCTCAACTTGAACTCGTAGATCCCAACCCCAAAATGGAGTTGGTGCGTATTCAGTCCTAACATGGTCGGGGTCATGTGGTCTAAGAATATTCATCTCGCCTACAGACAAACGAGCCTCTACGGGACAAAGTTGCTCAATCATAGGCTCACCAGAACCTATTCGCTCTTTACTTATTGGTAACATATTTAATTATATTATAGCAGTAAAGAGGTATATTTGTCAATACCCTAAAAGGGTTGACTGTGGTTAGTGCTTCTGTTAGAATACCTCTAGACATTACCAAAGACAGTGGCTGTATGAAAATACTTAATTTGCTACCGAGGATCATGTAAAACATACATTTTTCTAAATTTAGTCTTTGGCGGTGCGAGGTCCAAAGACTTTTTGTTTACCGCCATAGGTTGTCAGAACATTGAAAATTCGGTCGAATAAACTAAACAGAAAGGATTTTTATGGCAATTACTCGCGATAAAAAACTTAGTTTAGTTACAGAATTAGCTGACTTATTTGTTAGCGCAAAGGGAAGTGCGGGCGCAGCCTACACCGGTCTAAGCGTTGCAGATATGCAAGAACTACGCGCAATGGCTCGTGAAGCCGGTGTGGTCATCAAGGTTGTCAAAAACCGACTTGTCCGTGTCGCTCTAGAGCAAAGTGAAGTATATAAAAGTGCAGATACAAGTCTACTAACAGGTCAATTAGTTTACGCTTTTTCAAGCGAAGACGAAGTTGCTTCCGCTCAAGTACTTGCTAAATTTGCCAAGAGCCACCCACAGTTGATTTTGACTGTCGGATTTGACGCAGCTGGATACACATTGGATACAGCTACTGTCAACGCTCTTGCAAGTCTACCGACCAAGGATCAACTCCGAGGTCAACTCGTTGGCGTGCTCGCTGCACCACTTACCCAATTCTTGGGCGTGGCAAACGGCGCACAGCGTGGA
>JBBRXL010000023.1:0-10458 GCA_038248455.1 Saccharimonadales bacterium (SeqCode)
AGCGTACAATACTCGAATTTAATAGATCCAACGGTACCGGCTGTCGGAAGTGTAAAGGTGAATCGATGTTTAACTAAGCCGCCGGCGCGCGAACCACCATTGTTTGCGTCCACTCCTTGAATTAGCTGTATGCTTCTGTCGGTGATTTGCGATGCCCCAACAGGGCTAAAGTCGATAGCTTGAATAAAGCTTGCGGCGACCAATGCGAAAACGGTTAGTAATTTTGAGTATATCCCTATTTGTTTTTTCATTTTTATATTTTCTTCTTTTTATTTTTTGTGGTGTTGTTACTTGAAGAATAGCATGAGCGAAATGGCATGTCAACACTTTTTATGCGTAATTTATTTAATATGTACCAGTGATAACAATTGTCTGGTTGGTTGTGTATACCCCTCCAGGTTTTAAGGCCGCAACATTTACAAGATAACTGATTGTATATATGGTTTCTCCTGAGCTCTTCGGTGCAAGAGCTATAGTATCTCCACTAGTGTAGTGGTATTGGTTGGCTGTAGCATAATCTGTGGCGGCTTGTCCGAACCCAAACTGACCATTATTCGGGTTTGCGCCTATCGTCGCCGGCAGAGTGTTGGCTATTAGATTAATTCCGAACTGATCCGTACCTGGAGCGGATGTTGTTCCAAGCGGAGAACCAGCAATGATAGTTCCGGCATTGGTCGGAGGGGCCCCAAATATTTGGACAACATATCCATAGCTTGTATAGTTTAACACCGAAAAGCTAGTTGTTGTCATAGAAGGGGCGGTTGCGCTAAAATCTCCTAGTGTTGAATTATTACTGATCATTCTAAATGATAGTGTTGGGTCGTGCGTAGTCTTGGAACCAGTATCTATCTGATAATTACCCGATGCCGTATTACCTACGGATAAATCTCCTGAGCTTGTTGAGGAGTTATAGTTTGTTGAGTTGGCGTTGTTGGAGCCGCTTGAGCCGATCACACCCTCGCTTAATATGTAATTTGTAGATTGCTGAGCATATAGATTAATAGGGCTGAGCGCCACCAGCGCTAATAATGCAAATACGCCCAAAATAATCCGCCTAAACATGTATCTATTGTTGTTTATATCTAAATAATTTGCAAGCAGCGTAAGATCGGTTGCTAATAAATATACATAAGCTATATAATATATTATAAATAAGGAGTTTAATGTCAACAAAAGATACATCCGATTCGGGTTTGCCGGTACCTGAGGTTTTGAAATCTCAGTTTAATGACGATAATGCTGTTACTTCTAAGAAAAAAACCACCGATGTTGTTCGTAGATCGATTAATAAAGTCGGAGGAATAAAGTACAGGCCGAGTCATAAGGCAACGTTTATTGGCGTCGGAGTCGTTTTGCTCATATTGGGTGTTAATGCTGCAATAGTGTCGTACTTTTTACAAAGCAAGGCGGCCGACACGGGTACTGTTAATCGCAGCGATGTGACTATTAGCCCGGAAGTATTAAACGGACTAGGTGTTAGTCGAAATACCGTAGGTAGCCAAAATACTGAACTAACAGTCGGTCCAAATGCTAAGTTTAACGGAACGCTTACCGTGGCGGACGATGTAAGTATCGCCGGTAAACTCAGTCTAAATAGCAAATTCTCTGCAAGTGATGCTAGTCTGACGAAGCTCCAGGCGGGTGATACAACACTAAATAAACTAGATGTTAATGGTGATATTAATGCTGACTCACTTTCACTTCGAAAAGATTTGAACGTTGATGGTTCAATTAGGTTTCAGGGAGCGGTAACTGTCAACCAATTGCTAACCGTCGCAAATAATTTGAACGTAACTGGAAATCTTTCAATCGGTGGCGTATTGACCTCAAGGTCTCTACAGGTCAATACGCTTGTCGTAGATGCTGCACTATCGGTCGGGGGTCATATAGTAACAGGTGGTGCCGCCCCTGGCGTAGGTTCAGGTTCTGCGGTTGGATCCAATGGAACTGTTTCAATTAGCGGAAACGACACTGCGGGTACCGTAGCGGTCAATGTCGGTGCAGGTGCTGTTGGTGGGATTGTGGCACAGATCGCATTTAGGCAGCAGTATAGCAATACCCCACACGTTGTTGTGACGCCTGTCGGTCCTGGAGTATCAAGTTTCTATGTGAGTCGAAGCGTTGGCGGGTTTAATATAGGCGTTAACAATGCGCTTAGTCCCGGCGGTTATGCTTTTGATTACATAGTAGTTCAATAGCTACATATTTATAAATAAAGAAACAGAGTTATTTGTAACAGTTACAATACCGTTATTTATATTAATAGTTAGCTGTTCGTTGTTGGTCTCTATATTAACTTCACCCGGCGTTAGAATTGAAAAGAAGTCTGCATGACCAGGCAATATATCAAATACACCCACGGTGTTGGTAGCGGTTACAGATTGTGCTTTACCTTCGAAATATATATTGAACGGCGCCCTAGCTACTACATTTAGTTCAAATTTATCTTTTTGATCAGCGTTACTCATTTTTATCGCTTTTCTTTACGATTTTCTTTGTTGAAGATTTGCCATCTAGGATTTCTTCGATGCCATTCAGTGTTTCTTCTAATGTGAAGTATTGGCCCGGCTTACCTGATAAATGTTCTGCGACTGCGAAATCCTGAGAAAAGAACTGGACAAGCTTCTTGGCATTTTGATAATCGGTACGATCAGCTGGCGAAAGTTCGTTCTCTCCAACGATAGCAATAATATTTTTGAGTGATTCGTATTTTTGCATAATAGACTGGACTCTTCCAGCAAGAGCATAATGACGATCACCAACAATACTAGGCGTCAATAGAGAAGAGGTAGTTTTGAGTAGGTCCACAGCTGGGCGTATACCACTTTCGGCGATGGAGCGTGATAGTACTAGTACCGAGTCTAGCTGCTGAGATATAGCCTGCACAGCTGGATCTGAAAGGTCATCTGCGGGAATATACACAGCCTGGACGGATGTAATCGAGCCTTTTTCAGTAGAACTCAGACGATCTTCGAGCCTTCTGAGGTCTGAGAAGACTTTAGGGGAGTAGCCGCCTTCGGATGGGATTAAGCCGAGATTTGTTGAAAGCTCGGTCAACGCCTGAACATGGCGATAAATATTGTCCACGAAGAACAAAATGTCGCGCCCTTCTTCGTCTCTGAAGTATTCGGCAGCAGTTGCGGCGGCTGGTCCCACCATAGAGCGTATAGCCGGAGTCGAGTCCATTTGACCAAAGAACATCACGGTGTTTTTGAGAACGTTAGTTTCTTTTAAGGTTTCGTATAGCTCGTTACCTTCACGAATACGTTCACCGACCCCACAATATATTGATAAACTTTTTTCATTACGGGTGACGTTGTGTATCATTTCCATCGTCAAGACTGTCTTGCCTACGCCAGCACCGCCTACGATACCAATCTTTCGCCCTTTTACGAAAGGAGTTAGGAAATCGATGACCTTTAGTCCAGTTTCAAGCAGCTCAAGCTTCTGGGTATCGCGGTAGCTTTTTATGCCTGATGGCTCGCTGATAGCTCGCCGATTGTCCTCAATAGCTGGTCCTTCATCTAACGGTTCACCAAGCGCGCTAAACACTCGGCCCATAGTCTTTGGGCCAACCGGAATAGAGACTTTTTTGTAGCTTCTGAAAACTATTTGGCCACATTGTAGCAGCTGATTATTGGTCAGGTTGACACAGACGATACTGTCTTTTTTGAAGCTGTTAACTTCCAGGAATATTTCGGGATGGTCTTCGACGATTAATAACTCTTTCTCGTCTGGACGCTCTCCTGTCAACTGGACTTCAACCATCAATCCTTTCAAGGACTTAATTATGCCAACTTTATCAACTAAATTACTATCAATTTTTTTCATTATGCTCCACCTCCGGCGTGTTTCTTTTTGCCTTTTATACTAATCATGACTTCTCTTAGTCGTCGGTCGCTGTCGGCTCGTTTTGACCTATGAAATTCGAGCTGATAAAGATACAATAATTCGCTGGCTCGTTTTTTGGCGACTGCCATGGCGTTGAATCGACTAGCTGCCTGAGCCAGACTTGACTCGAGGATAGACTGACTAAGCACCAAACTCATCATGGTATCCTCCATTTGTTCGGCTATTTTATCAACCGACGGTTCGAAAATAGTATTGGCTGCCAAACTTATGTCATCATAATCTTGCTCCTCGCTGAGGCCGCGCATTGTTGCTACAAGGTCAATCTTTTTAATAGCCTGATTACTCAGGGAGATATATTCTTCATAGTATACAAAAATTTTCGAATAATCATTCACGGCATTTATAACTGGGCTGACGTCGATGTAGCTATCGCTATCTGGCACCTGGAAGAAGTGAACAAAATCAATATTTCGCTGCGAAAGTTGAGTGGCGCCGTGAGTTCCTAGTACGACAATGTCGGTTGTTTTCTTGTCGTAATCGGCTAACATTGTTTCGATTAGACGGTGGTCGATGTCTCCGCCCAGCCCACCTTCTGCCGATACGATGATAAAGGCCTGTTTTGGATTGGAACTAAACTCTCGATTAGTAATGTGTGTCTTGGGATCTATACGTACAAATCTATAACTAGCCCATAGAAGGCGAAAGAATTCCTTCGATAGTTCTACTTTACCTCGGACTTTTGCCACCTTGGTGCTAGCAATACTTTCAAAAACACTAGTCAGGTCTTCGATTGTACCGATCTGCTTACTATCTTTCTCGATTATATTAGCTCGTCGCATCTTGGTCTCCTTCGTCCGGAGTTTCGATTGATTCTGGTTTGGCGTCGTTTTTGACTTTAACTGTGAATTTTTTCAACATATCAGCTTCATACTTATCAAAATCAGCATCATCGTTTAGTTTAAACTTATTTTTGATAACGAAATCTTTCACTCCGGCTACATCTATTTCTGTTTCGCCCGCACCAAGCAAAATAGTTTCCAAGATAAGCTGTTGTTGATTGAGCGTGAGTAGCTCTGTCGGTGTCTGTTGAAGGGCAGAGTATATCTGATTACCTACTGTTAAGTCGGTTATTGCTTCCTTCGAAAGGCTTGAGCCAAAGTGCGAGAATTCTTCGGCTTGTTTGTAGCGCGAAAGTGTCTTGAAGAGCGTACCGGATAATCTCTTTTGTCGGCCAGTTTGGGCTTGTCCACCGACACGAGAAACCGAAAGACCGGCGTTGACGGCTGGTCGATTGCCTTTGCGGAAAATTCCAAGATCAAAGACGATTTGTCCGTCAGTAATAGACATAATACTGGTCGAAAGATAGGCCGTAATGTCATCTCCAGGCGTCAAGACTACCGGAAGAGCAGTAAGTGTCTTGTTGTTGCTTTTTAGCTTGCCGGCGCGCTCTAGAAGGCTAGAGTGGGCATAGAATATGTCGCCTGGATATGAGTCGCGACCCGGATCAACTTCTTGCAGAAGCGAAAGTTGCCTATAAGCTTCGGCATGACTACTTAGGTCGTCATAAATTATAATTACATCTTGACCTGAATACCAGAGGTTTTCGGCCATGGCACAGGCGGCATATGGTGCTAGATAAGACTGAGTCAGTGAGTCAAATATGTCGGCCAAAACTACAATTGTGTGATCCATGGCACCCGATTCGCGCAGTCCGGCCAGTAGTTGTTCAACGTCAACTTTTCTTTTGCCTACCAGCACGTATATTACGATTCTATCTGAGCCATCTTGATTAGCGCTTAGTTGACTTAGGAAAGTGCTCTTACCAGATTTGCTGTCACCCAGAACCGCGATACGCTGGCCGAGTACTACTGGGAAAAACATATCAACAGCCGCCACGCCACTAGCCAGCTGTTCATTTAACATACTACGAGCCATGATGCCTGGTGCTGGGTTGAATATACCAGAAACTGTCGTCGTCTTTAGGCTGCCTTTGTCGTCAAGAGGGGCACCCATGGGCGATAATACTCGTCCGATTAAACTTTTGCCAACAGGAACACTCAGCTTGTTGTTTTCGACTACTGCCAATGTACCGGGCTTGATGTTTTCGGAGTCGATGTTAAATAATATTACCTTGTCACCATAAGCTTCACGCACCAAGCCTCTTTGTCCGTCCTCGAACAATACTTGGGCGCCGAGCTGTACTCCCTCTAGCCCTTTTACCTCGATAATAAAACTGTTAACAGCTACAACTTCACCAGTCAGGTTGTCGGCATTGACTAGTTTCTGAAAGGCCGGATTATCAAACATTGCGCAAAAGCCCCGGGAATTTATTTCTGTTGTCGAGCAGACCTCGCCTAAACGACCAGTCAAATATGCGACTACCGCACTTCACAACTATGCCGCCCAAAATCGTGGAATTAAATTGAAAGTTTATCAAAGTATCAGGGCTGAGATTTGTTCTAGTCCAGGCGACGATTGTTTTTTTGAGATCACCAGTCGGTACGGCCGCTAGGGTAATAGAAATAGTTGGGGCGTTTGATCTGAATTTTTCTAAGTCATCGACTAAATCCGATAACGTTGAAGTATCCGAGTGCTGTCTCAGGAACTCTTTGGTAGATCCCGAAAGATTTGGTGCATCACTACCTTTTAGGGTCTTTTTAATGGCATTATGAGAATACCATTTTGAATATTCACGAATCTCTAGGATCATATCTGTGAGATCTTGAGGAGATGCAATCGTGTCTGGAAGATTGAGCTTCATAGGTTAGCTAATTTCCTTTTTAAGTTCATCTTTGTGGCTCTCTAGGGTATCGATAATATATTTTGTTTGGGCGCCTAGGTCCACATTATGCTGCATAGCTTCTATCAAAAATGAACTAAATGAATCTGCTAGTTTCGTATCGATTTGTTTGATAAGTAATTGTTTCTCGGCCTCCACATTGTCGGTCATGTTGGACTTTAGGCTAACTTGTTGATTTGCTATCTCTTCGCGACTGATGTCTATAATCTCACCAGTTTTTTGGCGCAACTTTTCAACCAGTTGCCTATATTGATCTGTTTCATTATTGATGATGCTGGAGCTAATCTTACTAAAATGTTGACTAACTTCTGAGGTTGTTTTTTCTAGGTCGGCCTGTAATTCGGCGATTGAATGATCAATCATTTTTTCGAAGTTATGCTCAGCCCTAGCTAGCATCTCCTCTTTTAATTCACGTGGTATTTTGGTTTTATCGGCTGGTTCATGCACTTGGTGTGTATTCTTGTCGTCTTTTTTGAAATGAGCCAGCAGGTGCTTGAGACCAAATACAAACAATACGCCCATAACAAAGGCGTTGACTATGAGTATGATATTTAGAATTGTGATTTCGTTCATTTAGAGCCTCGTTAAGATTACATAGATTAATATTATGGCAACCGCTAATATGCCCAGTACCAGTGCCGAAAGTTGTATAACGTCACGATACACGGCTGATTGGGCCATAGGGTTTCTGCCGACAGATATGATACTGCTGCGAATCATCGAGTATATGATGCTCGTAACGATGATTAAGGTAATGATAAATATGGCCGCGCTAATAAGTATTGGTAAAACATCAACCTTTTTGCCGGCAAGCGCGTTGGCTATCTTTTGGATTGCGGCCGGTATGATGGTTTGTTCGGGCGTTTTGTAGTAGTAGGCGACGCTTACTAGTACATCTGCTTCGCCAATTGTTAGATGTTGTTCGACTCCATTTTCGTCGGTGTATGTCTGGTTTGTTTTGCTATTTCTGGGCGCGTTCTGAGCAATACCTATAACCTTTGAGTTGGAAGTAGCCTTCATCCCAAGTCCTTTTACTGGAGATGCTGTGATCTGATCACCTTTCTCAATCGATCCGTTGATATCAGATACAAGTACCGTCACCGAGCCGTTAGTGGCTATTTGGAATTGGTCATCTTGGCCATTTGAAATAGACAGTAGAGAATTAGTGTTGCTAATTACGACTCCAAGTAGATTGTCGACGTTGCTGTTATTTGAAGCTACTACGTGGTCGGATGACTGTTCCTGGAGGCTGACAATAGATCCAAGTGATAGTTTGTCGATGCTCAAGTACCCCTGTGATATAGGAGTTAGAGCATGAAGTGTCACAGGTAGTGCAAAAATAGCAACAAATATAAATAATACCCAACCATAACCCGGGTATTTAAAAAGTTTTTTGTATCTGGATATGTTCATTAATTCAAAAAGCCTCTTATGCTTAAGTATAGCAAAAAATATTGTGAAAGGGTTGATTTATCATGATATTATTAATGTATATAAAAAGGGGAGTCTTATGGGTAAATTGCGTCAAAACCAGCTAGGATTCACGATTATGGAGCTTATTATCGTAATTGTGGCGGTTATAATCATAGCTGTCGTCGTTTTCTCGGTATAATAAGAATAACCTTAAGTTATACTCGACATACTTTTCATACTTTATTATTATAATAAGATGCACGATAAAAAACTATTCGGAACGGCAACTGTTGGGACTAAGGGACAAATAGTCATTCCTGCCGAGGCTAGAGATGAGCTAGGTATTAATACTGGCGATAAGTTGTACGTCGTAGGTTCTTGTAAGTCTGGTTTCGTGGGACTATTAAAAGAAGAGATGCTAGAAAAGTATATTGAACACTTAAATATTCAAGTCGAAAACCTAAAAACAATTAACAAATCAAGAAAGTAACAATTCATGAACCATCATTTAGCTATTAGAACTAAAATTATTATTATGTTGTCGATTATGGCTAGTCTTTTCTTGGTGGCACTTGATCAGACGATCGTCTCGACGTCGCTCGGTCGTATTGTAGAGGAATTTAATTCTTATAGCATGCTGAGTTGGGTGATTACTTCTTATATGCTTACGACGACTATAACGGTTCCAATTGCCGGTAAACTTTCAGATCTATTTGGTCGTAGAATTATGACGATTATTGGTGTAGCTGTTTTTGTTATAGGGTCTCTAATCAGTGGACTCAGTGGTGATATGACACAGTTGGTAGTCGCAAGGGCGATACAGGGTGTGGGTGCGGGTATTATAACAGCCAACGCCTTTACTATTATTGGTGACCTATTTGCCGCCAGAGAACGAGCGAAATGGCAAGGAATGTTCGGAGCTGTTTTTGGACTTAGCTCGCTTATAGGTCCATTGCTAGGCGGTTGGTTAACCGAAGGTCATTCGATTATGGGCTTTATGACGGATTGGCGCTGGACCTTCTTCATTAATGTACCAGTTGGTATCATAGCCTTTATACTCATATCGACATTTTGCCCACCGCTCAAGCACACCAAGAAGCCAAAAGTTGATTATCTTGGCGCAACGTTATTATCGATTGCCCTTGGTTCTTTGATTCTGGCCGTAGCCAATACGGATTCAATCTTTGAAGGATTTTTGAGTTATTCTGGAATGGCGGTTTGGCAACTTCAGGCTATTATGTACGGCATCACAGCTCTGTCTACGGCTGCATTTATATATGTTGAGACCAAGACAAAGCAGCCGATTATTCCACTTTCTTTGTTTAAGAAACGTAACTTTACTTTGATTGTCTCAATTGCGACATTGTTCGGTGCTGGCTTCATGGGCTCGATTATCTACCTAACTCAGTTTAACCAGCAAGTTTTTGGTGCTTCGCCAACCGAATCTGGACTAATGCTTCTGCCGATGATGGCCGGCATGATGATCTCTAGTATTTCATCTGGACAGATAATCTCACGTGTAGGCAAATACAAGATATTTATGCAAATCGGGTTTATTACAGCTTCGATAATGATGCTACTACTTGCGACACTTAACCCTGATAGTCAATTTTGGCAGGAGGCCATTATGATATTCCTACTAGGTCTAGGCCTTGGTGTTGGTATGCCTGTTATAAATCTTGCAATACAAAACGAAGTAGACCAGTCGGAACTTGGCGTGGCGACTAGCTCGAACCAACTCTTCAGGGGGCTCGGTTCGACAATAGGAATTGCAATATTCGGATCAATCCTAACTGCTGGAATAGTCGGACATCTTGTAACTGTCGATAATAGTCCTTACTTACAGCAGTTGTCGAATAATCCAGAAATTAGTAAAATAGGCGATTTGAATAACGCCGATACTTTACTAAATCTAAATTCACCCGATGTCAAAAAGAAAATTACCGAAGGCTTCAACCAGGCTTTGATACAAATGCCAAAAAACCAGGCGGAAGCGGCCAAGACTAGTTTTGAAAAGAATCAAAACGATTTCTCAGATAATGTCAAAAATTCATTTTCTAACAGCTTGCGCAATATATTTATATTTGCCAGCATACTAACCGCCACCTCAACTGTTCTGGTATTTATGCTCAAAGAAAAAGAACTAAAGAGATCTGATAGTTCGGCCACGCCAGGTATCTAATTAGTAAGACAGCATTACAGGTTACGCCGTTATTTTCAATTTATAATATGGTTCTTTGGGTTTAGTAAAATGTACATCAAAAAGTACTTGCGTTTAAACCATAAAGAGTTTAATATAAAAACAATAGCGTTATGTAAATAGCGCCTGTCTTGACGTATGTCTATGTCTTTGGTACTATTAAATACGTGTCTCGCGCCAAAACTATAATAAT
>JBBRXL010000024.1:0-10028 GCA_038248455.1 Saccharimonadales bacterium (SeqCode)
GCCCGAAGACCCGGTCGACGAGTTTTTTTCAGAACCTCAAGCCCCCAATAAACATTCGTTCTGTTCTCGTCTACAAGAGTTACCACATCACAAACAGTTCCAAGGGCCACCAGGTCCAGCAACCACTTCTCGGCACCAGCATCAAGTCCCGGGAGACGCGTTTGGAGCGCCTGAACTAGCTTGAAGGCTACGCCAACTCCGGCTAGGTCAATAAATGGATATTTATGATCAGTTCTTTTTGGGTTTATGACGGCCACAGCTTCTGGATGAACGTCACTTACGCTATGATGGTCGGTTACTATGACATCAACTCCTAGTTCATTGGCGCGCTCGATCTCTTTATGACTTAAGCTCCCGCAGTCGACGGTAATGATTAGGTTGGCTCCAGCTTTTATGATCGACTCGACTGCATCTACCGTCAGGCCATATCCTTCGACGAAGCGGTTCGGTATGAAAGCCTTTACGTCTATAAAACCAAAGGATTTAAAGGCATCTAGTAGTAATGAAGTTGCCGTCAGTCCGTCAATATCGTAATCGCCATAAATTGTAATGTTTTCTTTGTTTTCAAGGGCCAACTCTATACGATCAACGGCTTTTTTCATGTCCGGCAACAAAAATGGATCATGACGCTTGTCATAATCCGGATGCAAAAAATCTTCCATCTCGCTAGCCTTTATACCTCGGCTGGCTAATATTTTGTCGAAAAGGGACATGTTATAGATCTGATGCTGAGCGCTTAGTTCGACCAGCATGCTGCTGTGATTTTATGACGATACTTTGAAGTTCTTTAAAGATTGCGAACTGCTTGTTTGTGGAGTAAATCTTGGTATTACCTTGTTTTTCACTAGTCAAAAAGCCAACCTTCTCTAGACGCTTGAGTTCACGCTGGATATTGCCCGGATCTTCTTTGATTAGTTTAGCTAGACCACGAACATGCGTCTTGAAGTCAGGATACTTTGCATATACAACAACAATTTTTCGTCGCACCCGAGATGTAATAAAAACGTCTAGCATGTATTCCCTTTAGTTAATTCCTGTCTCACTTGTTGCTTTTTATTCTACACTTTTTATAGACGATTGGTCAACGCCAATTAAGCACAATTTGATTTATTTTCGCAATTGTATCTTCATGAGAAGGAATATTGTTGTCCGTATAGTAATGATCGACTCCCATAAAGTTCTCTTTTACATCCAAAATATGAAGTTCATCGGCCAATATATGCAACCTATCGACTGCTTGAACGCTGGAAACAGGCGTAGCGACAACTAGTTTCTTAACCCTGATTGGTTTCATAAAGTCTATAGCCACATCAATCGAAGCACCGTTATCTAGTCCGTCGGATACCAAAATAACAATATGATCACGCAACATATCCTCGTTTATCAGACCACCATCACCTAGTAATCGATTGATTTTCTGAAAAGCTTCACGCTTTTGCTCATCCAAATAACCATGAAATTCACTGGCATACTCTTCGATTTCACCAGTAGAAAACATGCCGTTGTAGGTAAATCCACCATCCTGAGATACTGCACCAAAGCTTAGACTTTCGCCAGGAACCTGAATATCCTCAGTAAGTAACATCATCAGAACACAGTGGAGCGAAGCCGCTATCTGCTCGGCTACAAGTACCGAGCCGTCGCTGAGAGCGACAACCGCACAATTCTCGTAACGATACTTCTCTAGCAGAGCTGTAGCCAACATTTGACCAGCCTGTGATCTATTCTCAAAATACATATGCTTATTTTAGCAGTATAATGATATATATGCACTACTACGAGGTAGCCCCGACCGCCATAATCAGGCCTGGAACTGATGTATTTACTTATTCATCCAAAGAAGCCCTATCAATCGGTGAAATAGTGTCTATTCCTGTCGGCAAAAAGAGTTATAACGGCGTTATAATCAAATCGGTGGCGAAACCAAAATTTGAAACAAAAGATGTAACAGTCACTTCAGGTAAAATATTACCCCTACAAATTATCGAACTATGTCGATGGGTCGCTAGCTACTACAATACGCCTCTGGCTGCCTGTCTCCAACTAGCAATACCTTCTGGACTGCACAAAAAGCGACGAAATAAAGAAATAAACATCGAAATTCATCCTCGAAATCGAACAAATATTTTATTCACTCCAGATCAAAAAACAGCTATTAATACCGCCTCGTCAAATAGCCCGGGTACATTCATACTCCACGGTGTAACTGGCTCAGGTAAAACTGCTGTATATATTGATCTTGCGAAGTCGACCCTAGCATCTGGTAAATCTTGCATAGTACTTGTTCCCGAAATTGCACTTACGTCTCAGGTTATATCGGAATTTTCCAACCACTTCGACAACATATTAGTTATGCATTCATCCCTCTCCGAAGCAGAGCGCCACAACACGTGGCAGGCCATACTGGAGTCTGATAAACCCCTTATCATAATCGGTGCACGTTCTGCCTTGTTTGCACCCGTCAAACATATAGGCCTTATCGTCTTAGATGAGTCTCATGAGCCGAGTTATAAGCAAGAACAGTCGCCCCGATACTCTGCTTTGCGCGTGGCTACGGTACTAGGAAAATTACACGACGCACATGTAATCTTCGGAAGCGCTACGCCTAGTATATCCGAGATGTACATGGCTCAAAAAGCCAAAAGACCAATAATAAAAATGACCACAAGTGCTGTCAAACAACAGGTTAGTTCAGATGTTTCTCTTATCGATATGACCAAACGCAATAATTTCAAAAAACATCGATTTCTATCCGATAAACTCTTGGGTGAAATTCAAAACAACCTAAATAGTAATAGACAAACGCTCATATTTCATAATCGTCGAGGTAACGCATCGACTACCTTGTGCAGCAACTGTGGATGGACATCACTTTGTGACAAATGCCATGTGCCGTTCACTCTTCACTCTGATACTTACCAACTACAATGTCATATATGCGGAAATAGCTCTAAAATACCGAACCATTGTCCGGAGTGTCAAAACGCCGATATTATATTCAAGGGCTATGGTACGAAATTAATTGAGTCGGAAATCAAAAAATTATTCCCAGATGCGAACGTAGCTAGGTTTGACGCCGACAACAACGAGCTTGAAACTCTACGCTCTAGATATTCAGAACTATATAGCGGCAAAATTGACATCGCCATAGGTACCCAGATAGTAGCCAAAGGGCTCGACCTACCCCATCTAGGAACCGTCGGTGTTATCCAAGCCGACAGCGGGTTAGCCTTGCCAGACTTCGGTACTATCGAACGTAATTTTCAGCTACTAACTCAAGTGATTGGACGAGTAGGGCGCAATAATACCGTAAATTCCGTAGTAATCCAAACCTACCAACCGCAACATCCAGCTATAGTCTATGGAATCAACAAAGATTATGAAGGATTTTATAATTACGCCCTTGAGCAAAGAAAAATATCGAAATTTCCACCCTTCACTCACCTGCTAAAACTCACGACTTCTTACAAAACTGAGTCTGGTGCTATCAAGGCCGCTCAAACTCTGCATAAAAAGCTTAAGATATCACTACACCAGGACGTCTCAATTCTAGGCCCAGTACCAGCGTTCTACGAAAGACAGTTCGGTAACTACAGATGGCAATTAGTTTTAAAAAGCCCCAGAAGAGAATATCTACTAGATGCTATAAAGTTAGTTCCAACCAATAATTGGCAATACGAGATAGACCCTACTAGCCTACTTTAGCCACCCCTGATATAATACAAATAATGAAAAAAGAAGATATCATCACCCTGCCCTCGCCACACCTGCGACAGAAATCGTCGAAAGTTCACGTTATTACTGATGAGACGAAAAAACTTATCGAAGATATGGTATCGGCCGCACTCGACTGGGAAGATAGTCGTCCGCACGAGATCAGTGCCGCCCTCGCCGCTGTTCAGATAGATAGATTAGATAGAGCTGTCATAATCAGAAGCGATTTCGACGATAAGCAAGTTCGCGATTTTACAACTCTCATAAACCCTGAGGTGGTCAAATACGAAGGCGAAATAGTCGACGACTACGAAGGCTGTCTAAGTGTCAGCAATATATATGGTAAAGTGCCGCGGCATAACAAAATCAGAGTGATAGCTATGGATGAAGACGGAAATGAAGTCAAGTTCAAAGCCGAAGGCTTCCTGGCCCGCGTAATCCAACACGAGATTGATCACACAAACGGAATCGTATTTATTGACCACATCAAAGACAAAACAGATGCTTTTTACAAGCTAGACGACAAGGGCGACCTAAAACCCTTAGATTATGGAGAAAACATTGAAAAAAATAGTATTCTTTGGGACTGAAGACTTCAGCCTAGTCGCGCTCAAAGGTCTCGTAGAGGCTGGTTTTGAGATAGCAGCCGTAGTTACCAAACCAGACAGCAAAAAGGGACGCAAACAGCTCATAACACCACCTGCGGTAAAAATATTCGCCCTGCAGCATAGAATACCTGTCATACAGCCAGTCAAGTTGAAGGATCATCTCGACGAAATTAAAAATCTTGGGGATAACATCGGCGTGCTCGTGAGTTACGGTAAGATAATACCAAAAGAAATTATAGATATATTTAAACCAGGCATAATCAACCTCCACCCTTCGCTATTGCCAAAGTACCGCGGGCCATCACCTATCGAATCAGCTATAACAAATGGAGACACAGTAACAGGTGTTTCTATAATGAAACTAGTAGCCGCTATGGATGCCGGACCTGTCTATAAACAAATCGAATATCCGCTACTTGGCAACGAAACAAAACCAGAATTATACGAGAAACTTGCGCAGATTGGAACTGAAAACCTAGTAGATATACTACCATCGATTGACGATGGCTCGCTCCAGCCAGTCGACCAAGTTGAAGCCGATGCGACCTACTGCCAGTTACTCGGCAAAGAAAACGGTCTGATAAATCCACTCGAAATAACTGCGCAGCAAGCCGAAAGATTAGTTCGTGCATTTATAGGCTTCCCTAAAACAAGAATGCTGTTTGAAAACGTTGAAATTATCATAACAAAATCACACATATCGACAAACGACACTGAGCCTATAATAATTAAATGCAAAGATAGCACTTATTTATCGATAGATGAACTAATAGCCCCAAGTGGTAAAACTATGTCGGCCACGGCCTACATCAACGGTCTAATAAATAACTAATCGTTTTGAATTAACTTGTCGCGACTGTCAGTAACTTCTTTTTTGATCTCATCGAGTACACTAGCCACAACATCACGATAATCTGGTCGATTAACTTCTAGCCATTTCGTGGCTGTATATTCCGCTCTTAGGCCTGGATCATTTGGATCAAGTCCGGTTGCCTGTTGTATCTTACTAAACGATTCATCGTTGTGATAATCCGGTGCGTGACTGGAAAGCCATTGATTGATAACGTCTTCTTTTCTATCAATAATTGCCTCAAATTCACCAAGTTGTTCGTCGCTCATACCCTCAGACAGCTTAGTGCCCACCCGAAGCTCTAGCTCGTTATAAATATGCTGCAAAAACGCCTTTTTTTCTTCTTCTGGCATCTCGGCCAATCCAACATCTGCTAAAAATTTATCGTCTAATTGAAACATTTTATTAATATCCTTATCTTATAAAACTAATTATATTGTAACACGTTGAATTATTAGCTAAGCAAGTTTACGCTTCACAAGTTCACGAGTAAAGAATTCTAGTTTATCACCTTCTTCAACGGTAAGTTTCTTGTTAATTTTCAAACTAAGACCACACATTTCACCTTCGAATACTTCTTTGGCTTCCTGTTGCTGACGCTGAACGTGACTTACTTCTGCTTCGCCAATCTGTTCTTTGTTACGTTTGACGCGCACCAGTAGCCCGGTCATTACCTTACCGCTAGTAACTTCACCACCAGCGATAACTTCGTCTTTAAGAGTCCTAAATATACCTTTGATTGTTAGTTTTCCAATTTCCGTCTCAACGACTTCGGGTATCAACATCTCTTCCATCGAATTACGTGCATCATCGAGTAATTCATAGATAACTTTGTAGATCCTAACTTGGACTTTATCGCGCGAAGCTAGCTGTTTAACAGCCGGTGGTAACGTCACGTTAAAACCGTAAACTATAGTCTTGGCATCAGACGCTAACCGAATATCGTTCTCCGATATATTTCCGACACCGCTGCCGATAACTCTAAGATTAATCTCGCCGTTAGTATCAATTAACTTGAGACTATCAACTACAGATGTCAGCGAACCTTGTACGTCGGCCTTCACGATAACATTAAGGTCTTGAGATTCATGCTGTTGGTTCATCATTTTGAGCATATCCGCACCGGTCACGTTCGTACTAGCTGCATTTTTTTCGTTCTCTATTTTAGCGACAGCAACGGCATTTCTAGCCTCTTTTTCGCTCTTAACAATCGTAAATGTATCACCAAATTGTGGTAAATCCTTAACCCCGGTTATTGTTACAGGTGTTGATGGACCAGCTTCTTTCATGGCTTTACCCTTAAAGTCTAGCAATGTACGGATCTTGCCATATGCTGTACCAGCCACTAGGTAATGTCCCGGCCTGAGCATCCCCTGCTCAACAAGTAATCCTACAACCGCACCACGACCAACTTCCATGTGTGATTCAATCACCAGGCCTTCGGCTGGTGTGTCAATATCGGCTTTTAGCTCTTCAAGATCGGCGACTAGCAGAACCATATCAAGCAATTTGTCGATACCTTGACCAGTCTTAGCGCTAACTTCAACCATCACAACGTCACCGCCCCATTCTTCTGGGTTTAGGTCGTGCTCAGTGGCTAGTTGAGCTTTGACACGAGCTGAGTCAGCCGCTTCTTTGTCCATCTTGTTGATAGCCACAACTATCTTGGCATTTGCAGAACGTGCGAATCGAATCGCTTCGATAGTCTGAGGCTTTACGCCATCATCACCAGCTACAACTATAATAACTACATCTGTAAGTGTTGCGCCGTGTTGACGCAAAGCCGCGAAGGCTTCGTGGCCCGGCGTGTCGAGCAAAGTAATTGTTCGATCTTTACGAACAGTTTGATAAGCACTAATGTGCTGCGTGATACCGCCAGCTTCTTTGTCTACCGCTTTTGTCTCGAGAATGGCATCGAGTAGACTCGTCTTGCCGTGGTCAACATGACCCATCACGGCCACGATTGGTGGACGCTCGACAGCATTTTTGGATAATACATGGACTCTTCGTTCGCTAAGATTGGCAGATTCTTTCTTCTGAACCTCAACGTCAAGACCTAGTTCTTCGATAATAATAGAAACAGTCTCAAAATCAATCCTTTGATTGATAGTAGCGACTATGCCGTTTTTGAACAATTCTCCGATGAGATTTGTAACGGGTAGATTTAGGGTCTCAGCAAGTTCTCCGACGGTAATCGAGTCAGCGACTACAATAATTTTTTCGGCCATGGTCTTGCTCCTTTCTACCCGTATTAAATCATACGGAAATTATTTATTTTTTAGATTTAGCGTTTAGGCTTAGAGATATCTTACGGTTCTCTTTTTCGACTTCAAGCACAACAAACTCTTTGCGTTCGTTTAGAGTAAAGACTTTCTCAGGGTCTTGGTCGTCTTTTGCGCCTAGTTCACTGACGTGTACAAGGGCTTCGACGGCTGGACTAATCTGCACAAAGGCACCAAATGGTGTGATACGAGTTACAGTTCCTTCGACCTTGTCGCCAGGTTTAAACTGATCAACTTCACTCATCCAAGGGTCTTCACTAAGTTGTTTGATGCTTAGGCTTAGGCGTTCTTTGTCGATAGCGATAATCTTGGCTTTAATAGTCTTGCCTACCTTAACGTAGTCGCTTGGGTTGTTGACGCGTTCCCAGCTGATTTCACTAATGTGAACTAAGCCTTCGATACCTTCAACGTTTACAAATACACCAAAATCTACAACACCAGTAACGACACCTTCAACGGCATCGCCGATTGCAAGTTTTTCAAATCGAGCAGATAGACCATCTTTGATGGCTTCTTTTTCGCTAAAAATAAGCTTGTTTGCCTTGCGATCACAGTCCAAGATACGAACTTTAAGAGTTTGGCCGATCAAAATATTCAATCGTTGCAAAATCTCATCCTTGTCGCTACTACCAACTCGTGGATAATGCTCTGCCGATAATTGAGAAACCGGCAGGAATCCCCTAACACCGTCAAATTCTACCAATAATCCACCGCGGTTGGCGTCATATGGAGAAACGTCGATGATCTCACCAGCGTCCATACGAGCAGATATTTCATCCCAGCCACGATCTTTTGCGGCTTTGCGTAGTGATAATAGTGCGTAACCGTTGTCTAGTTCTGGGTCTACAATACTAGCCGTTACTTCATCGCCTATGTTAAGTGCTTTTGAATAACCGACTTCACGTCGTGGGACCAGACCTATACCTTGAGGTCCAAGGTCGACTAGTATCTCGTGTTTACGAATTACTAGAACCTTTCCTTCAATTGCTTCACCTTGTGTTAATTGCTTGACACTGTCGATTCCGCCAGCGAGCAACTCATCCATTGTTATATTGGCTTTTGCCATAAGTCTAAGTAGACTCCTTCCTTAATTAATATTCTTGGGGCGCAAGTAAGACAAGCGGCCTCCTAGATTGCCTTTAATTGTACATCAGATAGAGGTAGAAGTCAAAGAGAGTGTTTTAACTTGCGTCGTGATTCAAAATAATACATCGCCGATGCCGACAAAACACCAAGACTCAAAATCGATACGATTACATTCTCAGCCGGACCAGTGACAGGTAGGCTTCTACTCGTCTCATTAGTACTGGGCGTCGATTCCTTATCGTTACTACTTGTAGCCTTAGAGTCGACGGTTGATTTATCCTCTACCGCTGCACCCGAACCACTTGCCGAAGCTACGGGTTTGTCATTTGAAGCAATCTGGTCAGCCAAGGCTATCGCCTGCTCTCGTCTGGCAGTCTCGCCCCTATTTTTTACAAAATAGACTAAACCGACCGTAATAAGCGCCAAAATAGTAGCGATTATGATAAATGTTTGTAAAAACCCACCCTGACTTGTTCTCTTTGATAAAACCATATTCAACACCTCAGGTTATTTTACTTTATTATAACCTTTTTTTAGTAGAATCACAATCAACGATATATGCTAAACTGAAATAATGATTATAACAGTAGACACGGGCGGCACAAAAACACTAATAGCAAGCTTTTTTGACGACGGCACAATCGCCAAACAAATTAAGTTCCCTACCCCTAAAGACACGGTAGAATACACTGCACTTGTTCGTAAGACTTTGCAGGATGAGTTCGGAGACCGCAAAGCAAAGGCTATAGCCATAGCAATACCTGGAACTATCAAAAACGGCATTGCCTTATGGTGCAACAACCTCAAGTGGGAAAATTTCGATGTCGTGAAGGCATTTAAGGGCGTTCTAGGCGATACGCCAGTCTTCGTCGACAATGACGCCAACTTGGCCGGTCTAGCCGAGACAAGGTCACTAAAAACGAAGCCCGTTATGTCACTATATGTCACTATCAGCACCGGCATCGGCACGGGTATCATCACCAACGGCAAGATAGACCCTGGTCTACGCTACAGTGAAGGCGGACGGGCGCTAGTAGAGTTCGACGGCTTGGTCCGTGAATGGGAGAGCTTTGGCTCTGGCCGTGCTATCTACGAGACATATGGCAAATATGCCGCCGACATCACTAGCAAACGTATCTGGCGCCAAGCATCAGACCGTATGAGTAGAGGATTTCTTGTACTTATCCCGATACTTCAGCCTGACATTATTATCATCGGAGGCAGTATCGGCACATATTTCGAGAGATATAGTGAATTTTTGATTGGTATCTTAAAAGAAAAGTTACCTCCTCACATCCCAGTACCAAAAATGGTTCAAGCCGCCCATCCCGAACTAGCCGTAATCTATGGATGCTATTACTATGCCCTCGACTGCCTCGCTGATCAAAAAGCTTAAGATAGATTATCCCGACCTCATCTTTATAGAGGCCGATAGATACAGCTGGTCGCCGTCTACTAAGTCGATTCAATATATAAACGATGACAACC
>JBBRXL010000025.1:0-9697 GCA_038248455.1 Saccharimonadales bacterium (SeqCode)
GGTTTCCAAAACCTAGGATCGTGGTTCGATTCCACGTGCCCCTGCCACGAAATAACGATCAGCATTTGCTGGTCGTTTTTTAGTGATTGTAGCTCGTGAACCGAACCTCGATCTGTTTGCAAAGCAAACGTAGATCGTGGTGCGATAACAAGGAGCAAGACAGAAAAGCTACCTCATAGTTTTTCTGAATGCGACGCTGTTATATCTAGATATTCCACGTGCCCCTGCCAAACCGCTTATGCTTGAATAGACCATAAAAATATGGTCTATTTTTTTGATATAATTACGTAATATGTGGCTAGATTTTATTACATACTTTATATTCGGATTCTCAATTACAGCCGTTCCCGGTGCTGTTTTTTTTGAAACTATCCGAAGGACCCTGGAACAGAAAACGACAGTTTATAGGTTTCTATTGGGTAATTTTTCAGGTATGTTTTTAATAGTAACATTTTCAGTACTTGGCCTTGCTCCTGTAGTTAAAGTTCCTATGATTGCGAATATTTTTTATTTACTAAGTGGGCTAGTACTAATTTATATAGGCCTGGTCTCTGTAGTAAATCCATCACTTCAGCATATTAGACAGAATGCAAAAAGAAATTATCCGTATTCAATGGGGCTTGTGCTAGCCTTCTTTAATCCTTTGAGTATATTATTCTGGATATCGCTTATAGGTAAGATTTCACTAGAGACATATAATTTTGTATACATGCTCGGCTCTCTGGTAAGTATATTTGCGGGGTCAGCCACTTTGTTCGTTATACTTATCATCATGATTCGATTATTCAGAGTTAAGATTAAACAAAAACATATCGTAATATTGTCCAGGTTCTTTGGAGTGGTTGTCTTAGTCTATGGTCTTATCGTAATCAGTAATATCACTTTGCTCACTTAAATACTAATACTAAAAGCTCCAACTCACACATGAGGTCTGCCAAGCATAGGAACTAATATTAAAGCCTCTATTTTGGAGATTTTTTGTTATAATGATACTCATGATTAATCCTGAAGAAAATAACGTAGAAAAAGCACGTAATCCAGAAGGCCTGAGAGAGATAGATCGCCAAATTGCATCCGTTCTACTGTTCAGTAGCGACGGACTACTACTTATGGGAAAGAAAAATCCAAGAAAGGGAGGAGTTTTTCCTGATGTATGGCATATACCAGGAGGTGGTATAGAGCCCGACGAAAGCAAAGAGCAGGCAGCCATAAGAGAGGCCTTAGAAGAATCTGGTATATTACTCGACGAATCGCTTTTGACGCCAATTCCTATAGCGGGCAAGGGTGAATCGGTTAAAACTTTAGTTGATGGAGAGAGAGTTTGGTGTAATATGATATTTAATAGATTTGAAATCCATCTAGATCAATCCGCGGAAGAATTGGCTGAATCTATGAAACCAGGCGATGATTTAGTTGAGTTGAGATGGTTTAATCAAGACGAGCTATCTAAGGTTCAACAAATACCGGGTGGTAGAGAATTTTTTGAAGAAATGGGATATATTAAAACCGAACAAAAGTTCTAATCTCATACACTAAAGCCTGACAAGAAAAGTGATGAGCATTTGCTCATCTTTTTTCTTGCAGAGATTCGTTGGAATTGAACCACAATCTCGGCGGCTTTAGCTGGCGGTAAGATCGTGGTGGTATAGCGAGAAGCGACGAAAAAGTGTTAACATTTTTTCGTGCGACGAAGATATATCCTGATATTCCACGTGCCCCTGATAATAAAATCTCTAGGCCCTATTCTAATGAAAATAGCTTATTTAAGACAATTATTTTTGCATTTTTAGTGTTCAATCTTTTATTTCTTAGTAAGTATAGTCTGTACCGGCGGCTATTACACATAATGTTCATACGACAAAAATAGCAAATAATCAAAAAAATATGTTAAAATTGTCGTATGGAGATAAACAAGAGTAGTTCTTATGTACTCATCTATATACTAGGTGGTTATAATACAGCTAAAAAAATAAGCGAATGTATGACGAATGTAAATATTCGCTCTATACAGAGATCATTGCAACGACTTGTCGATCTCGAAATTATTAAACGTCACGGAACTAATAATCCAACGTACTTAGTTACTTACGAAAAACTCATTAATCTTGTACTAACGGACAAATTACTAGAAGACGAGTCACGACCCGAAAGTACGCTTAACTTTGCGTTCTTCGATTGGTTAAAGACCGTCAACGAGAATGAGCTAAGCGATATTCTACTTCCAGCCGACAAATTAGTTCATGACTTAGCTACAAGAACACCTATGACAGCTAAGGAAATTGAATATCTTACAATCGAGCTATCCTGGAAGTCGTCGGCGCTTGAAGGCAATACTTACACTCTTCTCGACACACAGCTGCTACTTCTTGAGGGCGTCAAAGCGAAAAATAAAACTGAATTTGAAACACAAATGATACTTAATCATAAAGATGCCATTGCTTTTATTATTGAAAATAAAGATTTATTTGAGAATAAGGTTATCTTCAGCACTGTCGAAGAACTCCATCGTATTATTAGTAACAACCTAGGCATTGAGTCCGGCATTCGCAAGAGAATCGTCAAGATTAGTGCGAGTAACTATATACCAACGACAAACCCCCAGCAACTACGTGAGTACATGGATACTGCGTTGTCTGTAGTCAGCGCGGCACGTAACCCTTACTTAAAGGCGCTCTTAGCTCTGTCTCTCGTACCATATCTTCAAGCTTTTGAGGATGGTAACAAACGAACAGGACGAATGCTTGCCAATGCAATCCTTATTAGTACAATTTCACAAGGTTTTAGTCTACGAAAGGTGAGTGCGCGCCAGCTTGCTATAGCATATCTCTCATTCTATGAATTCAATAGTTTAAAAGCCTTAGTAAAGATCCTTAGTAAAGAACTTGCATAAATAGTAATTGATAGCGGAAACGCATCTAGTGTTCAGAAAAACCTGTTACATTACAATAGGTTTGGTAATCGTGCCGTAGCCCCTGCCGTAAGCATATGCACAACACTAAATATTTATAATAAATAATTGGTGATACAATAGTAATATGAGTGCAGACGAATTTACAAAATTATTTAAGTATATGCAGGATCAGTTTGATTTAGTTAATCAAAAACTCGACAGTAAAGCATCACAAGAAAGTCTCGATAGGCTAATCAACACAATCGATGGTTTCGTTAAAAGATTAGACGATACCGAGATAGAGCAAGTTTCACGCGACGCACAGTTCCGTCGTCTTTTGGATTGGGCTCGAGAAGTTTCTAAAAAGACAGGAATTCCACTTAGGGATTTATAGTTTCAGAAAAAAATACTACACCACAATAGGTTTGGTAATCGTCCTGGAGCCCCTGCCAAAACATGAAGTCGACAATGTGTCGACTTTTTGTTTTGCTTATGCTTTCTCCGATATTGCCTAGAGAGTATATTAGATATATGAATAAAATCCTGCCTTTCTCTGAAATAAAGAATTTTAAGCCTATTGCACACGATTTGCGTGAGCTACTAGTGAGTCCAATAAATGCTGACCTAAGCATAGAATTCAGCGGCACCATTGCTAGATATACGGGAGAAGAGGATTCTGTGCTGGCAAATCTCGAAGAGGCTCGTGAGCTCTGCGACCAGGGCTCAAGAGAGCAGTTTATTGTTTTTGCAGGTGAAAGAGCTGTAGGGATGTCTATTATCACCAACCAGATTGAAACACCAGGAGATATTAGCAAGGACTGGCCTAACGTATCTGGCTTCATCTGTAATCCATATCGTTCTCGGGGTCTCGGAAGGCTTTCGCTCGAGCGTCGGATGCAAGTTGTTGACGCAGAATTTAATGGACACGCCTGGACATACGTGAGGACGGGAAACACACCTGCGGAAAATATTGTTTTAGGTGTGGAGTTTGAAGTTACTGACATCGTTGAGCCTGGTCACGGGCAACAACGTGTTTATGTGTATGAGAAAAGCTAGCTATACCACAATAGGTTTGGTAATCGTCCCTTAGCCCCTGCCAAAGAAGTAGAGTCTGCGTTCGCGTAGGCTCTATTTCTTTGCAGAGATGTGTGGACTTGAACCACGATCGCGACAGCTTTAGCTGGCAGTAAGATCGTGGTGCGATAGCGAGAAGCGACGAAAAAGTGTTTACATTTTTTCGTGTGACGAAGATATATCCTGATATTCCACGTGCCCCTGCTAAAATAACACCAAATATACTTTTGAATCTCCCTAGCCGTCACAATGCACGTTCTATCAACTCTCGTTCCATGTTATCTTTATAATCCTATCCGAATCTGGCATTGGAATATCTAACGGCGTTTTATTAAAGATAGATTCATATAATGCTTTCGGTACCGGACCCAAGCGGTATGCCTGTAGAATGGCTTTTTGGGCCTCTTCGTTATTATTCGACGCGGATTGCTCTATTGCCATATAAGTCCACAGCCTATTGTCGTTTGGAAATATCGCTAGTGCTTGTTTTAAAAATATAATATTGTTATCTGTGTTACCGATGGTTAAATAAACAATCGCTAAATTCTCATAAGTCACGCGCAGGGGCACAAACTCTAACGCCGTAAGATAAGCCTCTTTTGCGCCCTCTAAATCATGCAATTTTTGTCGAGTTACGCCGAGGTTAATATAGTTTGAAACTGCTGGAAAAAACTCTATAGATTTCATGGCATATTGTTCTGCTTTTTTAGGGTTACCGTTATCAATGTAATATTTTGACAAATTATTCATCGCTAAATAATTTTTATCAGTAACGCGAATATCTCTTAATGATAATGTCTCTTGTGACTTGTAATCCATACCGCGGATACTTGTACGAACGCCAAGTATAATTAAAATTATCAAACCAGCCGTAATCATCCATTTTGGATTAATCCGGGGTAGAATATTAATTATTATCAAAGTAATCATCCCAAGAAATCCAACCATAGACGCATAGAACCATGTTTCACACGCCGTCATATCTAGTGCAATAATTTGCATATAAGGTAATAGCCCTAACGTAGCCCAAACAGCAAAGAATATATATGATTTAAATATATTTTTATTCTTTTTCCTATAAATTAATAAACCAGCGTAAATAAATCCAGCTAAACAAAACAGTGTAATTAGTAACGGGATAAAAAATCCATCAACTGTTGGTGTTTTGTGCGTCCAGTAGTAACTTGTTGCTAAATCTTTTGGAAATAAAAATTTAGTAATGTAAAAAACAATCATCGATGGCACCATAATCATGCGTTCAGCAAAACTTAAATAATCAACTGGGGCACTCTGAGTGATATTGCGAAACCCCACAGAACTTATACGTAAAATTAAAAATAATATGACAGGCAAGCTAATGGCCTTAATGTACGTCAATGTACTTTTGCGGTTATATAAATATACGTATAACGCAGCGATGGCAACAAATACGACTGCCGTTTCTTTGCTAAGCAGCGATAAAAATAATAGTAGTGCAGCGATAATAATGTTTTTTGTAGTTATTGCCCTAGACAACACATATAGCGCCGATATGCCAAAAACAAACATTAATGGTTCCTGCATTGATGGAATAGAAAAGGCAATCTGGGAGTTAATAGGATGTATCAAAAATACCAGAGACATAAGTATTGCTACAATCGGCCTAAACATTGACCGTAAAAATAGGAATAATATAAATGAGCCCGTAGAAATGATTAGTAATTGAAAAATATGATATGCAGTTGGATTAGCGCCAAAGAATGTATAGACTAACGAAAACGACGTAGTCATCATTGGTCGATAAAAATCTCCTACAAGAGTCTCGCCGTTCCAAAATGTACTAGATTTAAAAAATAATCCGATATTTGATAGGGAATGAACGGCATCATTTTTAATAATCTGATCAGTATCATCGCCCTGAAAACCTCCGTTTAAACCCGTAAAGAATACAGTGAAAGCAATTACTAAAATCAAACAGGCTACTTGCCACGATTTTAACGATTCAAACTTGTTTATGAATTTCTGACTAAATGATATCTTCTTGGTCATATATGTATATATTATCAAATATCTACAGAACCCAATGATTTATTTCTTATTATCAACCTATTTGACCGCGTGGTGCGCTAGCCTGTAGACACTTTTGCCATGCATTATATGCTGAATCTGCAAAACAATTACAAACAATAACAATATCCCATAGCCTACTATTACAAACAGTAGCTCTGAATTAATAAATGAGTGATTACTATTAATTGATCCCGTCGGAGACGAAGCTGTGGCAGTACCAGCGACAGTTGAGATACTACGATTTCCGTACATCGCAACTACAAGTGTTGTGTGAGATCCTATGAGTTCACCCTCTACGACAGCATAACCTACATCTGTATATGATTTATCTAAAACATTGGCTTTATGGGCAGGACTGGCCATCCAGCCATCTACTACATCTTTCGAATTGCTAAAGCCCATAGCTAGGTTTTCGCCTGCTACTGTATATTTATAACCACTACCAGAAATAAATGACCAGGGTGTTGTTCCGCTAGGTGAGTTATGTGACCAATAGTTCTCTGCTATCATATCGTTAGCCTTTGCAAGTGCAGCGCTACTGAGCTGTGAGTCTAAACGTAATCCATGCAAATCAACCGATGTACGTTCTATGTTAGTCTGGGTATCTAACTCTAAAGTGTTGATACTAGCTGCATATGTCAGTGTCGTAAAAATTTGTGATACCGAAAAAACAGTTGCTATAAATATCGATAGTACGATTAACTGTTTGCTTAATTTAAATATATTCATTACTACCTCTCCTCAAAGGTTATAAAGTAGTAATGTTATAATTTAGTTTGAATACAAAAATCCTAGACCTGGGGCCTAGGATTAAATAAACAACGTATATAAAAACATATAGTTGTAGGCCCGGTTACGCTACTAGCTCCATATATACCAAGCGTCCAAATTGCGGTATATATATCATTGCTTACACTACTACTTAAAATATCTAATATGTGCGGAAAGAAATTAACTTTCTTTCTACATATAATTATACTCTCAATACTGGCTATGTCAATTTATCCGAAAGTAATCTAGTTACGTTACAATGTAACTATGGATATACCAGACAGCGGCTTCATCACAGATTTGCCGGTTTACAATTATCATACTAAGATTACAGATTCGGTTGATACCAACCAGGTTACTATTGTCACCGCTGAGACCGGTGCCGGTAAGAGTACTCAGATACCGCAATACTTAGCAGATCACGGCTATAGTAAGGTTATAGTTACTCAACCGCGTATCATGGCGGCCCGTAACTTATCATGGCGTGTCCGTGAAGAGTGGGGCCTGCGTACCAAAACAGACAGTGACGACGTCGTCGGTTATCGAACAGCCCATGAACGCAATGACAACCCCGACACTCAAATACTTTACTGCACTGACGGGCTACAACTAGTTCGCGAGATTACCGGGTCGGGCATTAGCGAGCGTCAAGTGTTGATACTAGACGAAGTACACGAGTGGAACGAGAATATGGAAGTTTTGGTTGCCTGGGCCAAAAAACGCTGCCAGGAAGAGCCGCACTTCAAAGTGGTCATTATGAGCGCTACTATCGAGACAGGCCCTCTAGCGGCTTTCTTTGGCACTACAGCCATAATTAACATCCCTGGGCGTAGTTTTGGCGTCACAAAACTACGCGGTACCGAAATAGTTAGTGAAATATTAAACTGTCTTGAGTCCAAACCTGGAACCAATTTACTAGTATTTCTACCAGGTAAGTCGGAGATCGACGATGTAGCCGACGCTATATCTCTCAAAACCCGCGAGCATGGAGTATCTATCTTTAAGTTGCACTCCCAACTCGACGCCTCTACGCAACAGATGGCATTTGGACACTACGCCAAAGGCAAAATAGTCTTATCGACGAACATAGCCCAAACCAGCCTGACAATCGACGATATAGACATAGTGATAGATAGCGGACTAGAACGCCGTAGCGAGGTCCGTAGCGGGGTAGAAGGGCTATTTATCTCCCAGATATCTCAAGCCGATAGCCTTCAGCGAGCCGGACGTGCCGGACGAACTAAACCTGGTGAATATATACTTGCCCCGCTGGATACGATGCCTTGCGTGGACTTCGATGAACGTCCGGAATACGCTGTGCCTGAAATATTGCGCAAACATATCGACCGTCTGACTCTGCGCCTAGCAAATGTCGGCATAGACATCGAAACATTAGATTTTTATCATGACCCCAGCAGTAAAGCTATAAAACGAGCCAAAAATACACTTATAGCCCTAGGTGCACTTACAAAAAGTGGTGATGTGACCAAAATAGGTCGTAAAATGGAGAAATATCCCGTGGAGTCAAGCTTCGCACGCATGTTGGTGCAGTCGTATGATTTTAGCCCTGCCGTGCAGTCAAAGCTAGCCGCTATAATCGGCATCCAAGAAGTCGGCGGCATCGTCAAGGGTGGTCCACGCTACACCGGTTGGCGTCGTTATACCAAACAGACCCAATCAGACCTACTGGCTCAATATGACGTCTACCTAGCCCTTCCTAATATATCCGAACTTGAATACGAGGAACTGGGGATTATCAGCAAAAACGTCGACAAAGCCCGCGAAGTCATGCAACGCCTCAACCACGACTTAAGTGACATTCAAATTAACGACGATGTCCTAACTCCCATCACAGACGAAGAACAAAATGAGATTTTGCGCTGTATTATATCAGGTCAGATTAACCAACTTTGGACGATTGATGACTTTGGTAATGCTGTTCATATCACTACCAACACCACACGTGAACTATCGAGTAGTACGGTTGTTCGTAACCCCAAGCTTGTAGCCGGCACGCCATTTGACCTTCAAGTCCCGACTCATAGTGGTTTATTACAAACACTACATCTCGTCCAGTCGGTTACAGCAGTTAATCCTACGTGGCTAACTGAGCTTGCGCCCGAAACTTTCGGTGTTAAGCGTGGGCGGACTGTCTTTGACCCGAGATCGGGTTCGTTAGTCTCCCGACAACAGGTCAGATACAACGGTAAAGTACTAGAAGGGTCGGGGATTGAAGTTACTCAAAACAATACAGTCAATCAGCGAATGTTTCAAGATTCCTTCGCTATGTGGGCGCATGATCAGCTAGAATCAGAACGAAGAGCGCTCGGCAAACTTCACACCAAGCTTATACCAGCTATACCACTTCCTCAACTCAAACAACAAGTTCGTGCAATTGCAGGCAAATATATTTCTCTGAACTCATTAGACCACGATGAACGCCAAAGCCTTATGTCTCTAGCAAGACTCCAGACACACCTAGGAGCGGGCTTTATGGCGCAGATCGGTACAACCAAACGATCAACTCATATACCTGGTCGACATCACGCCCATCGCGGTTGGCTGCCAGGACACAAACGTAAACGGGATTAAGCTAATCTTTGGGTCTAAGTTTAATCGTTGACAACAAAGCACAAGTGGAATAAAGTTTAATTATGAACGAACAATTAGAAGTTGTTAAAAATACAAAAACCCCCGAAATAAACACAGAAAATCAAGTTATACAACAGGAATATACTATAGATGGCTACGATGTAGCTATTTTTTATGCCAATATGCAACCAGGACTGGAAAGAGACATCAACGCCGTACTCGTCGATTTAAGTACTAATGAATGCACCTATATTGGGCCAATAAGGATGCTAGCGCCGCAACATGATGAAATTGAAAAAGACCCCAAATACGAAGCAAATA
>JBBRXL010000026.1:0-9136 GCA_038248455.1 Saccharimonadales bacterium (SeqCode)
AATCTAATAGGCAGGTATTTACTGGTTGTTTGCACGCCAGCTCTTTCATGAGTCTGTATGCGCGCCTTCAAATTACTAGTTGAACCAGTATATATCTGACTATTATTCATTTGCAAAAAATAGACGTAGTACACATAAAAAGTATAGCTCTATCCAGCTGCCATGTCATCCGACATGGCCGTATCGGATGATACGGAGCTACGGGTGCTCATTATACATACTACGCCTTGCGGCGTAGTATATTTTTTTGTAACTAGAAGGTGCTTTCGACATTATAAAAATGAAGCGAACATCGGTTATTGTACCACGCGACAAGACTTTTTGGCAATAAAATTAGCTTTTATAGACCAAGTTTTCGAACAATTATATCAATAGCGTCAAGTTTGAGTGTTTCCATTGGTAGGCGATTGCCCAATATATCAACAATCTGTTCACCCATTTCTTCGGGGAAATAGACAGACAGCCCAGCCCCAAACCTTTTTGTTGGAATCAACATTATCGAGTGATGTTCGCCATCTTTGATCACGCCAAATGCCTTGTAATCGTCGAAATCATAGAGTTTTTCACCTACATATAGGCCCTGAGTGATACTAAGCGTGTACTGGACGTCTTTTGGAGGTCGACGTGTGTATACCACTAGTGCGGCCGACATCACTATTACAAGCAGCGTAAAAGTCCATGATTTAAACAAAAACACGTCCAAAGCCACTAGAGCCAGGGCTACTACTACGAACAAAACGTACCATCCCGCACCTTTTTCGGGGTGAATATACTCCTGGGCTATCCAGTTTATGGGCTGATTATTGCCTAGATCAGGTTTTTCGGAGTTTTGAGTCGATACATCTTCTGTCACATCTGACTCCTGGCTCGCGTCTTGCAATATATTATCCTGATTATCACCGTTCATGTAGATATTATAGCATGAGCGTGAAAGAGCTCACTTAGATAAATAAAGCAAATGTCTCAAATAGAGAGCCAGCCTCAGCAGATAAAAACCTGGGCCGTGTCTTATTCCAAAGATATATAATTTACAAAGCTAACTTTACGCGAAAACATGCAATAATATATTATTTAACAGATGTAAGCTAAAATGAAGCAAACTTTTGGATAGGTAGTAGTCGTTTGTTTTTCGAGTCCACTCACAAGAGTGTTAAACGGACTGCGAATCTTACAGTTTTTAGGTTTCATTTTTGATTAGTTTTGTTGTGGTTCAGGCTGTTGTTATAATGATTACAATGAATAAAGTTGCAAAATTAGTCATTATCGACAGTAGTGGAAAGTACCTACTACTTTACAGAGATGCACATCGTGTATTTGGCAACGATCCTGATCTACCTGGCGGCACTATGGAACCGGGTGAGCAGTTGATAGACACGATGATTCGTGAAGTCTATGAAGAAACAAGTATAGAAATTAACATAAATAAAGTCAGGAGTATTTATCAGGGATTTGATTACTCTCACTATGGCATGGAGTACGCGCTATATATTCTTGAACTATCCATACATCCCAATATAGTGCTTAGTGCGGAACATGCATCGTATGACTGGGTTAGTCGAGACGTCTTCTTGAAGAAGGCGAAAAGCGCGAAAGACAACTACATGCATATGGTATACCGTGAGCTTACCTAGAATCAACTTCTACTGCGATTCGTAATTTCTCGTGATCTAGAAATATCTCCGCTTTGTCAGGAGCCGGCAATAACTTGTTGTACAGGAAAGAAAGTTTTACCGACGAACTAAGCGTCTTAGATTGATGGATATCTTCAATGCCTCTTATCTCTGCAACCGACGAAGCGCTTGGTCTCAAAGAGGGATCAACGACTCCGCTAATTTGTTGGCCATTGCTTGTCGTTCCCTGAAGAATGTCTAATGCGCACCTGCCGATTTTTATATTTGATGCCTTATATTCTTTCAGTACCGCTTCCGCATCCTTGATAGCCTTTATATCGCCATCGTTAAATTCAAACCTCTGCAATAAGTCGCTATGTGAACCCATAGCTATCAGTAGGTTGGTGCCTCCAAAACGTAATGCCGTGTTATCGATGACATTGAAGTTATGGCTTATCCAACTGTATGTACTGCCGAGCAGGTTAACTTGCCAGACTGTTGGCATATTCGTAATACTGTCTGTATTCGCCTCTAAGACGAGTCCAAATCCGGAAATATTTTTGTATTTGCCCAGGATAACTTGAAGGTCTTCCTTTGAATCAACAACTGCTTGTCGTCCGCCGCCATTTGCGGAGGGATCCTTAGCGCGTACCGTCACCCCGCTCTGTATTAGAAGGTCGTAGCCCTCAAGGGCATCTTCGTCGCTAAACACGGTGAAGCCGGGCATAACGTTAGTTCTAATATTATTCGCGAAAAACGGAAGATACCAGTTGGGATGGAAAGCACCATCGGATACAAGAGCGTGGAGCATACCTTTGTCCGCTTGATGAGTTGATTCGGGTACGATAGCTCCGTATACGTGTGCTTCGTCGTCAGTACCGTGATTCAATGCTAGCTCTGCGGTAAGCGCAGACATTGGGAATAGATAGGTATCATTTGAATATTTATCAATTTCGGGGATATTGTTAAGATGGCTCTCTATTCGTTTCGATACAACCTGCGCACTCAATGGCGCGGTGCTTTGAGGTTGAAATGTAATAACGGAATTATCTATCTTCTCTACGTTAATCATTGGTATTATCCTTAAGCCATTCATACAGGAATGTCAGGTACGAAGAGACTGATTCTTTGTTATTATTTGGCGATCCAAAAGAATGTTGAATACCTTCTCCGAGATAGGATGAGCCGCCTAGAGCTTTTTTGTATGAATCTGTCGTCTGTTTTGGAACATCTTCATCTTCGTCATGTACCATAACAAGGCTGGCAAAGTCATGTGGTTTCGAGAGTCGAATGAGAAGGGGGTTTGATTTTAGTGCATCTTTGTCTTTTCGATATGTGCTTAAGATAGCGCCTCTATCGATGTTGCTTTGTTTGGATACAAGATCATTGGCAGGATATATGGCAGGTGCTCGCAAAATCAATGCATCTATTTTTTTATAAGTACTTAATTGTGCGGCAATGTACCCACCATAACTATTGCCCATTAGTGTGATGCGTGCACTACTAAAGTGCTCTTGTGCCCACTCATATAAGCTTGCAGCTTCAATGATATGTTGTGATGGGCGAGTTTCATCAAGCTCAAATACAGGCTGTTTACCGTGCCCGGATAAATTCATGCATATAACTGACAGCCCAGTATGTTCGACAAGACCCTTTAAGAACTCGTGGTTTCTTTCTTTGTCCGATCCGTACCCTGCAAAAAATAACAAAACATTCTTATTATTAACTGTTGTATACACATCCGCTACGAGAAGATAGTCAAAGGCTGGTATCGAAACTTTAGTAAGTGTATAGGCGTGCATATATTCAACTTCTAGCAATATTATAACATACTTTTAATATATTAATCTTAGCTCAAGGTACTGACGATATTGAAATAATTTAATAATATTGTATAGTCAATATATAAAGCGATGATCGTAAGAGGATATCATGAGTAATATTGAGAGAAGTCTAACCCAAAACGAAGCTCCAATTATCAGACAACCACGTCTGAATCTTGCTGTTGGGCCAAACTGCCCGGTGCGTTGCGAAGGGTGCTATAACAGTTTTGGCGATACATTTTCCACAGGTGGTCTTGTTACGTTAAACGAAATTACGGACTTCGCATCCGAGGTTAGGGAAAGAGAGATTGATGGAGTTACCCTCTCTGGAGGAGACCCTCTATTTCACCCTGAAATAGTAGATATTGTGAATGGTTTACACGATATTAACTACAGAATTAAGATCGATACAGTTGGAACTTCACTACTTGAAGATTCAATGGTTATATTTAAAGGTCGAGGGTTGACGCCGAGGGTTGATGTAAACAAAATTAAAGACTCTATTGAAAGTATCACCTTGCCTTTGGATGGCATTGACCAAGAAACGGTCGAGCATTTTAGGCGAGGTCGTAAGAATATTTTTGAAGAGACAAAAGCAATCGCTCATCTATTGATAGATGCGGGTGTGAGGTTCGGGTTCAATACGGTAGTTCACGCAAAGAACAGCGGTCAAGTAAAAGATATAGGCGATCTCGCACTATCACTTGGTGCATTTGAGTGGCACGTATTCGAATATGACACAACAGGACCTAACCCATCAAGGCAAAAAGAGAACCTTCGAATTGAGTATGAGGAATTTGAGGTTGCAACCAAAGAATTGGGTCAAATGGCACTTGATGGCATGCGCCTGGATCTTCGAACTAGGGATTCAAGAACCGGTGCTGGTGCGTATTTCTTTGTCAATGATGCCGGAGAAGCGTGGAGCCCCGAGTCTGAAGGTTTGCACGTTCGATACGGACACATTACACGCGATAGAGGTCAAGTATTAGCCTCTTATGACGAATACTTAGATAAATTTAGACAAAAGTTTAACGATTAGTTAAGTCGCTTACTCAGTTTTATTTCAAGTTCATTCATTGTTTTTGAAAATGCCGATTCTACGTCAACATTGTAGATATCTGCTAACACGCACACAGACCAGAGACAGTCTGCGAGTTCGTGAACAAGTAGTTCATCAATATCTTCACCTTGATCTGAGCGGAGACCATTTTTAACCATTATAATTTTAGATAAATCACCAACATCACCGACAAATCCAGACATAAAATCTGTGCCGTCCCATTTTGTACCATTCGTGGTATTTAATTGATCATATAGCTTCCGGATTTGTACTGCTCTATTTATAATGTCTTGCATACGACTGATGATACTATAATTACTTGATTTGTGCACATTCTACAGACAAGCATATCGTCGTTGTGAGCTCTGTTGTAATGCTTATATGATAATATGATTCAATGACGCCAAAGATCAATATAATTGGACACGTTTGCGTAGATGGAAATATGGTAGAAGGAGAGCAGACGATCCGGTGGGGGTCTCCACTATTCTATATGGCAGATTTTTTCATAAAGAAACACAATATTAGACCAACACTTATTGCTCCGCACGGTAAGGATCTTGCTGAGTATGTGGACACCGGTCTACTACTGAACATGTCAAATCGACTTAAAACCTTGCGGTATCGTAATAATATCCGTGGCTATGCCAGGACTCAGTCTTGAGTAAACATTTTAGGCTCCAAACCCGTGAAATTAACAAAAAAGATAAAGGCAGCGTTGAAGAATACCGACATACTGATTTTCGCCCCCTTGCTACCTAATTACAGGACATCCTACGTGAAGGTTCTTCAGGTCTATTTAAAGCCCGAGTGTTAAAAGTTTATTCTTCCGCAGGGCTATCTGAGAAAAGTGAATTCTGGATATCCTATTCTCAAAAGAGACTTCAAAGAATATGCGGCTATCTTGCCTCATTTTTCGACGCTTATTCAGTCGGACGAGGATGTCGTAAGTTCCGAGCAAACAGCAAAAGGGTGGTCCGAACAGTTCCCTGGGCTACACGTAATCGTTACTCGCAATAATAATGGTTCTATTGATCTTACAAAAGGGCGTGGAACTGAAGTGTCCACTACGAGCGCAAGTAAACAAGAGATAAAGAACCCAATTGGGGCTGGTGATATTTTAGTGCTTGCTATTCGTACTATTATTATCAGAATGGTGATAAGAATGCCTCAATTGTAAATGCACACCACGACGCATTCGAGTCGCTAACTGGAGTAGGTTAGTTGGGCCGTTTTTTTAGATATTCAATCACGTCAAGGTAGTAGCGATCAGTTCCGGAAGGTAGTGCTGTATGCATTAGCGCATCTTTCGTGAACCATTTAAATGACGTATGTTCCCAGCTGAGGATGATTTCGTGTGGATCTGTTGGGAGTGTTGCAATGTATAAAACATGGATGACATCAGAATACTGTTTCTCGAAGACTTTTTCTAATATGCTCTCATCGACTTTAATTGCAGTCTCTTCACTAATTTCACGAGCTATGGCATCTATCCATTTTTCACCTTCCTCTATCTCTCCACCAGGTAGGTCAAGGTGTCCTGGAAAGTTTGGGTGCGTCATACCTCTATAAAGAAGGAGAAGTTTGTCATCAGGGTCTGCGAGGAGTGCTTTTGCTACAACTTTCATATATACACTTTATCACATTGCTATTATGTTAATTATATATTAAAGTATTTAACAATGAACATTCAGAGTGTTATGAGTATCTTCGAAGAACACCTTGAGAGCAAAATTATTAGCTCGGGTCTTCAAATGTGTAATATTGAGTCTTTAGCGCACACGGTCGAAAGTTGGAAAAAAGACGGCTACAAAATTGTATTTACAGCTGGAGTTTTTGATATATTTACCATTAATCATCTTCTTGCGCTGTATCACTATAGGCTACTTGGTGGCAAAAAGGTGAAGCTTATTGTATCAATTGACACCGATGAAAGAGTGGGGGAAAGTAAGTCTTTTGTTGTTGAAAAAGGTAATGCAATAAAACCTATCCTATCTTGGGATTCGAGGGCGTTGATGGTTGCCAAGCAGTCTTTCCGCAGTACGGATACACTTGTTGATATGGTTATTCAACACGGATCTGACACCTGTTCAAATATACGCTGTCCGCACGATGACAATACAACCATTGCTGAGGTTATTCTCCCTGATGTTATCGTTGTTACTAGCACGAGTACGGACACTATTAATAGAATTAGAGAAAGCTCACTACTCGATACGGCCAGTATGAGAATTATTAAAGAAGAAGAGCTGGCTTACCAAGATTCGCTAATAGGTGGCAAGATCAGCACGACATCGATAATCAATAGGGTAAAGTATGGATCTTAACTCAAACATCACTAATAACTTGATGAACTCTGTGATTAAGGGTCGTATTAGTGGTTCCGATGGGGCTACTGAGTGCACCGCAGTAACTGCAAGGCAAAAAGTTGAACAGTGGCAAGGCGACGGTCAGTATGTCGTTGCGAATGCAGGCGCTTACGACGCACTAGGCTTGAATCACCTGCGTGGACTAATTCAATCTAGAGTCATTGGCGCTGCGTATAAGCTTGGTTCAACCGAAGACTTAGGTGCAATATACGACTTTGCTAGCTCTGATCAAATACGACTTATCGTATCTTTAGACACTAACAGGGCAATAAGGGATAACAAATCTTTTAGAAATGAAACCGGAAATTCAATTAGACCTCTGTATGATTGGGGTACGCGTGCGAGTATGCTTGCTCTGCAGTCGATTCGATCTAGTCATGATCTAGTTGATTTCATTACAAAACATGGTCCTGGAGCATGCAACATTTGCGGTGATGATTCGTGTTGGCATTCAGATAAAACATATAGCGTCGCATCAACCGGTGCGGATTTAACGATTGTAAAATCACTTAATCAGACAACAAAAGATCAATATGGCGACAGTGCTTTTCATGTAGTGAATGAGGGTGAGGGTGCCTTTTTCGACCAAGTATTAAATAGTCAAATAAGTACATCTGCGCTTGTGAGGCGCGTCAAAATGGATAGGAGCCACTAGTATGGCTACAAAAGAAACGATGGTATCAGTCCTTATCCCAGTTACAAAGAATGAGGTTGATTGTCTTCCGGCTACTATGAATTCGGTTAGAGAGGATATTCTTAGATTTGGTAAAAAAGTAGAGATAATCGTAATTGCAAACTGCTGCAAAGGTATAACTGACGAAGTAGCAAAATTCGTCTTTGCATCTGAAGGGTTTCAAAATGATCTTGTTTCGGGAAAAGTGATAAATTGTGAAATTGCAGGAAAGATGTTCGCAGTGAATGACGGTATCGATGTTGCGGACGGTAAGTATCTGATTTTGATTGACGGAGATTTAATAATGGACCCAGGGTCTATCGCCTGGACTGTCGATGCGATTAATCAGCCTGACACGACTGTCGTCAGTATGCACCACGCACCTATTGAAGGGACACTCCCGGATGATCAAGACCTATCTCTCGTTATTCAATTGAATGCATTGCGTCGACACGCTTTTCCTGAGAAATATTGGCTACATGGAGCATATTTAGGCTGGTCTAAGGAGTTATTAATTGAAGGCCATCCACTGAGATTCCCGGCGGGTACGCGCGTCCATGAAGATAATTGGTTGACTGCAATTCTTGCAAGAGATTATGGTTTTCAGAGTATCCGAGTAACAAAAAACTATATGGCTCGATTCATACCCCCTCAAACATGGGATGATTACTATAGGCAACAGTGGCGATACCAGTTTGCTCACGACGATTTAAGTGATGCTTTTCCTGAATTATCAGAATACATTCCAATGATACGCAAGTGGACAAACGAGAAGTATCCCGAATTGTGGATTGACAGAGAATGGCGCGAAGCAAGTATTGCGCGTGGTATCGATTTCGATAATTTTATCGGGACATACAACGATGTATTGGCGAAGGTTAGAGCAGGCCGTGAGGAATCTAAGGGATTGCTAGATAAGAATGGCGTCTGGAAGCAACAGATGACTACTAAGCATAATAGGGGGTGATGCATAATGTCTCACGACGAGGTTACTAAAGCACTAAGTCAACTGTAACTGCTGCTAAATATCCAAGTCCTGCATCATAAAACGATGCCGTAGCTGTCAATCCATCTGTTATAACCGAGCTTGGTGCACTAGTCGTAGCGCCCAAGGCGACGTTATAGCAACTTCCGGCAACAACCGAACTATTTTCGGTAACCATGTAAAAGTCTTGTCCGTTCGTAGCCGTCAAACAAAACTTGGGCGTTGCACTAGTGTTATCAGGGCGATATCTATAAGTAACTCCGGAGCTAATACTTAACCCTTTTCCGCCATTAGCTAATTCCTTTGTGGCCGGAAAAACATCTGATACAACTTTATCGAGTTGCAGTTGTTTACTTGCGCTAGCTAGTCCTGACATCAACACTGTGTTTTTAGCACTTCTTTGAACGCCACTATACGTAACTATAGTAATCGCAGCAAGTATAGCAATCACCACGATTACAATCAAAAGCTCAACAATAGTAAACCCAGCATTCCTTCGTATTTTTATCAACATATTATTAAATTATGTAGCATAAGCATTATCTAGTCAACGCGATAACCTAGGTCTACGTTATAGATAAACCGTATCGAGTCTACAGCTTCATAGAATCGGAAT
>JBBRXL010000027.1:0-8554 GCA_038248455.1 Saccharimonadales bacterium (SeqCode)
CTATAAATACAACGGCAAACTATTGTCTAATATCCGTAAGAGTTTTGATGCGGAATACCTGCCAAAGAGCAAACGTTAAATACATATTGTTTTTTAATCATATCTATTAAAGCTTGGTTAAAAAAATTTCTAAACTAATGCTTCTTTGCTATAATAAACATAAGCATGAGCAAAAACAAAAAAATAAAGCCACAGATATCAATATTAATCCTAGGATTGTTCTTTTTACTATGTTTTATAGTTGGTGTTAGTTTCTACCATCTGGTTGAAAAGATGAGTTTTGTTGATGCTATCTATCTAACTTCGGTCACTTTGACCACGGTTGGCTACGGTGACGTCGCCCCACAGACCGACATAGGCAAGATATTTACATCTGTATTCTCGTTTGTTGGCGTTGGTACCTTCCTTGGTTTCGCCTCAGTAATATTCAGCTCCACCGTCAATCGAGCGAATCACTGGCCATTTGGTCCAAGAGAGTAGACACACGATAACTATATATTATTAAATACCACATATTATATTTGCTATAATCAAATTATGAATCTTTTATTCATATATGGACCACCAGCATCTGGTAAACTTACAATAAGTGAGGTTGTAGCCGAACGTACTGATTATAGATTATTCCACAATCATCAAACGAGAGATCTCGTACAAGACATATACCCCGATACTCTACGAGACAACTACGGACTAGTGAACAAACTTCGCCTCGATGTTTTTAAATATACTGCCGAACACGATACGAATCTTATATTCACATTTGTCTATGACGGGCCTGAAGATTGTGAATTTGTAGACAAAGTAGTTGAAACTGTCGAGAAGCACGGTGGTAAAGTACTATTTGTTGAACTAAGTGCTTCAAATGATACACTTCTCGAAAGAGTCGACAACGATTCTCGAAAGTTACATAAAAAACTTGTTGATAAAATTAAATTAGAAGAAATACTCAATACAAATATGTTCGAATCTATGCCTTATGAAGATATCTTTAATATAGACACGACAGAAAGTAGCCCGCTTGATACGGCTCTGTCTATCATTGATCACTACAAGTTGTAATTTAATAGTTATTTCTTCTAGCAAGACTGGGGCATCTGAAAAAAGGATATAATGAAAGAATGAACAAAAAAGTAAAAGACGGATCGTTCGTCGTAATATTTAAAGACAATAGCCGCGAGGAGGTCTTCCTGGTCTATCGATCAGATATGCCAATCTGGAATTTACCAGGAGGGGGGATTGAAATCAATGAAACTCCAGAGAAAGCTGCTGTACGAGAGGCATTCGAGGAAACTGGCTTAATTTTAAAAATTAGAGATTACTTAGGCAAATACAACAGCATTGATATCACTACTGGAGGCACATGGAACACAACTTATCTATATTCTGCGGATATTACTTCGGGTAATTTTGTTCCTGAGTTTCCAGGGTGCAAAGGAGAATGGTTCAATGTGTATAATTTACCTAATAACATTCAATCGATAAGTTTATTACGCATAAAAGACGCCCTTGCATACAAAGGCGTCCCATTCATGAAGCGTTTCAACCCTGAGGACATCATAGCTTAACTATCTATATTATTTTTAAAAACTTGGTTTGTATCTTTGGGGTCTGGGGTCTCTGAAAAAGCCAGATCTGCGATAAGACTGTAGTTCATGGCTAGCCGAGGATGTTTGAGTGCGATTTATCGCACGAGTTCCGCAGGCGACCAAGAACTATAGACTTAGCGTTGTCTGCGATTTTGAAGCAACCCCAGGACTTTTGCTTATTTTGGTCACAAAAGAAGAAACAACAAATTTATGATAAAAACTATATAATTCTATTATAGCACAAAACGTTATAAAATGCAATATCTACAGTAGCGAGTTAGCGACTAGACTAAAAGTTCCAGCGCCAGTCACGAATCTCAGGCATGTCGATGCCGTTTTCGTTGATATAGCTTTTGTGCTCAATAAGCTTCTCTTGCATACGAACCTTGAGTGCATCAGCTTCTTCACTCTCTAGGCCAACTCGGTTAATAACGTCAATAACGAGGTTAAAGCGGTCCATCTGGTTGAGTACAGTCATGTCAAAGGCGGTCGTAATGGTGCCTTCTTCTTTGTAACCACGAACGTGCAAGTTGCGGTTGTGCCGACGGTAAGTCAGACGGTGCAATAGCCAAGGATAACCATGGAAGGCAAAGATGATCTCTTTGTCAGTCGTAAACAACGCATCGTATTCGGGATCACTCAGACCATGTGGGTGCTCAGTACTTGGCTCGAGTCGCATCAGGTCAACGACGTTGATAACGCGTATCTTGAGGTCGGGTAGGTGAGTACGGAGTATCGACACGGCAGCTAGGACTTCGAGTGTCGGAATATCGCCGGCACAAGCCATAACGAGATCGGGTTCACCGCCACCGTCGTTGCTAGCCCATTCCCAGACACTTATGCCTTTGGTACAATGTTCGATGGCTTCGTCCATTGACAGCCACTGTGGGGCGTCATGCTTGCCGGTGATAGTCAAGTTGACGTAGTTACGACTCCTGAGGCAGTGATCCATCACTGACAGCAGCGTATTGGCGTCTGGAGGCAAGTATATACGGGCGACTTCGGACTTTTTGTTGACGAGGTGGTCGATAAAGCCTGGATCTTGGTGTGTGAAGCCGTTGTGGTCTTGGCGCCAGACGTGTGATGTCAGCAAGTAGTTCATAGAAGCGATTGGTTTGCGCCAGGCTATCTCGGAACTCATCTTGATCCATTTGGCGTGTTGCGACACCATCGAGTCAACGATACGGATAAAGGCCTCGTAGCTGTTGAACACACCGTGACGGCCAGTTAGTAAGTAGCCTTCGAGCCAACCTTGCATCTGGTGTTCGCTGAGCATTGAATCAAGGACTGCACCGTCGCTCGCCAAGAATTCGTCGTTTTCTTCGATTCGTCCGTTCCATTGACGGTTGGTCTCTTCAAAGACGCTTTCTAGGCGGTTGGAAACAGTCTCGTCTGGCCCGAAGATACGGAAATTGCGCTTGTCGCTGTTGAGTTTGATAGTGTCACGCAGGAATGGAGCAAGTTCGTGCACATTGCCGACATTGCTAGCACCACGATATGGGATATCGACTGCATAATCACGGAAATCGTTTAGATGAAGCTCACGTAGCAAGTTACCGCCGTTGGCGTTGGGGTTGACGCCCATACGCAGATGCGCAGGTGGTACAAGAGCCGCGATATATGGCAAAATCTTGCCTTCGTCGTCAAATAACTCTTCGGGATGATAGCTCTTGAGCCAATCTTCGAGTACTTTAACGTTGTCTAGGTGACCTTCGTCGACAGCAAGTGGTACCTGATGAGCGCGGAAGTTACCTTCAACTTTTTTATTGTCGATGTACTGAGGTCCGGTCCAGCCTTTTGGTGATCGGAAGATAATCATTGGCCAACGCGGTCGAGTAGTATCACCGTTGACGCGGGCGTGGTGTTGGATCTCTTTGATACGAGCGACAGCTTCGTCGAGTTTGGCAGCCATCTGTTGATGAACGTGGTCAGGATCGCTACCCTCAACATAGAGAGGCGTCCAGCCGTAGCCGCGGAATAGTTCGTCAAGCTCGTCGCGTTCGATACGCGCTAGGATAGTCGGGTTGGAAATCTTGTAACCGTTTAGGTGCAAGATAGGCAAGACAACACCGTCGGATTTGGCGTTTATGAACTTGTTGGAGTGCCAAGCAGTCGCCAGCGGGCCAGTCTCGGCTTCACCGTCACCAACAACACAAGCTGTGATAAGGTCGGGGTTATCGAAAACAGTACCAAAAGCGTGTGAAAGTGAGTAGCCAAGCTCGCCACCTTCGTGAATAGAGCCGGGAACTTGAGGTGAAACGTGGCTAGACAGACCACCCGGAAAGGATGACATTTGGAACAACTTCTTCATACCTGTGGCGTTTTGCGGAACTTCTGGGTAGTATTCACTAAAAGTGCCTTCAAGGTAGACGTTACTGACCACACCCGGACCACCGTGGCCGGGGCCAGAGATGTAAATCATGTTGAGCTCGTGGTTACGAATGATGCGGTTTAGGTGGGCATAGATAAAGTTCTGACCGGGAGCTGTACCCCAGTGACCGAGTAATAGCTTCTTGACGTGCTTGAGCTGCAGAGGTTCACGTAACAAAGGGTTGTCACATAGATAGATTTGTCCAACAGATAGATAGTTCGCCGCTCTCCAATACGAATTCAACTGATGTAGTTCATCACTACTTAACGGCATTGCATCTTGTTCCATCTTTACCACCCTTTTGCATTAAAATATTCACATCTAATATAGCATAAGCACAATCATAAAATCTAGGATATATGTCAACCGAATATCATAAAGTAAAATAGGGCAAGCACAGCAACTGTCATAACTACTAGCGCGGCTCTGACAAATAAGTTGGAGATGAAGTTGTTTTTGTAGACACCCATAATCTCACTACTGTTGCCAACGCGGACCAACATCCAGAGTAGCGGTACGGCGGCGATGCCGTTGAATACGGCCGTAAATATCAAAGCCTGGATAGGGTCGATACCGATAAAGTTAATCAGTAAACCTACGAATGTTGCCAGGATGATAATCATGTAGAAGCCTGAAGCTTTCTTGAATTTACGGAACAGACCTTCTTTCCAACCGAATGTTTCACTGATGGCATAAGATGATGAACCAGCAAGTACTGGGACGGCAAGTAGTCCGACACCAATAATACCTACCGAAAAGATTAACTTGGCGATGAGACCAGCGTTTGGAAAGCCTTGAACTAGTGGCTCGAGGGCGCTAGCGGCATCAGCGGCGGTATTGATCTCGGTGATGCCATTTTTGAATAGCACCGAGGCACAGGCAATCACAATGAACCAAGCCGTAACCGTAGCAAGTGTCATGCCGACAAAGTTATCAAGACGAATTGCTCGCAGGAATCGCTTGCTGATCTTGGGATCACCTAGGCCGTTAACACCTATTCGTTTACTGGAAATCTCTTCTTCGACAACTTCTGATGTATCCCAAAAAAACAGATATGGCGATATAGTCGTACCAATCATTCCAACTAATATATAGATAGTTTCGGCGTTGATAGCGATATTCATACTGAAGGTATTGCGGAAAATCTCACCCCAATCCTGACCGACGAGTAGCGCCGTAATAGGGTAGGCGAGAAGTGTCAAAGCTAGCCATTTCAAGATAGTTACGTATTTTTTGTAGTTGATAAAAAGTACCAAAACAATAACAATGACAGCATACATAACCGCCAAGAGAGCAAAGGGTAGGTCAACAAATAACTGAGTTGTAGCTGCCATAGCGCCTAGGTCGGCGCCGATGTTGATAGTATTGGCGATTACAACCAGCAGAACCGACATGTAGAGTAGTTTCTTACTGTAATGCTGCTTGATAACAGCGGCTAGTCCCTTGCCAGTTACAGCACCTATTCTAGAACAAGACTCTTGGACAGATAGAAGTAATGGATACATGAAGGGGAATGCCCACAAAAAGCCCAGGCCATATGCGGCGCCAGCTTGAGAATAGGTCGCGATACCCGACGGGTCATCGTCGGCCGCGCCAGTTATAACGCCAGGACCAAGGATCCGAAGAAATCGGCTGTAGCGCTTGCGCTCGACGACGTGATGCGCAATGTTAGCTGCTCGGTGTTCGGCTTTTATAATCTTGCGATTTGTCTTGCTAAATGAATTCTTTTTTGAAACCATAGTGTAAATGTTAACGCTAACGCTTAGTGCTTTTTATAGCATACTATATGCTTGGTTAATATTAAATACTAATATACAACACCACCTGTAGCGTACACACCCCAGATCTAGCGTATTTATTAATCGATGCACCAATACATGGTCGGTTTATAATCAAGCGATATTTTGATATAATACACTCATATGAAGCCATTACAACTCTCAAAACCTTATGTCATTGCGATGGTTGGCATCCCTGGCGCTGGTAAGACTTATTTTGCTAGTCATTTTGCGCAGACTTTCAACGCCGCTCTGGTTAGTAACGCTATAATTGGTAGTAATGTTGAATCTTACGATAGTATAGAAACTCTAACTAAATACATGCTAGGTGAACTATACAAATCACAAGCAACCATCATATACGACGGCGACTTACGGCGACGCAGCGACCGAAGCGAACTGATAAAATCAGCTAAACAAGCCGGTTACGAGACACTACTTGTCTGGGTACAGACCGACACGGCTGCCGCAAAGTCCCGCTTCGTCAAAAGTCAGAGTATAGATAGATCGTCAGCTGCAGACCTTTTCGAACAAGAGTTTCGCAAGTTTACAATACCAAACTCACTCGAGAAGCACCTGGTCATCAGCGGCAAACATACCTACGCCAGCCAACTCAAAATAGTCCTCACCAAGATAGCCGACGCGCGACCAGCTGCCGATGCCGTCAATGTTCGACAAACTGTACCACCCAGACAAGAAAACAGTCGTAGAATTGCCATAAGGTAATCGTAAATTTATGCCTGTAATTCAAGATAAAGAATTTGGCAAGATAACCATCAGGCGCAGCGCAAAAGCATCACAAATAAGGATTAAATTAGCGCCCGATGGCAGTCTGCGCGCCTCGATGCCACTATATGCACCAGTTTTCTTGGTCAAGAGAATGGTCAACTCCTCGCGTAACGAAATACGCCAACTTATAGTCAAAACCCTGCCTGTCACAAACTACACCGACGGCATGCGAATCGGCAAAAGTCATACTATCATAACCAGTCAAACTAGTGGATCGCTATCAGTAACTCGACATGGCCAACAAATCTATGTCAAATTGACGGGCGACCTGAGTCTCGACGACGAACTAGTCAAAAACGAACTAAGGCAAGTAGTAATAGAGTCCCTCCGCATCGAAGCCAAGAGCTATCTACCTAGACGATTGCAGTTCATTGCAACAAAATATAACTATAAATATCAAAAAGTACGCTTCTCGCATGCAAGTGGACGCTGGGGAAGCTGTAGCAGTAACGGAACAATTAGCCTCAATATTGCACTTATGAAACTATCCTTTGAGCTTATCGATTATGTTCTCATCCACGAACTTTCACACACTATCCACATGGACCACTCTGAGGAGTTTTGGAATGAAGTAGCTAAGGCCGACCCAAATTACAAAAATCACCGAAGATTGTTAAAAATAGAGAGTCCATCTATATAAATTTGTGGGCTGTCTGTGTATAATTAAGCATAAGATGTATACGGGTGGATCCAACTACACAAAAAGCCTAGCCAAGTTAATTAAATACGCTGGTTTGCTAGTACCGTTCGTAATGATTGTATACGGACTCTTAATTAAGCTCGAATACGTATCATCTCTCAGGGAATTCAACGATGCGGGCTTTTTGCTAATATCTTTTTGGTGGATATACCTGAGTGTTACTCAGTTCTTGTTTCCTAGTAGGACCAAACGCGAGTCGGCCCTCAGACTAATATCCTATCACTTACTCGCCGCCGCTTATCTGGTATTTATTACAGGTGTTGGCACGCCACTGATTATCTTCTGGATTATCTTGATCATTGCCACCAATACTTACTTTACGAAAGAAGGCGTAAATATGAGTATCATCTGGCTAATAACCACTGTGGGCGTAGACATAGCCTTTTGGCACAACAATAGCGCCGATATTGTGATATTTGACCTACTTTCACTAGTCGCCATAATATTGAGCGGCCTGATACTAATAGAAACAACGAAGACTAAAGCGAGTGTCAAAAGCAAGCTAAGCGCTAGTCTAGCCAAAGAGAATTATCGTCAAGATCAAATACTGACAATTATTAATAACATATCCGACGCAATCATCAGCACCGACAAAGACGGAGATATCAAAATATACAACGCGGCCTGCCTAAATATACTTGATACCAACAATAGCCTCAGTGGCAAAAATATCAATGACATCCTGAAACTTACTGACCAAGAGAAAAACTCAGTTAATATATTACAACTCATAAAATCTTCTAAAAATACGCAAGTTAGAGATGACCTTGATTTTAACTTTAGCCAAGACGATAAGATACGACTTGAGATCACGTATTCGCCGATTCGCAGTAGCTACAGCCGCTCAAAACATGCCGAAACAGATGACGGTTATATATTGATAATGCGCGACATCACAAAAGCCAAGAGCCTAGAAGAAGAACGCGACGAATTCATAAGCGTCGTCAGCCACGAACTTCGCACACCAATCACCATTGCCGAAGGCACTATATCGAACGTCCAATTAATGCTACAACATCCGGACGTTAGCCCCAAGATGATTAGCGATGGTGTAGATCTGGCACACGACCAGACCATCTACCTAGCTAAAATGGTCAACGACCTAAGCACTCTTTCGCGCGCCGAGAGGGGAGTAGCAGATAACGCCGAAAATATTGATATCCGAGAAATGATACACAAAATGCACGAGGAATACCATAAGCAAGCCAGCGACAAAGGCCTACACCTCAACCTAGACCTGGGCGCAAACCTTGGCCGAGTCCAAGCTAGCCGACTATATCTAGAGGAATTACTGCAAAACTTCATAACTAACGCCATTAAATACACC
>JBBRXL010000028.1:0-8187 GCA_038248455.1 Saccharimonadales bacterium (SeqCode)
AGCCAAAAAAGCTATCAAAGAGTCAAAAACCGCATGGGAGATTGCTGAATTTTTCACAAATGATTTCGCTGAGCAGATGAATAAACTCAACATGATAAAGCCAAATAGTGTCGCTCGCGCCACAGACTATATCGCACAACAGCTCGAGCTGGTTCGTATACTGAGCGAAAAAGGCTACACTTACCAAATATCCGACGGTATTTATTTTGATGTTGCGAAATTTCCAAAATATGCTGATTTCGCCAAGCTAGACCTTGAAGCCCTAAGAGCTGGAGCGCGAGTAAAGTTTAATCCTGAAAAACGTAATCATAGCGACTTCGCATTATGGAAGTTCTCGCCAGTATGTGAGAGCCGTGACATGGAATGGGAGACACCCGAGTGGCTACTAGAAGATGGCTATTTGAATATAGCAGGGCTTGAAAAAAGCAAAGACGCCAATAGCCAAACGCCAATAGCCAAACCCATGGGCTTTCCGGGTTGGCATTTAGAATGCTCGGCTATCGTTATGTCTACCCTGGGCGAGACTATCGACATTCACACCGGCGGAATCGACCATATACCTGTCCACCATACCAATGAAATAGCTCAATCCGAGGCAGCGACTGATAAAACATTCAGTAATTTTTGGTTACACAACAATCACGTAAAATCTAACGGTACAAAAATATCCAAATCCTTAGGAAACGGCTATAGTTTGCAAGACTTAGAAAAATTAGGTTTTAGTGCCATAGATTATCGAATGTTTGCGATTCAGTCACATTATCGTAGCGAGGCTAATTTCTCGATAGATAACCTGCAAGCAGCAAAAAATCGCTTACATAACTGGCGTAACGTAGCAGCCCTGCGTCACCAAACACATGACACTATAGATAACGATGACGACAAAGATAGCGACGAGTCAAAGGTTTCACTCTATGCCACGTCCAAGGCTATCGTAGAGGCCCTTGAAAACGATTTAGACACACCGACCGCCCTAGTTATCATCGACGATGCATTCTCTAGGTTAGTCAATACAAAAGCAAGCAATATCCACCAACATTCGTTAATTCAGCTCCTAGAAACAATCGACGAGCTACTTGGACTTAATATCGTATCGTCAACCCCCGACATCGACGATGATATAAAAAAGCAGATACTTCACCGACAACATGTGCGAGTAGAGCAAAACTGGAAAGAATCAGATAGGATTCGAACCGACATCGAAAAGAGCGGCATCACAGTACGCGATACCGCTCATGGACCTATCTGGGAATACACTGTCTAAGCGTGAATTATTCTTGTATCATTATCGATTGATTCGATAACTTTTCTTTGATCTTTTGAGGCAAATTCATCAAGCAATACTTTGATACATCCGGCTATAGGTATAGATATAATACCTCCGGCTATGCCGAATAAGAAAATACCGACAATAACCGCAACTAGAACCGATAGGGCAGATAAGTCGAGTCTCTTTGATTGAATCTTTGGTACGATATAGTTATTTTCAACCTGCATGTAAGCGACAAAGGCGATGAAGAATATTAATGCGCCAGTCGGGTCATTTATCGCCAGAACTAAGCTGATAATTAGAGCACCGATAGTCTCACCGAACATAGGAATCAACGAGAAAACAAATATGATTGCTAGTGCAGGAATTGAGAAGTTTGCCGGCACGTTTGAAAACATACTCAAAATAAATACAGTAAGTCCAGCAAAACCACCAGCAATAGATGAAACCGACAGCTGACCCAGAACATACCCATTTACTACATCATACATTTTCTTAGTAACAGACTTGTGATATTGCATTTTTTTCTTATCACCATATGAGCTCCATATAAGTTTCATCCAAGTCGGACCTTCAATCAACATAAAGAACGATAAACCAAGAACCATTACTATTGTTCCTGTCGTTGTGATAACTGAACCAATTCCTGATATCAGATTTGTACCAAAACTTTTAGCAAAAGATGCTGAGCTATCTTTTATAGAGTTGACAAAACTATCAACTTGAGACTGCATGTCGTATTTATCAATAAAAGTCTGTAGGCCGTTGTACTGCTGAGTAGCCGACTCTACGAGGCTCGGTAACGTCTCGGCTGCCTTGGCGGTCTGTTGGATTATCGGAGGTACTACCAAGAACACGAAGCTTGCCAGTAGTGCCACAACAGCGATATAAGATATAGCAGTACCACCAACACGACTCTTACCTGGTAGGCGTTTGGCTAGTTTAGTAACAGGCTTATTGAGTATAAGCGCCAAGAAAATAGCCGCTCCTACGATGTATAGAGCGCCTCGTAAGTTATATATCAAGTTTAATCCAATTACGAATCCAATAACTACTAACCAAAACCGCACGAATGTCTTTGTATCAATCTCAAGTTTTACTTTCATATTGCGTATTATACACTGTTTAGTCAACCCTTAATAGACACTCGACAATCCTCTTATGGTTAAGTTATAGTAATAGTTAATATGAATCCAATATACGAAGAACTCAAGTCTATTTTAAAAGGTGATGTATCAACTAATAAACTTGATATCGACACCTACAGCCATGACGCTAGTATCTATGAACTTTCTCCAGAGATTATAGTTTTTCCAAAAGACTCGTCTGACGTAAAGTCTATCGTAAAGTTCATCGACGCCCATAAACCCCTTTATCCATCATTGTCGATCACCGCCAGAGGAGCTGGCACCGATATGTCAGGCGGACCCCTCGGAGATTCGGTAGTAATAGATATGACCAAATACTTCAACCAAATATTCAGTACTTCGCCCAAACTACTCCATGCTCAACCTGGTGTATATATGCGCGATATAGATCCAGCACTTGCAGTACACGACGCGATGCTAGGTTGCGTACCAGCTAGTAGAGCCTTTAATACCATTGGAGGCATGGTTGCCAATAACTCTGCCGGCGAGCAGTCCTTTCGTTACGGCAACGTCGATAAAACTATCAAAGAAGTTACGGCAGTATTGCGTGATGGCAAAGAATACACCTTTGGTCCAATCAACCGCAAACAGCTAGAAGTCAAAATGAAACAAAATGACCTAGAAGGTGAGTTATATAGTCGAGTCTACCAACTGATAGAGAATAATTACGACCTCATCAAAAACGCCCGACCAAAAGTTCACAAAAACTCTATGGGCTACAACTTATGGACTACTTGGGACCGAGAAACGGGCGTCTTTGATATGTCACAATTAATTACAGGTAGCCAAGGTACGCTAGGTATAATTACAGATGTTAAAATCGCAGCCGTCCCAAAAGCAAAACATACCGGACTTCTGCTTGCTTATCTGACAGATATTAAACACTTGGATGATATTATACCTCTCGTTGTTTCGCATAGCCCAGCAACATTCGAAGGTTTTGACGACATAACTTTTAATCTCGGCATCAAATATTTTAATACATTTCGAAAACAACTAGGTACAAAAGAATGGCTCAAACAACAATCAACTTTACTCGGCTCAGTTGCCAAATTCCGAGGCCATCTGCCAAATATTGTACTAATGATTGAATTCGAAGGCGCAACATATCAGGAGCTAAACCAAAAATTAGTGGCGATGGATAATGATCTTATGAATCATCACATAAAAGTTCGGACAGAAATCGAAGGCAACGAAGAGATGAGCAAGCCGTTCTGGCAAATCCGCCGAGCTAGTTTGACGTTACTCCGTCAAAGAATAAAAAATAAATATGCCTCATCTTTTATGGATGACCTAGCTGTTAACCCAAAATACGTCCAAGAGTTTTTACCCCAAGTAAGAAAGATTATCAAAAAATACAAGCTTCCAGCCACTGTCGCCGGACACTTCGGTGACGGCAACTTCCATATAATCCCACTGATGGATATTACCGACCCAAAGGAACAACTGAAGCTCGAGCCAGCCATGAGAGAGCTTGTACCTATCGTGCTGAAATACCAAGGTACTCTTGCTGGCGAGCATAACGACGGTATGGTGCGCGGTCCATGGCTACCGGCGATGTTTGGTAACGAGATGTATCAAATATTCAAAGAAGTTAAAAATATTTTTGATCCAAACTTCATCTTTAATCCCCACAAAAAAACCGATGCAAGTTGGGATTTTAGTATGGCAAATATTCGCAAAAATCATAAACGCAATTTATATAAATAGCACTCTTTTAAGTTTACTCTCAGATTGGGGTTATAATATATATGTATGAGAGTGCTAATAATAGAAGATGACCACAAGATTGCCAACGCCCTTAAAAAGGCGCTAACCCAAGAAAAATACGCCGTTGACGTATCTTACGACGGCGATGACGGCTACGCTATGGCCACCACCGAACCCTACGACATTATGATCGTTGATAGAATGATTCCCGGTGAATATAACGGTTTAGATATAATTAAAGAGATGCGACTAGCTAAAATACATACGCCAGTTATATTACTGACAGCACTTGGTTCAACCCGCGATAAGACTACTGGCCTCGATAGTGGAGCCGACGATTACTTAGTGAAGCCCTTTGCCCTGGCCGAACTATTGGCCCGAATTCGCGCACTGCTGCGTCGTCCAGTAGATAAAACTTCGAATATTCTAAAACTAGCGGACTTAACTCTAGATACAACTACTTATGAAGTTGCTAGAGATGGCAAGGTTATACAACTAACCAACAAAGAATACTCGCTGCTCGAGTACATGCTTCGAAACCAAAACAGAATACTTACCAAAGATGAAATTACTCAGCACGTTTGGGATTATGATGCCGACATACTTCCAAATACAGTCGAAGTCTACGTCAAATATTTAAGAGATAAGGTAGATAAGCCGTTCAAGGCTAAACTCATCCAAACTGTGCGAGGATTTGGATACAAGATAGGAGAATTATAGATATGTTTAGATCGGCTATTCTCAAGTTAACTGGTTGGTACCTACTAATACTTATGTCTATTAGTATTCTGTTTAGTGTAGCTATATATTACACAGCTACAGATGAAGTCGGCTATAGGCTTGATCATTTCAGAAATAACATAACCATCATACAGCGTCCACTTAACGGCAACAGAGACGTATTTTTACTCGATGAAAAAAGTGAAGCATCAGCAAATATTATCATGGGACTATTTTGGCAAAATGTGTTCATCTTGATCGGTGGAGGACTGCTGAGCTATTTACTTGCTAAGAGGACCATGAAAACGATAGAGGAAGCCCACGAAGCACAAACCCGCTTCACTAGCGACGCCAGCCATGAACTGCGCACACCACTCGCTGCCATAAAAACCGAGATTGAGGTTGTACTGCATGATAAAAAATCAACGAAAGAAGATTTCGAATCGACACTCAGAAGTAACCTTGAGGAAGTAGATAGACTAACGACATTATCAAATATGCTACTCAATCTATCTAGAATCGACAATAAAGGACTTATCCGGTCGAAACTAAACGCGTTTGATACAGCCCAAGACGCTATAAATACTTTCGGCGACAAGGCTAAAAACGTAGAGAATAATATAGACAAGAACTACTTCATAATTGGTGACCAGGTTGCGACACAAAATTTGATATCTTTATTGATCGATAATGCACTTAAATATAGCCCAAAAAAATCAAAAATTATAGTATCATACACCGAGAAAGATAAGCAATCCCAAATTGCTATAACAAACCAAGGCAATATTGACGCCAAATCGCTGCCTCACATCTTTGATCGTTTTTATCGATCAGACAAATCACGTAATGCTGAAGGTTTTGGACTAGGTCTTTCTTTGGCAAAGAAAATAGCCGAGGCAAACCACGGCTATCTATCTGTTGACACTACCAAAACCGACCAAGTCAGTTTCGTTATAACACTGCAAAGAGCTTAGTATCATAAGCTTATACTCAGACTAGAACATTACAATGAGCCTGCAACATAATTAATAGCGAGGTATATATGAAAACTAGTAATAAACCAATCCAATTAATTAGTAAAAAGGGGTATCACGAATTAAAAAAGTCAGTGAGTGAACTTGAGCACGAGCTCACTATGATTCAGCTCGACCTTAGGAGTATAGATAAATCGTCCAATCGAGACTCAATACTTGAACGGACCGAAAAACTTGCACGCCTAAGCTACTCCGAGGAAATTCTGATTAGTAAAAGACTCTTATTAGCCAATTCTCGCATAATGCCAACCAGGAGAGCGAGATTAAGAGTAGCCATGGGTTCTGTAGTCGACCTAATCGACCAGCAGGGTAGATTATTCCGCTACACAATAGTTGACTCATTTGAGGCTAACCCGAGCGATGGACGTATTTCAATAGATAGCCCACTAGGCCAAGGCTTGTTAGGAAAAACCATCAAAGACATTGTTGAATGGAGTGGTGGTTCAAGAACCTTCAAGCTACAATTAGCAAACATTTATTAGTATTTAAACATATAAAAACACCCGCAGACTCAGCGGGTGTTTTTATATGTTTAGGCTACTAGGCGGAAATACTAAGTAATGTCCAAGCGCCACCACGATTATCCGTCCTTAGTCGATAACTAGAAATACCATCTGACATAGTTATAATCTCGGCTATCCTACCGCCATGACGCACGATACACTTTAGACCGGCGTCAATGAAATCATAGATATTACCCTGATACTCGATTTTACGGGGATAGGCCGATAAGTCCTTTTTGAAACCAAGAGTGATTACGTTGACTGATTCATTTACATTTAATTTATTCATAGCTTTATATCTCCAACAATTAATTTAACGACAAAAAGCTGACTATAGTGTCAGCGAACGGATTTTGTTGTTTAACAAGAGGGGAGAGGAGTTACTAGCCGTTCTAAGTAATCTTTTAACCCTGTTGCTTTAATTAGTTGATTGTACCGTAGTACAAGATATAAAGCTTGCAAGTGAAAAGGCATCCACCAGTACCTACATAGCTTATGTTTATTATACTACCAAAACCCATAAAACATAACCCCACAGAGCGCCAAATATGCCCCTACTACTGTATAATCATACGCAGATGAAACGATTAGCTAATTATTCACAGTACTTCCTAAAAAACCCAACACTCATAAAAGAGCTAGTAGGTCACTCAAGTGTGGGCAAAAGTGATATCGTCTACGATATCGGTGCCGGAAGTGGAGTTATATCATCAGTACTATCAACTCGCTGCAAGTCAGTTGTTGCTATCGAATTCGAGCCGCGCATGGCTCAAAAATTACGAGAAAATATGGAAGAATACCCCAATGTCAGAGTTGTTGAAGGCGACTTCCTAGGGATGAACCTTCCGAAGACTCCTTACAAGATATTTTCCAACATACCTTTCCACCTAAGCTCGCCGATACTCCACAAGATAACCGAAGCATCCAACCCGCCATCGGCCACATATCTGGTCGTTCAAAAACAGTTTGCCAACAAGCTCCTGCCTAACTCCGATTACTTCACAGGGCAACTTGGTATGGTTATTGGCGCAGAGTTCGCCGTACGCGTCCGCAAGCGCCTCCAGAGGACAGATTACTCACCAAGTCCCAACGTCGACACAGCCTTCATCGAGATATTACACCGCGAGACGCCACTTATACCAAAAGCCAGGATATCGGCCTACAAGAAATTCATTGTCGATTGTTTTTCTGATCCAAAGATATTCGTCAAAATGCCGACTCGAGAGATCAAGCTAAAGCCCGACACGAAACCGTCTCAAATGAAGCTAGTTCAATGGATTGAACTATTTAATGTCCAACAGAGGTATTAATTACTTTCGATTCGTGCTATAGTTATCTTTTAATAGTATAAAGATTGGATCGAAAATTATGGCCAAACATAAAAACTGGCATGGTGCCGCGCGCAAACGACTTCTCAAGAAAAAGCTCAAAGCTCTTCTCAAGAAAAAAGGTTAGGTAAATAACGAGCGAAATGCTCGTTATTTTAATAGATGCTATTTGACTTGACGGATAATAATCTAGCCAGTAAGTATTGGGCAAAGAATAGCGCCAAGCTAAAATCAAGCAACAGTAGTCCTACGGTTTGCCTGAGACTATAGTCAAGGATCTCAATATCATAAAACTGCGAAGCCCAAATGAGTACCATCGGTAAAGTTATTAATATCTGCTTTAAAATGACAATCAACTTTGGTGTTAGTTGCGTACGATTTTTCTTGGTATCTTTTTTATGCTGAATTTTTAATATGAACGGAACGGCATTTTTTGCGGATTTATTGACCACTTTTTTGCCAGCATTTACCATC
>JBBRXL010000029.1:0-7960 GCA_038248455.1 Saccharimonadales bacterium (SeqCode)
TTCAATTATTGCTTATTCTCTTCGCATTACCGAGCTTGACCCGCTTGACTACGATTTACTATTTGAACGTTTCTTGAACCCCGATCGCATCAGTATGCCCGATGTGGATATTGATATCCAAGATACGCGTCGCGACGAAGTAATTGCTTATTGTACTGAAAAATACGGCGTTGACCGAGTGGCCAACATTGTGACATTTGGTAAAATGGCAGCCCGTGCGGCTGTGCGTGACGTAGCAAGAGTTTTGCAGGTTCCATATGCCGAAGCTGATCGGTTCTCAAAGATGATTCCACCGCCGGTTCAGGGAAGGCACATTCCGTTGTCAGTTAGTGTCGTCAAAGACCCCGACCTAAAGCATGAATATGAAACCAATCCAACAGCAAAACGAGTTTTTGATTATGCCATCAAGCTTGAGGGAACAATCCGTTCTCATGGAGTGCATGCCGCCGGTGTTGTGATTGCGCCCGACGAAATTGTCAAATACGCGCCTCTTGAGATGGCCCAAAAAGGTGTAATTTCGACGCAATACCCGATGGGTCCAGTCGAGGATTTGGGCCTACTCAAAATGGACTTTCTTGGGCTCTCTAACCTAACTACGATAAATAACGCACTCAGAATTATCAAAAAAGTTTATGGAAAAGATATTGATATCGGCACAATACCGCTTGACGACAGCAAGGCCTATGAGTTATTTCAGGCTGGTGATACTACTGGTGTATTTCAGCTTGAATCGGCTGGTATGAAACGGTATCTACGGGAACTAAAACCAAGTGTATTTGAGGACATCATCGCCATGGTGGCACTCTACAGGCCCGGACCTATGCAGTTTATTGATAGTTTTATCAAACGAAAACACGGTGAAGAAAAAATCTCGTATCTTCATCCCAAATTTGAAAGTGCTCTCAGTCAGACCTACGGCATTTTAGTTTATCAAGAACAATTTATGCAAATTTCAAAGGATTTCGCTGGATTTACCGGTGGTCAAGCGGACACTTTGAGAAAAGCTGTTGGTAAGAAAAATATTGATTTGATGCGTAAAGTGAAAGTTGATTTTGTTGAAGGAGCTGTAAGTTTTAGCGGTGCCGATCCAAAACTTGCTGAGAAGTTCTGGGACCAGCTTGAAGAGTTTGCCAACTACTGTTTCAACAAGTCTCATGCGGCATGTTATGGGCTGATATCATATTGGACAGCCTACCTCAAGGCACATTATCCTGATGCATTTATGGCGGCACTTATGACTAGCGACCAAGATAATATTGATCGTTTAGCAATCGAGATAAACGAATGTAAACATATGGGGATTGAAGTTCTCTCGCCTGACGTCAATGAGAGTTACGTTGAGTTTGCCGTAGTTCCAGGCAAGAGTCAGATACGATTTGGTATGGCCGCTGTAAAAGGCGTTGGAACTGGAGCCGTCGAAGAGGTGCTAAGAGCCAGAGAGGACGGCAGGTTCACGAGTATAGAAGATTTTGCCAAAAGAGTTGGAAATTCAAAGTTCAACAAAAAGGCTTGGGATTCTTTGATTCGCTCTGGTGGTTTCGATGCCATGGGCAATCGATCTGACTTACTATTTAACGTTGATACTATAACTGGTTTTGCGAGCAAACTTCAAAAAGAGGCTTTGAGTGGACAGACGGATCTATTCGGAATGCTCAGCGGTAGTTCAAGTTCTATTATGCCGACTTTGAGTCTTCAAGAATCACCGGCCAAGCACACAGATAAAGAACAGTTGATGTGGGAGAGGGAACTGCTGGGACTATATATCAGTGCTCATCCACTTGATAACTATGCCAAATATTTTGAAGAGCAGACGGTTAGTATAGACCAAATAAACTCTGACATGGACGGCAAAGCAGTTACTGTCGGCGGCATTATTACTACAGTTCGTAGCATCATTACCAAGAGTGGCACCAAAATGGCTTTTGTCGGTATCGAAGATAAGGTCGGCGAGGCAGAGATAATCGTGTTTCCTAGCGTCTACGAACAGTGCTCTGATAAATTGCTACAAGACGCTGTCGTGCGTGTTTCTGGCAAGATAAATTCTCGTGACAAAGAAGGCAGAGTATTAACCGGTGCCAAGATTATCGCCGACGATATCGTTTTTGTTAGCGACCAAGAATTAAAAGAATATGAATCAACTGGTCGAAAAATGAATAGTCCTAAAGTCAGTAGTAAGGTAATTGCCAAACGAGTAGCCGCTCAGCAAAAAGTGGTAGAAAAACGAGAAAATATTAAACCTCAACCAATTGACGATAAGGTTCAACTAAGGAAAGTATATGTCCACATCGAAGACCCGGACAATCACTAGGCGTTAGTGTATCTCAAGAGTGTATGTTCGGCTAACCCAGGACTTAGCGATATAGTATTGGTACTCGGTAAAGACAAGAAATCGGCTATCAAGATGCCATTTAGGGTTGACGCTGCTGATTCACTACTAAGCAAACTACGCGAAAAACTAGGTGATCAAGCCGTAGTAGTTAAATAGTTAGTTGGTATAGGGCGATGCCCGTTGCAACACTAACGTTGAACGATTCTTTTTTGCCGACCATTGGAATCTCTAGTATCGTGTCGCATATTGATATCAAATCTTCAGTTATTCCGTGCACCTCTTCACCTAGTAGTAAAGCCATCTTGCCGGTTGGCTTATAGTCGCGAATATTGATAGATTTAACAGTCTGTTCAAGAGCTATTATCTCGTAACCCTGATTTTTTAGTAGTTCAATGTCGGGCATTTCGCTGTGTTCAAAACTTACTAACTCTTCGGCTCCAAGGGCTGATTTATGTATTTGGTCGGTAAGTTTGTTATAAATATGAGGTAGACGTTTGTCTCCGAGTAGTTTCGGGTACGGTGAATAGCCGCTAATGATAATTTTTGAAACCCCGAAGCCCTCACAAGTTCGAAAAATAGCCCCGATATTGTGCGTCGAGCGAATATTGTGAGCGATGACAACTATTTCTGACATATAGCTATTGTATCATCTAATAATTCTTATGCTTTTGTGTTACGATTGAAGGTAATGAACGAAGATAAAATCCAGCAAAATCGTCGTGAGCAAGACGAGAAATCGACTCAAGAACGAGCCGCTATTCTCGGTATTCAATATTATGACATGAGGGTAATCGAAGAAACTGTGCCTTTGGCAAAAGACGTACTTGATATCGAGCAGATGCATAAGAGTAGGATAGTTCCGATAGTCGCCGGGAGCGAAGGTGAGCCTTGGAGTTTTGGTATAACTACCCAAACACCACAATCATATGTACGCGATTTGACGACTGAGTACAACGATAGTGGTAAAAATATTAAAATGTATTTGATTAGCACAAGTAGCTTTAGGGCTATGATGAACCGATTTGATCCACCCGTAACGGCTGTATATGACGATATCAAGATTGCCAAAGAAGGCGATAGCGATACAATAACCGAAGTTAGTAAGACGCTAAATTCTGTTGGAACTGATGAAGTCTTTGATTATTTGATTGATCAGGCCGATAGGCTGGGTGCCAGTGACATACATATTGAAAATCAACGAACACATATTCGTATCCGCATGAGGATTGACGGCGCTCTGCATCCTGTTGCCGACCTGGATTCGGACAGGTATAGGGTTATATTGGGCGCACTTGCTTCAAAGGCTAATATTTCAACCGCAGCTACCGAAGCACAATCAGGCCATATCCAAAAGGAGATTACCCGTGACGGTGCCACGCATCTCCTCAATCTTCGTGTTGAGACTATCCCTACTATGTATGGCCAAGACGCTGTGCTTAGGTTGTTTAATTTTGATGAATCTATGTTGAACCTTGACCATTTGAATATCGACGGCGAAGAACGTCATCAAATAGATGAGATTATTAGTCACCCTCGGGGTATGGTGCTGATGGTTGGTCCGACAGGTAGCGGTAAATCGACGACACTATATAGTATTATCAACGCTCTCAACAAATCAGACGTCAAGATTATTACGCTCGAAGACCCTATCGAATACGGCATATCGGGTGTGTCACAAATCCCGATTGATACAACAGGCGGACAAAGCTTCGCCGATGGTCTGCGTTCGGTTCTGAGGCTTGACCCTGACGTAGTGATGGTGGGCGAGATTCGTGATGCCGACACGGCCAAGTCGGCTATCCAGGCTTCTATAACCGGTCATTTGGTGCTATCGAGCTTCCATGCCAACAATACTTCGGCGGCGTTTAGTCGCATGATTGACTTGATCGGCGTCAATCCTATCTTTAGTTCGGCAATAAGACTGGTTATCGCTCAGCGACTCCTACGTAAGTTAGACGATAACTCCAAAGAAGAATATGAGCCAGACGAAGCAACGCGTAACTGGGTTAAAAACGTCCTAAAGGACCTACCAGCTCGTGTTGAGAAGCCCGATCTTGATAATTTCAAGCTTTGGAGGCCAGTGCCAAGTCCGGATTCGCCTTTTGGATATAGTGGTCGTCTAGTTATTATGGAGCAACTTGTAGTTGATGAAGAGATTCAGAAGTTTATTCGCGGTGACATACTCGACATACACACAGACTTTATAGAGCAAACAGCTCGCAAGGGTGGCATGGTAACACTACTAGAGCATGCTGTGTTGGCGGCGCTCCGCGGCGAGACAACACTCGAAGAAGTAAATCGCGTAATTTAGTGCCTAAGCTATTCCAATATTGTATCTGTTGTGGTATAGTTGTTAGTTGATTGTAAATATAAAGTTTAAAGTGAGTTAAAGATGAGTTTTGAATTAATTAAAAAAGTAAATGAAGCCCAGAAAAAGCACGCTGTTGTTGAAGTCCAAAGTGGAGATACTGTTCGTGTTCACCAAAAAATTCGTGAAGGCGCCAAAGAACGTATTCAGATTTTTGAAGGCGTAGTAATTCGGACTGATCGCAAAGATTCTCATACTTCACGTATCACTGTCCGTAAAATCACTAGCGGCGTTGGTGTTGAAAAGAGCTTTTTGCTACACAGCCCATTAGTTGAAAAAGTTGAAGTTGTTCGTCGTTCAAAAGTTCGTCGTAACTACCTGTCATTCCTTCGTAACCGTAGCGGTAAAAGCGCTCGTCTAAAAGGCCAGGACTTTGACCGTGAAGGCGTCAATACTCTCGATGAGATTATCGCAGCCGCTCCTGTGGTGACCGAAGAAGAAGTCGCCGCCGCGACTGAAGATAAAGCTGAAGCTTAGTAAATGAAATCCCCGAAAGGGGATTTTTTATATCTTACCAGTTTCTATTTACTATCTATTAAATACCATCTACCATAATAATATGATACTTGGCATAGACGAAGTTGGTCGTGGGCCTTGGGCAGGGCCTCTTGTTGTGGGTGCGGTCGTCCTGGGTGATGTCAAGATTGAGGGACTGACGGATAGCAAAAAGCTATCAAAAAAGAAACTACTAGAACTTGACGTAGTAATTCGAAGCCAATCTCAAGCTATCGGAATAGGTTGGGTTAGTAACGAGGAAATTGACACTATTGGACTATCAAAATCATTGAAACTTGCGACTATTCGGGCCGTCGAGCAGATAGATGTTCCATACCACGAAATAATCATCGATGGCACAGTCAATTTTCTAGCAGAAACCAATAAGGGTCAGTACGTGACTACTATCAAAAAAGCCGATCTATTGATATCGAGTGTATCGGCTGCATCAATTGTCGCGAAAGTTGCGAGAGATAATTATATGACAGAACAAGCCACGCTATATCCAGACTATGGCTTCGAGAATCATGTTGGCTACGGCACGGACATGCATCAAAAAGCCTTGTCTCTGCATGGACTGACGCCGCTACACCGTATTTCGTTCAAACCGATTGCCAAGATTGCAGGACAATCTAAACATAAGTCTAGTGCCATCGAATCAACTTCAGCCGTCTTGTCTTCAAAAAACGTTGGCGATATAGCCGAGTCTATTGCTGCCAAATATTTAGTCCAGCGCGGACATGAAATACTAGATAGAAACTGGAAAACAAAAATATGTGAAATTGATATTGTTACCAAAAAAAGGAATAAACTGTATTTTGTCGAAGTAAAATATAGAAAACAATCAAAATGGGGTGATGGAATGGAAGCTATCGGAAAACGCAAACTACGTCAGATGAAGTTTGCCTCTGATTATTATGTAATAAAAAATAAGTTAGATAATGTCGATCGACAATTAGTCGCTATGGCGCTTAGTGGCGAGCAACCGCAAGTAGATGTCTATTTAGAGATCGAGTAGAGCTTTTCTCACAGCGGGTCCGTCTCTATCTATTAAACCAACTCTTCCTTCGATTTCGCTTATACCCATAGAAATAACACGTTTCAAGGCGGGTTCGTCTTGCATGGGTTTGAAGAATCTGCGGTATTCATCTAGAAGCTTGGCATCAATGATAGCCAGCGCTGCGTATCGAGGGAAGTCATCATAGCTTTTGTCACTGCCAAATGAATCTACTATCCATTGCCAGTTATTTTTTAGCCATTCCCAGGTCTGACCTTGGGCTTCTTTGCTCCTGATTAGATTTGCAAACCAACGAGTTGCATCTTGTTTTCTGACTACTGCATCGTTTGTGATTGCATTTAGTAGTTGGTCGATTTTGTCAGAAATTCTAGTGCTAGTTATGCCACTAACTATATCGTTTTGGACTTCACTCGATTGTGTAGAGGCGTATTTATCGAGCAATGAATCAACAATAGAACCATCGCCATATCGAGCGACAGTACCGATTATTAACGGACGCAGTTCTGGATCTAAGTTCTCTAACTCGTTATCTTCGTAAAGTTTCCTAGCTATATCTATAGCTGATGCGTCTTCACCGTACAGGGTAAGGCTAAGTATTGTTGATCGTAACTTGGTATCGTCTTCACTCTCACCCGGATGTTGCGTCCAGCCAAGTCTTTCGTACTGACTCTTGGCGATACTCATTGAAAGTTGTCGAAGTTTAGACTCGGCGGCTTTGTCGTTGGTCACGAATTTACGTAACTCGCCTAGGGCAAGGAGCATAATTGACCAAACTTGTTCTTCTGTCTCGTTTTCGTAAGCTTTTAGGATATCTAGTAGTTGGTGGCTTGGCATCAAGCCGGCTCTTGCTAGTAGGGTGGATTCGTGTAGTATTTGTAGTCTACCCAGCGTGTCTATTTGACCATGTTGGACGGCCGCTAAGATTTCTGTCAAAAGCTCTCCGTCGTAGTTTGATATGAAATGGGCACTATCGTCGGAGTTTAGTCTGAGTAAGGACCTATGCTTTCGCTTGATGCTAGCCGACTTCGTAGTCAGTAATTCAGGCATTTCATCACATGATGATCTAAGTGGTATCGGCCAAAGCTTCTGGCTAGGTAGATGTGGTCCGACAAAGAATTGCTCTTGTCTGAGCGTGATAATATTAGCCGAATCTCTGGATACATTGACCACAGGATAACCAGGCTGCGAGATCCAGGTGTCCATTATTGACTTAATATTTTTTGAGCTTGTCAGTGCAATGCAGCGCCACAAGTCATCTGCTTCAGTATTTTGATAAGCATATTCGTTGAAGTACTTCTTTAGTCCTGCCTGAAAATCTTCGTTACCAACGTATGCCTGAAGCATGCGAAGCAAGCGAGCGCCTTTGGCATAAACTATCGCACCGTCAAACAACGAACTAATCTCGTCAGGATGATTGACGTCGACTTGAACCGCTTGAACTCCATCAATGCTATCGCGTCGAAGCGCTAATATGTTTTCGTTTGTCGAAAAATCTAACCACATATTCCATTCGGGGTGAATAGCATCGACCGCTAAGTATTCCATCATAGTCGCAAAGCTTTCGTTGAGCCAAAGATTATTCCACCACTTCATGGTCACTAAGTTACCAAACCATTGATGGGCTAGTTCGTGGGCTATAACTGTGGCAATATATTGGCGCATGCCAATACTTGTTGTCTTTGGATCGGCCAGAAGTGCAATCTCTCGGTATGTTATTAGTCCCCAGTTTTCCATAGCGCCAGATGAAAAA
>JBBRXL010000030.1:0-7480 GCA_038248455.1 Saccharimonadales bacterium (SeqCode)
CCAGGCTTTACAGGACGCTCCATCCAAAGACCTTCGTGAAGGTCGTAACGCTGCCGAGAACATGGTTCCAACTACTACTGGTGCTGCTATCGCCGTAACAAAGACCCTACCTCAACTTGAAGGCAAGTTTGACGGTATTAGTATTCGTGTACCGACGCCGGTCGTATCTATCAGTGACGTTACAGTGCTGCTCGGACGAGATACAACAGTCGAAGAGATTAACGATGTATTCACAAAAGCAGCCGCTGAGCCATTTTACCAAGGCATCTTGGGGGTTAGTGACCAACCACTTGTTAGTCGTGATTATATCGGCAATAGCCACTCAGGCGTCGTTGACCTGTTACTTACCAAAGTTGTTGGTGGAAATCTAGCCAAGATTATGGTTTGGTATGACAATGAATGGGGTTATAGCAACCGACTAGTTGAGCTAGTGGCTGATATCGGACGAACCTTGCGCTAAATAGCCCAAAACGCTTATACTTATAGACATGAAGATATATTTAGGCAGTGATCACAGAGGATTTCATCTCAAGCAAGATGTATTCGCGTATTTATCAAAACACGACTACGTAGTTGAGGATGTTGGCGACAAGGAACTTGATCCAAATGATGATTTTCCAGAGTTTGCTCAGATGGCATCACTAAAGGTAGTTGGTAGTGAAGATGATGACCCGCGCGCTATTTTGCTTTGTGGTGGCGGACAAGGCATGGCGATGGCCGCAAATCGCTTCCGTGGCATACGAGCGAGTGTTATTTGGGATGCTTATGAGGCTAAAATGACCCGAAATGATAACGATAGTAATGTGCTTTGTCTACCAGCCAGGGTACTCGAAGAAGATGAAAATGCTTGGCAGGGAATAATAGAAACATGGCTTGCGACTCCATTTGCATCAGCACCGAAGTATCAGAGGCGTAATGACCAGATTGACGAAGTGTAGATATGAGCGAGATTGCACCGTGTATTACTGTCGAAACTGCTGACGAATATAAAAAATCAGTTGATATGATACATCCTTTTGCTCATCGTGTGCATATCGACATTAGCGATGGAGAATTTGCACCGACTTTTTTGGTCGGAGCATCTCAACTTTGGTGGCCAAAAGAATGGGTAGTTGATATTCACGCCATGGTGGCTCGTCCAGCTGAGCACGTCCAGGCACTTATTGCTCTTAAGCCCAATCTAATTACTTTCCACGTTGAAGCCGATCCAGCGAATTTATTACCAATTTTAGATCTTATCAAAAAGGCCGGTATCAAAGCTGGAGTTGCTCTGCTTCGCCCGACTGTGCCTGCAAGTGTAGCTGAACTCATAAAAGCTTCGGACCACGTTATGGTTTTTAGCGGAGATTTAGGGCATTACGGCGGTACGGCTAGTCTAATGCAACTTGAAAAGGTGCGACTGATAAAAGCTATCAATCCAAATGCCGAGATAGGCTGGGACGGTGGTGTAGCAGTCGATAATGCCTACACTTTGACTCAGGGCGGCGTAGATGTACTTAACTCTGGCGGGGCTATCTCAAAATCTGGCGATCCTGCTACTGCTTATGCTACACTTGTAAAAGAAATCAGTAAGCACGGAGTTATCTAAAATGACGGGTGGGTCGTTAACAACATCTCAACTTGAACACAAAGCAACGGTTATTCGTGAAGATATAATCAGTATGCTTGAGGCCGCCAAGAGTGGTCATAGCGCCGGATCGCTTGGTCTGGCTGATATATTTACAGCACTTTATTTTAGCATCATGAACTATGACCCAAAGAATCCCGAGTGGGAAGACAGAGACGTGTTTTTCCTAAGTAACGGACATACAATACCGGTCCAATACGCTGCCATGGCTGAGGCTGGGTTTTTTGACAAAGAGGAGCTACTCACGCTTCGTAAACTGGGCAGTCGTCTGCAGGGACATCCTGAACGCGAAAGACTGCCCGGTCTTGAAAACACCAGCGGACCTCTAGGTAGTGGACTTTCACAGGCTTCAGGCTATGCTTATTCTTTGCAGTATCTAGATAATGCCAAGCATCGTTTTGTGTATGTCATGATGGGTGACGGCGAACTGGACGAGGGCAATATATGGGAAGCGGCAATGTTTGCCGGCAAGTATAAACTATCTCAACTCGTGGCTTTTATCGATCGTAATAATATCCAGATCGATGGATCGACCGAAGATGTTATGCCGCTTGAAGATTTACGAGGCAAATGGGAATCATTCGGTTGGCACGTTATCGAAGTTGATGGTCATAATATCGAAAGCATCATTGACGCAGCTAGTCTAGCTCGGGCTATCACTAACCGTCCGAGTGTTATTATTGCTCACACCATTCCCGGCAAAGGCGTTGATTTTATGGAATATGACTACAAATGGCATGGCGTCGCACCAAATAGCGACCAAGCCAAAGAAGCCCTAAGAAAACTCAGAACACTTGATGGCAAGATTAGTTTTGAAGGAGATGCCTAAGATGAGTTATGCGCTTGAACCCAATCTATTTACCGAAAACGAGAAGCTTGAGCCGATAAGGGCCGGGTTTGGTCGTGGACTCAAAAAAGCTGGTGGTTTGAATAAAAATATCGTAGCACTTTGTGCTGATCTAACCGAAAGTACTCAAATGCACTTGTTTCGTGATGAATTTCCAGATCGTTTCATCGAGATCGGTATTGCCGAACAAAATCTTGTGACAGTAGCAGCTGGTTTGGCGCGGGCTGGTAAGATACCATTTGCAAGTAGTTACGCCGCTTTTAGCCCGGGTCGTAATTGGGAACAGATCAAGACTACGGCAGCTATCAATAATCAACCAGTCAAGGTTATTGGTTCACATGCAGGTGTTAGCGTTGGTCCGGACGGAGCAACTCACCAAATGCTCGAAGATATTGCTATCATGCGAGTTATGCCAAACATGATTGTGATTGTGCCAGGTGATAGCGTCGAAGCCGAAAAGGCAACACTGGCTATGGCAGAGAACGGCAAACCGACTTACATGCGTCTTGCTCGTGAGAAATCACCTGTATTTTCAGTTGAAGAGTCGCCATTTGAGATAGGAAAAGCTTATGTGCTACGTCAAGGATCTGACGTTAGTCTACTCGGTACCGGCGCGTTGTCGTATCAACTTTTAAAAGCCGCCAATATATTGGCGGAACAAGGCATAGATGCCGAAGTCGTACATGTTCCGACAGTTAAGCCTCTGGATAACGAAACTATATTAAGTAGCGTACGTAAAACCGGAAGAGTTGTAACAGCCGAAGAGGCGCAGGCTAGTGGAGGTTTCGGCGGGGCGGTTGCCGAACTGCTGTCAGAACAACTACCTACACCACTGATGAGAATCGGTATGCAAGATAGGTTCGGAGAGAGCGGCGAACCAAATGAACTACTAGATTATTTTGGATTTACTGGAGAAAAAATGGCAGTAAATATCAAAGAATTTGTCGATAAAACTGCAAAATATCATCAATAATACCAAATATTGAATCGGGTGATATAATATAAACAGAAGCAATAACACTTTAGGGGGCGAAATGGGTTTGACTATTAACGAGATAAGAGCAAATACTACAAAAGCGCGACATTTGATGCAGCGTAGCCGAACGCAGCGTTTTGCAGTCGGAGCCTTCAATATAGACAACCAAGAGACTTTGATAGCTATCGCACGCGCCGCCCAGAAACTAAATGCACCTGTACTTGTTGAAGTTAGTGACGGTGAAGTGAAAGCTATTGGCCTACAAAATATTCGCGACATGGTAGATAACTACAAGATCGAATATGGAGTAGAAATGTATATCAACCTCGATCATAGCCCAACTGTTGAAGACTGCAAAAGGGCGATTGACGCCGGTTTCGAATTTATCCATATCGACATTTCTCAGGCCAACCACGATGCCACTGAAGAAGAAATTATCGAAAAGACCAAGGAAGTAGCTGAGTATGCGAGCTTCACTGGCGCACTCGTCGAAAGCGAACCGCACTATTTTGGCGGCTCATCAAATGTCCATACGGAGAATATTGATTATGAGGAGATCAAGAAGACATTCAGTACTCCAGAAGGCAGTAAGTCTTTCGTCGAAGCAACCGGAATTGATACATATGCGGCGGCAATCGGTAACCTTCACGGTAAATACCCAGTTCCAAAAGAGCTTGATCTAGAGCTACTTCAGAGAATCCGTTATTCGATTGAATGTCAAATCAGTCTTCATGGTGGTAGTGGTACGCCGTTACACTTCTTTGAAGATGCAGCAAGAATCGGTGTCAGTAAAATAAATATCAATAGCGACATGAGATATGCTTTTCGTAAGGAACTCGAGAAAGTATTGGATGATAATCCTGATGAATATGCCGTAGTCAAACTAATGCCTCAAGTTTATAGTGCTGTTCAGGCTGTTGTCGAAGAGAAAATTGCCGCTTTTGGCAGTGCCGGAAAGGCAGTTATCTAGGTGAAGATTCCGACAATCGTAACTATCGGTAAAGCGACACAAGACGTTTTCTTGCAGAGTTCGGCGTCCTTTACTCCACACGAACACAAAGGTGTGATGTATGAACAGCTACCGCTTGGACAGAAGCTAGTTCTTGATAATGTTATATTTGCGACAGGTGGCAACGTGACAAACGCGGCAGTAACATTTGCCAGGCAAGGCTTATATAGTAAATATATGTGGGCTATTGGTACCGACGTGGCTAGCCAGGCTATCCGTCATGAACTAGATGGCGAGGGTGTCGATACTGGTAGTGTGATACAACGAGAAGATTACAGATCTGCCTACTCGGTCATATTACTAGCGAGTAGTGGCGAGCGAACAATTTTGAATTATAGTGGTAACAAATTTAGCGAACACGATGATTTGATTGACTATTCCATATTTGAATCGGCCGATTGGGTGTATTTATCATCGCTTGGAAATATGAATTTGCTGGAGCAAGTTATCTCTAAATGCGCCGAACATGGTGTCAAAGTGATGCTAAACCCTGCCAGTGTAGAGCTCCAGGAAGTTGATAAACTAAAAACACTATTAGAAGATGTTGAAGTTTTGGTTGTAAATAAAGAAGAAGCTCAGCAACTAGTCGAAGGTCAGACTCTTGAGGAGCTGGCCAGACACGCCAATCATTATTGTCCAGTGGCTATAGTCTCAGATGGCCCAAATGGAGCAGTACTTAGCGATAGCAAGACGATAGTCACAGTTGGTATGTATGAAGACGTTCCAGTTATCGATCGGACTGGTGGTGGTGATGCATTTGGTTCAGGCTTCCTGAGTTATTGGTCTCAGGGAAAAAGCCTTAGCGAATCGGCTGTGTTTGCTAGTGCTAACTCAACTTCTGTAGTAACTCAAATTGGCGCAAAAGCTGGTATTTTACATAAAGGCGTTGAGCTGCACAGTATGCCACTGCAGGAAAAGAAGTTTTAAAATGGCAAAGTTCTTGCAGAGACTTCTAGATATCGATGAACCAATGTTTAGCGTTGGTCTTCGCAATTTAGAAAAAGCTACTGGTACGAGCGGTGTCGACACTAGAGTTATAGCCGACATAACACACAAGGCACACGCGATTATGCGCGCATTAGGTTTAGACCCCGCAGATAGTACTGGACTTGAAGTTTATCAAAGTTTAAATACAGCTATTAAAAACAATAAAGAATATTTATTTATAGAAGCCGACTACGTATTGATGTCATATGATGATGGGGTCGTTTCATTTAATTTGATAGATATTGTTGAAAATTCTCATCACGAGATTGGGTACAGCAGTCGAATAATTACTCACGGACAACGTAGCCTGAGGGGTGAAATTATCGATAGGTATATAGCCCATCCGACTATTAATAAAACAGTGGCCTTGGAGTTAGCGGATAACACGGGACTACTGATAGATGAAGACGAACAACATAATAGCAGAACAAAGCATCTAGTAGACGTAGATCGTAGTAAGCCATTCATCTTGGCAATTGGTGATATTGTAACCGATGCGTTCATTAAACTCAAAGAAGATGAAGCCCAAGTGACTACAGCCGAAGACGGCTCAAAGCGACTCAGTATGGATTTTGGTTCTAAGCCACCTTATGAACGCGTTGATATCGTCCAAGCCGTTGGGAACAGTGCCAACGCTGCCGTATCGCTATCCCGTCTAGGCCTTCGAGCCGGCCTAATGGCTTTTATTGGTGATGATCAGCCGGGCAAGGATTCGCTACAATATCTTTCAGATGAAAACATTGAAACATCCACGGTCTCGGTCCAGCAGGGCTTTAAATCTAATTATCACTTTGCTTTGAGGTATGGTGCTGATAGAACTATTTTGATTAAGTACGAAGACTATTCATATGATTGGCAGGAGCCGGTCATTAAACCTGATTGGATATATTTATCAATGCTTAGCGAAAACTCGTGGCAGCTTCACGAGGATATGATGAAGTACCTTCATGCAAATCCTGAAATCAAGCTAGCTTTTCAGCCCGGAACCTTCCACTTTAAGTGGGGTGTTGAGAAATTATCTGAAGTTTATAAACGTTCACACATTATATTCATGAATAGAGAAGAAGCGGCGCTCGTCACGGGTAAACCACTTGATTCTATCAAGAATCTTGCCTATGCTCTTCATGAACTTGGTCCGGATATCGTTGTCATAACCGATGGCCCGAACGGTGCTTATATATCTGGTGAATATAAGTTCTTATCAATGCCAAACTACCCAGACCCCGCTCCTCCGTATGACCGTACTGGTGCTGGAGATGCATTTGCATCGACTATTGTGGCTGCACTCGCACTTGGTGAGACCCTTGAAACGGCTATGATATGGGCACCGATTAATTCAATGAGTGTCGTGCAGCAGCTTGGTGCTCAAGCGGGACTACTAGACAGAGATGCGCTCCAAAATTACATCAAAACAGCACCAGAAAACTATAAACCTCAGGAGTATACGGAATAATGCGATATCAAATATGTGTATCGGGCGCGGCATCGGGTGATACCGTCCAAGCAGCTCACCAGTTAGCCTTTGACCTGGGTAAGACGATTGTCTCAAAGGGTAAAATATTGATGACTGGAGCCACAGTTGGACTACCTTGGTATGCCGCAAAAGGTGCGTATAGCGTCGAGAGCAAGAGGGGTATGTCTATCGGATTTTCTCCAGCCAACTCGTTTCGTGAACATGTGACTGTCTACAAATTACCAACAGTGGAGTTTGATTATATAAACTTTACAAGTATGGATTATGTAGGTAGAGACGTTCATTTGGTTCGAAGTAGCGATGCTGTCATAACTGTCGGTGGGCGTATGGGTAGCCTACATGAGTTTTCAACTGCACTCGAGAGTAATAAAGTCTGTGGAGTGCTGCTCGGAAGTGGCGGATTGGCTGACTACATACCGAAACTACTTGAAAATATAGAGGCACCTCACGCCAAAAATGTTATTTTTGATACCGATCCAGTTAGGCTAGTTGATAAAGTTATAGCAGCACTTGATGAAAAATATGTAGGGTTTGAATATTACAGTGATGATAGGCATATA
>JBBRXL010000031.1:0-7439 GCA_038248455.1 Saccharimonadales bacterium (SeqCode)
GAACTAATACAGATGGGTGATGATAGTTTGTTGCCCGAATTTGAGGGTCAGATATTGGCGCTTCAAGAACAATTCGAGATTTTACGCAAAGAGCTTAGGTTGAATGGTAAGTTTGACGACCATAGCGCAATTTTGCGACTTAGTGCGGGCGCGGGTGGTACTGATGCCCAGGATTGGACGGAGATGCTCGAGAGAATGTATCTCAGATGGGCCGAAAAGAACGATTTTAGCTCAACTATAATCGAAAGGAATAGCGGCGAAGAAGCTGGTATAAAATCAAGCGTAATGGAGATATCTGGACCTTATGCCTACGGTAAACTGAAAAGCGAGCACGGTGTGCATCGCCTAGTGCGCCTGAGCCCTTATAACAGCGACAATTTGCGCCAAACCAGCTTCGCTTTAGTTGAGGTACTACCTCAGATCGATTCTCCCGAAGAAATAATCATTGACGATAAAGACATTAGAGTGGATGTTTACCGAGCCGGTGGACATGGCGGACAATCCGTTAACACTACGGATAGCGCCGTTCGTATCACACACTTGCCAACCGGTATTGTGGTGGCGATCCAAAACGAACGTTCCCAGCTTCAAAATCGTGAGACAGCCATGAAAATCTTGAAAAGTAAACTAGCTCAACTTCAAATCGAACAACATACCGAAGATACTTCCAAACTACAAGCAGGTGAGTCGGCTAACTGGGGCAGCCAGATAAGAAACTATGTACTTCATCCGTATACAATGGTCAAAGACGCCAGAACTAAGCACGAAGACCGTGACGCTCAATCTGTACTTGATGGTAAAATTGATGGGTTTATTGACGCTTATCTAGATAGTTTAGCTGTCTAAAAGTTGCTAAGTGCTATGTCGATTATGCTATAATAAGACGTAGATGATACTACTAGATAGGGTAACAAAAACGTACGGAAAAGGGCTCGAGCCAGCAATCAATCGCTTGAGTCTATTTATTGAACCGCGTGAATTCGTGATACTTGTTGGTACAAGTGGTGCCGGTAAGTCAACTCTACTCAAGCTTTTGACTAGAGAGGAGAAACCGTCTAGTGGCAAGATTGTTGTCGGAGGCATCGACTACGATACGCTAAAAGATAGTCATATACCCATGCTTCGTCGCAAGATTGGTGTAGTTTTCCAGGATTTTAAACTATTACCGCAGAGAACGGTTTATGAGAATATAGCCTTTGCTCTCGAGATTGCGGGTATGACTGGTCGTGAGATCAAGAACACTGTGCCAAAAGTCATCGAACTTGTTGGTCTAACTGGTAAAGAAAAGCAATTTCCACACCAACTATCCGGCGGTGAGCGACAGAGAGTAGCTATTGCTCGTGCTGTTGTTCGTCAACCCAAGATTTTGATAGCCGATGAACCAACTGGTAACCTTGACCCAAAACACAGCTGGGATATAGTTCGTCTACTTGAGAAGATCAACAAATACGGTACAACAGTTCTACTGACTACTCACAACGCCGACATCGTCAATAAGCTCAAGAGGCGAGTTATCACACTCGAGAACGGCTCTATTACCGGTGACCAGTCTGAGGGGAGTTATCGTCAATGACCAAGAAAAAGTTAACCTCAAAGGCTCTAACCAAACAGAAAATAGGACGTCGCAAGTGGCTAACGTTCTACCGAATGTGTCGTTATGGTATCAACAACTTTTCTCGTAACGCTTGGCTCACGATTGCCGCTACAGCCGTTATGACGATTACGCTACTCATTATATTTATCGCAGTTGTTTCTCATTCGGTGCTTTCTGATACGGTCGGTCAACTACGAGACAAGGTAGACATGTCTATCTATCTCAAGACCGAGACTACAGACGAACAAGCCGACGTTATCATATCCGATCTGCAGAAGCTGTCATCAGTACGTTCTGTTTCGTATATAAGCGCCGAGCAGGCTAGGGAGCTTATTGCCCAAGAGAACAAAAAAGATGTTCAATATCTCGAAGCTCTCAAAGAAGCAACCAACAAAAACCCAGCAATAATCAGGGTAGTTGTGGAAGATATTAACGACACTTCGCAGTTAAGCGAGTTTGTGAAGTCAAACGATAACGTCAAGAAAAGTCTCGACCCTGACCGTGAGCCATCGTTCGCCGGTGCTAGGCGAGAGAGCATTGCAACTATAGGCCGCGCTGTCGTGTTCGTCCAAAATGTTGGAATAGTTGCGAGTTTTGTGTTCGTCATTATATCTTCACTGATTATTTTCAACACCATTCGTATGGCTATCTTTAACCGCAAAGAAGAGATACAGATGATGAAGCTTATCGGTGCCGATCAGTCGTTTATTCGCGGACCGTTCCTGGTAGAGGCTATCGTTTATGGATTTATCGCCGCAATATTCGCTACGGGTATGGGCGTAGGCTTACTTTACGCCGCCAAAGATACACTAAATAGTTACCAGGTGGTAATCAACCCTACTATCGAATTTACGACATTTTATGCAGGGTTTGTCTTGCTTTCAATGATAGTCCTAGGTGCCATCATCGGTGTTATATCTTCACTGCTCGCAACACGTCGTTATTTGAGGCTGTAACAGATATGCAGATTGACTACAATATAGAGCTTATGGTAAAATCTTAATACTATGAAACTGAGTATCACCAAACCAGCTTCAATCTCTCGTGTTAAAAAGTCTATTCTTGTATCTTTTGCACTCCTTTTTGCTTTTGCAGTGCCGATTCAAGTTGCTACGCAAGTAAAAGCAGATAAATACGATGATATTATAAATGCATTACAGCAAGATATTAACGATGCTCAGGCTCAGGCTACTCAGTTATCGGCCCAAGCAAAAACGCTTCAATCAGCTATTTCTCTACTTCAAAATAAGGTGTCCATTATTCAAAGCCAGATTGATTTAAGTCAAGCCAAATATGATAAATTGGTTGTTCAGATTGCCGATACTGAAAAGAAGATTCAGGATAACCAAGATGCGCTTGGTCAGACGATTGCCGATTTATACGTCGAAGACAAGGTGAGTCCAATTGAAATGTTAGCTAGCAGTAGCAACATTGGTGACTATCTGGACAAGCAAGAATATCGAAATTCAGTTCGAGAGGAACTACTTGCTACTATAGGTAAAGTTAAGGATTTAAAAGCGTCTCTCGCTAAACAGAAGTCAGATGTTGAAAAAGTTCTGGGTGATCAGCAGAACTCAAAAAACGCACTTGCTAAAGAGCAGTCTAATCAGCAAAATTTGCTTAATGAGACACAGGGTCAAGAAGCTGCTTATCAGCAACTTGCAGCTAGCGCTCAAGCTCGTCAAGCAGAGGTGCAGGCTCAGCAACAAGCTTATTTGGCGTCATTATATAATAGCGGCGGTGGAGCGAGGTTGATTGCCGGTGGTGCTGCGCCAGACTACCCATGGACAAAGAGCAGTTGCCCTATGGGTGGTGAATTAGGGTACAATGGAAATCTAGTTTATTACTCGTTCGGTGGTTCAAATGGCGAAGGCGGTGACGGACATAGTTACGGATGCCGTCAATGTGCTAGTTATGTAGCTTGGCGGGTAGCCAGGGAAACTAACTATTATCCAGAAAACTGGGGGAATGCAACTAATTTTCCAGAAAGTGCCGGCACTGTAGGGTATAGTTCGGGCAGTGCCCCACGAGCCGGTTCGATTGGCGTAATTCGTGGATCTTATAACGCACCAGAAGGCCATGTTGTCTGGGTTGAGTCGGTTAATGGCGACGGTACACTAACCGTTAGTCAGTACAACTATAACTACAACTGGCCAAGTGCTCTTGGCTGGGGTTTATACAGCAAGATGGTGGTACCAGCTAGCTCATACAACGTCTACATTTATATTAAATAACAATTTAATATAATAAAGCAGTAGCACGTTAATCGTTATTTGCGCTATAATTATATGAGTATAAATACACCAAACAGGGGATATAGATGTTCAAAAAACCGAAATCGGCTCGTAGTAATTTTAGCGCAATTAATTTGAAGTATATGAAGTCAATTTCCAAGAACTTATGGATAATATTGATAGCCGTCTCACTAGTGGCTGGATATCTCGTCGGTGCAAATAGTGACAAAATCGTTGGTGTTATTGCCCCTGTCTTCGGACAAAAAGTCTACACGTCAGATGTAGACCTGAGCTCTATAGAGTCGACCTTCCGGGCGCTGAAGGCAAACTATGACGGCAACCTGACAGACGCCGACCTCATAAAAGGCGCCAACAAAGGCCTAGTAGATGCCGCTGGTGACAAATATACAGTATATATGGATAGCGCCGATGTTTCGAGCTTTGACAATGAACTCAGTGGCAACATAGGTGGTGGCATAGGCGCCGAGATAAGTCTGCGCAATAGCCAAGCCACTATCATCCGAGTTCTGACTGACAACCCCGCCCAAAAAGCCGGCTTGCTATCCGGAGATGTCATATTGAAAGTAAATAGCGACGATACTACTGGTTGGTCGGTCGAAGAAACTGTCTCGAAAATAAGGGGTGAAGTAGGCACGACTGTCAAATTGACTGTCAAACGAGGGCCAGACACCAAAGAATTTAGCATCACTCGGGCAACCATCATAGCTCCAAGCGTTGAGTCAAAAATCGAAGGAACTCTAGGTATACTAACGGTTAGTCGTTTTGACTCTGAGACGGCATCACTGTCTCGTGCGGCTGCGCAGGAATTTGTAAATAAAGGTGTTAAATCGGTCATTCTCGATCTTCGTGGCAACGGTGGTGGCTACGTAGACGCTGCTCAGGCACTTGCTGGTCTATGGCTAGATAACCAAGTGGTAGTAACAGAGAAAACTAACGGCAAAGTTGTCGATCAACTAAAGTCGGGCCGCAATCCAATCTTGGCAGGCATATCTACGGTAGTGCTGGTAGACGTCGGCAGTGCGAGCGCTAGTGAGATAGTCTCGGGCGCCTTGCAGGACTACAAGATGGCCAAGCTCATCGGTACCAAAACTTATGGCAAAGGTAGCGTCCAGCAGCTTATAAACCTACCTGACGGCGCCCAGCTCAAAGTTACCGTCGCTCGTTGGTACACACCCAACGGCAAAAACATCAACAAAGAGGGTATTGTCCCTGACGTATCTGTCGAACTTACTCCAGAAAACATCAACAGTGGCGTCGATCCACAACTTGACGCCGCCAAAAAACAACTAGGTCTATAGAGCTTGTGTTTAAGCGGTAGATTGTAGTAATATAAGGATATTATGGAAACAAAGAAAAAAATACTTCTTGTAGAGGACGACGTAGCACTATCTGGTGTATATAAGTCTCGTCTAGACATTGAGGGTTTTGAAGTCCAAGAGGTCAACAACGGCGAAGACGCCCTGTCAGCAGCTATTAGTTTCAAGCCAGACCTTATCTTACTAGACGCTATGATGCCAAAGATTAGCGGTTTTGATGTGCTGGATATCCTTCGTAACACCCAAGAGACAGCCGATGTCCGAGTTATTATGTTGACTGCTTTGTCTCAGCCAAAAGACAAAGAACGCGCCGAGAGCCTAGGTGTAAACGACTATCTAGTAAAATCACAAGTAGTCATCGGTGACGTTGTAGAGCGAGTCAAGTTTCATCTCGGAATGCTTGAACAAAAACCTCAATAATAGTATCGATTATTTAGAATTATAATCATTGCCCCTACAGCGTAGGGGTTGACTTTTATACTGATTATGCTAGTATAGTACTAAAAGTTAAACAAGGAAAAACAAACATGGATACAAATAAAAACGAAAATGAAGGATTGATAACTGGAATACCGGATCACCTTAAACCTGAGCCAGTAGAGTTTGTTGCTCCTGTGGCTACCGAGATTGCTCCATTACCAGATGGAACGGTAGAGATGTTGCAGGAAATTGAAGATAGTCGAAACAGAGATCAGGCTGAGCGTGTCGCACGGGCTGCTGAAGCTGCAAAGCATATAGCCGATACGATGCCTGAGTTCGAGAAACCAGTTGGAGAGGAAACTCCTGAACAACCATTAATAGATGTTCCGGCAGATATTACTGAGTCTCTTGCAAAAGAGCGCAGTGAAGCAGAGATTAGGGCTGAGTCAGAAGCTGCTGAAGCCGCTAAAATCGCAAAGAATATCGCCGATACAATGCCTCGATTAGACGAGCAGTAGATAGAATATCAACCTAAAGTGTCAACCCTAAGCTCATAGGGTTGACTTTTTATTACGCTTGTGCTATAGTTGTAGTAAATAAGGAAAAACAAAAAAATGTCACCTGAAATAACATCACCAAATCCACCCATAGCCCCAACTGATAACTCAGATTACAGTCAATGGTCTCCTGAGGCTAATAAGGTAGAGAGATCATTTACTGATGATGCCTCTAGGATGATAGCAAGAGCAGAGGGAAAGTATCAGGATCCAACCGAACGAGCAATGCTTGCGCGGGAATTTATAGGTAAGATTGCAGAAGCAACCAATAAAGGCCTCATCGTGTCATCGGTGGACGGTTTACCTTATGATAAAAGTATTATTGATTCACAGTTTGATAAGTTGTCTCGTCAACTAAGTGGTAGACCTGGAAAAGGCGAAGAGAAGATGGCTAATCCATTGAGTTTAATTCCTAATAGCCTAGAATTAAGAAATGCGTTTCGTGAAATATTAACAGGAAGCGAAGCAATGGCTGGACCCTTTGCTGAAGTTCTTGAAGAAGATAGATTAGAGAGGTTGCGAAAAATTAAAGAAGCGAGAAGTGTCGGAAAGCAGGCCTTGGCAGCTTCAGAAGTTAAGTCGTCTGAATTGATAACTGAAATACCTAAATCAATACTAAATTCAGGCGGTTCCGAATTGGAGCCTGCCTTAAGAGGGTCTTCGTATTCTGTAGAGGAGTTAGCTCCAGCTACCTCAAGAGAACTTATGGAAAAATTAACGGATGGCTTTTCTGAAAATGATGTTGATAGCCTGTATCGATTTGCAAGATCTCGTATGAATAGGTTGCAAGCCCAGAAAGCTGGTGACGACAGTTTATCTACTGTATATTATCGGCAGATGAACGCAGATTTGAATGCAATGCCCGCACAGGTACGCGCAGTGAGTACTCAGTTCGCAGGATATTTTGACAGGCTTTAGTATATAAAATATTTTGGATCTAATATGAACGATAAATTTGAGATAATAAAAGGCGGAAAATCTATATTTGAAAATAGTGAAAAGTCTTCCGCAGAGCTTGGTGTAGTTAATCCAGATGGTTCCATAGAAACCCGAGAAACAGAACTGAAATCAGAGTCTCGTCACCCGGCTGGAAGATTGGGGCATGAAGCAATACAGGATACAATAAAAAAGATTGAAAGTGTTCCGGGCTATAGCGATGATACGAAAAAACCTAATCTAAAGGTTGTGGAACCGTTAATAACCGAAATTCCTAAATTTGATTAAATGTAGATATTGTCAGTATCTATTTAAATAACCTCCCGAGATGGGAGGTTATTTAAATAGACGAGCTAAGTTA
>JBBRXL010000032.1:0-7012 GCA_038248455.1 Saccharimonadales bacterium (SeqCode)
AATATTGCTCCATCATTTAGCCAATGGACTTTCACGGGTGGTGCTAGCTATAGCTCTTCTACGGGTATATTGACATTGCCACCTGCCGGCTCAGCCACGTCGCCTCGTATTCCTGTTGATAGACCAAGCCTGATAAGTAACAGTGGTGACTTCTATGCTACGCAGCCCTCTACTAACGCAGGCATTACTCCTAACGCTGCTTATCATTCAGGGATATCATATTTTGCTGCTGATGGTATCACACCTGTATACAACACCGCTAACTATACAAGCAACGGATGCGCACAATCGTTTTCTCCATCTGTATGGGCGCTGGGAACTAAGATTTGTAATTTCGCGGGTGGAGCTGACGTTGTATATATAGAATATAGGTATTATGGCTCTAATAGTGGATACGCCAGTCCTGACCTAATAATTAAAAATCCTACCTTGGTGTTATCGGGCTAAGCTGTGCTGATTAAACGTATAAAACTAATCTGTTAAAAATTATGATATATATCACACATGACGTATAATATGACTATGCAGTCACCCAACAAGACGACTACAGAAAAGCCGCCAAAATCAGCGGCGATTTTGTTGCTCATGACTATACTTAACACCACCTGGAGGGCGTTTGTTCCGACAATCGGTGGTACTTTCCTTGGTGTGTTTTTGGACAATATTTTTAACCTTGCTCCCCTGCTTACTATAGTTATGATAATTGTTGGATTTTCTGTCAGTGCTATTTTAGTCACTTTGCAAATTCGTTCAGTTAGGAGATCATCATAATGGGATTTGCGGCTATCGATATCCATATTAGTCTTGCGGCTGAGGAAATATTTAAAGTTGGAGGCATATCTATCACCAACGCTATGTTGCTTGGGATTATTGGATTTGTCGCTACACTGTCTATCGGACTGTTTGTGGCTACTACTCTGAGAATGAAAAAAACTAACCGTCTCACCCAGATTTTTCAATGGATGTTCGAAGGATTTGTCGGACAAATCAACAGCATAATCACTGATGCTAAGCTCGCGCGTAAGATTACACCTCTGGCTATGACGGTATTTATATTTATATTAGTTAATTATTGGCTAAGTGTCCTTCCCGGCGTCGGTCCAATTACTTGGAACGGTACTCCGATGTTTAGAGGTTTGACGGCTGATCTCAACTTTACACTTGGTCTGGCCATTGTGACAATGTTTACAGTTCAGATGTATGCTATCAAACACCTTGGGGTATTTGAGAATGCCAAGCGTTATTTCAAGAATCCAGCGAAAGATCCCATCGGAGCCTTTGAAGGTTTCTTGGAGCTTATCGGGGAGTTTTCTAGGGGTGTGGCACTTAGTCTACGACTCTTTGGTAATGCCTTTGCCGGTGAAGTATTGCTGATTGTTATCGCCGCCCTGACTAGCTACTTCGCATCTGTTACGCTTCCAATATTTATGGCTTTCGAATTCTTTATCGGCTTTATTCAAGCTTACGTATTCTTTGTTTTGACACTTATATTTACAGCTCTAGCCCAGGTGTCACACGGGCCTTCAACCGCACATTCCCCTGCTCATAAGTCCGACAAGGTGCACGAGCTGGAATGATATAATTAGATTAATAAATAAAAGGAGAAATAATAATGAATGAATTAGCTTTTGGACTTACCTATGCCCTACCTGCTCTTGGAGCTGCACTTGGGGTTGGATTTATCGGTGCCGGTGCCTTGAACGCCCTAGGTCGAAACCCAGAAAAACTTGGTGATATTCGCACACTGATTATTACTGCAATCGTCTTTGCCGACTCACTCGCTATCATCGGTATTATCGTTGCTATTATTGCTAAGTTCTTGTAGGAGTTATCTTGGAATCAATTTTATTACAATTCGGTAATGCAGAAGCTCCTTCGGGCGGTATCATGGAGTCTCTTGGTATTGATTGGCAGACGCTTATTTTGCAGATTATTGCCTTTTTGATACTGGTTTTTCTACTTGGTAAATTCGTGTTTCCTACTCTACTTAAGATATTAGACGAGCGCCAGTCCAAGATTGACTCCGCTAATCAAGCGGCCGAGCATGCCAAAAAAGCGGCCGATCAGGCTGAAGTGCAAGTATCTAATCTACTCGAAAAAGCTCGAGCCGAGGCTGCTGATATATTGTCTCTCGCCAAACTTGAGTCTGCTAGTAGTTTGACTGCTAGTGAAGCAAAAGCCAAGAAACAAGCCGAGCAAATTGTTAGCGATGCCCAAAAAGAGATAACGAGGCAGATTGATAGTGCTAAAAAGGCGCTATATGATGAAACTGTCGAGTTGGTGGCCATGGCTACAGGCAAGGTCATCGGTAAGTCTATGACCGACAAGTTAGATAACGATTTCATCATAAAATCGATCAAGGAAGTTAAGTAGTATATGGCTACTAAATTATCACGCCGTAAGATTGCCGACTACATGGTCGGTGCAATATTGGGTGGTGATGATTTAGGCAAAGTTACTAAACAATTAGCCGGCTATCTAATAGAGTCTGGTCGAGTAGGCGAACTTGAGCATATTGTACGTGATATCGAATTCGCCCTTAGCCTGCGCGGGCATTTGGTAGCTAGGGTTATTTCTGCTCGTAAATTGTCCGAAGGCACGACTCGAGAAGTCCTCGAGATGCTGCAAAAACTAAATTCTGCGGAGCACGTTTATGCCAAATATGAAATAGATGAGTCACTAATCGCTGGTATCAAGATAGAGATACCAGACAAACGAATCGACAGAAGTGTCTCGCACCAATTATCAAAACTAAGAACCAGCCAAACGAACTAATAAGGAAATAATATGTCAGAAATATCAGTATCAGAACTATCAAAAGATTTACGCCAAGCGATCGCCAAGCTCGAGGCTAGTGAGGGCCTAGAGAGTGTCGGTATAGTTATCCGAGTTGGCGACGGCGTGGCCTGGATACACGGTCTTCGCGATGCTGGTTATAGCGAAGTACTACAGATTGAAGCTGGCGATCGTATCGTTGAAGCATTTGCCCTCAACCTTATGGAAGACGAAATCGGCGCTGTTTTACTAGGTGGTGATAACTTAGTTTCGGCTGGCGACAAGGTAACTCTCAAGGGCACAGCCCTGCAGGTTCCTGTCGGTCCTGAGCTACTCGGTCGCGTGGTTGATCCACTCGGTCGGCCACTCGACGGCGGTGCGCCTATCAAAACAAAGCAGTTTGGGCTAGTAGACCGCGAAGCAATCGGCGTTATGGGGCGAAAATCCGTCCACGAACCACTTATGACTGGTATTATGGCGATTGACTCGATGTTCCCAATTGGGCGTGGTCAGCGTGAGCTAATCATCGGTGACCGCCAGACGGGTAAGACGGCTATTGCTGTTGATACAATGATCAACCAAGCCAAGCAAGGAACTGGTGTTATCAACGTGTATGTGGCTATCGGACAGAAGAGTTCAAAAGTTGCTCGTTTGATAGACCGCCTCAAGGCCGAAGGTGTCATGGAGCAGACAATTATCGTGGCGACAAGTCCTAGTGATCCAGCGTCGCTACTTTACCTGGCGCCGTATGCCGCCACCGCTATGGGTGAATATTTCCGTGATAACTCTGGCCACGCTTTGATGATTTATGATGATCTGACCAAGCACGCCGTAGCTTATCGTCAGATGTCGCTACTCCTGCGTCGCCCACCGGGTCGCGAGGCTTATCCTGGTGACGTTTTCTATCTTCACTCGCGCCTACTCGAGCGTTCGGCCAAACTTAGCGACGAGCTAGGAGCTGGGTCTCTGACTGCCCTACCTATTATCGAGACACAGGCTGGAGATATCTCGGCTTATATCCCAACGAATGTTATTTCTATTACCGACGGTCAAATATTTCTAGAAACAGACTTATTTTACCAAGGTATTCGACCGGCTATTTCGGCTGGACTTTCGGTCTCTCGTGTCGGTGGAGCCGCACAGACAAAGGCAATCAAGTCGGTCAGTGGCAACCTGAAGCTTGGACTGAGTCAGTTCCGCGAACTAGCTAGTTTCGCACAGTTCGGTAGTGACCTCGACGAAGCCACAAAAGCGCAAATCGACAGAGGTCATCGATTTACTGAGCTACTTAAGCAACCACAAAATCAACCGGTTGGTCTATGGCAGCAAGTCGCCAGTATCTATGCTGTATCGAACGGATTATTCGACAAAGTAGTTGCATCTAAAATCAAGCATGCTCAAGATGCGCTAATCACTAAGCTTTGGGCTGAGCACAAGAAAGATATGGAATTATTAGCTAAAGGTGACAAGCCGACCGAAACAGCTATCAAGGCTATCGAATCTGTCGCTAGATCTGTATCGAAAGGTTTTGAGGCTTAGGCTGTATGGCATCTACTCAAGAACTTAAGTCTAGGATCCGCTCGGTGAAAAATACCAAGCAGATTACTAAGGCGATGCAGTTAGTAGCGGCTAGCAAGATGCGACGCGCTCAAGATGCCACGAAGCTTTCGGCTGATTACGTCAAGGCATCGCGTGAACTTCTAAATGCTATCTCGACGCACACATCTGTATCTGGTCATCCACTCTTCACTATTCGCGAGGTAAAAACTCGACTTTTGATCGTAATTGCCTCCGACAAGGGCTTGGCGGGCGCCTATAATAGTAATATCGTAAAGTTGTATACCACACAGCTCATACAAGACGACAAAACTGGCGTCAAAAACACGACTATCGCCATCGGTCGTAAAGCCGCCCAGTTCGTGGCCCGCATCAAAGATACACAGGTGCTTGGAGTTTACCAGGATTTACCCGATAGGCCGGATGGGAGCGAGCTAAGATCTATTTTAGACAGCGTTAAGCAGATGTTCACCGATGGTGCGGTTGATGCTGTCGACATTATCTATACGGATTTTATCAGTAGTATTAACCAAATAGCCAAGGTTGAGCGATTACTTCCGGCTGGACTCAATGGCAAAAAGGAAGACTTGGGACTATCTAGGGATATTACTGATGCTATATATGAGCCAAGTACTTTTGAGCTGCTTGACGGCGTCGCTTATCGGTTAGTCGGTGCGCAGATTTATCAGGCATTGCTCGATAGTCGAGCAAGTGAGCACAGTATGCGAATGGTTGCTATGAAAAACGCCACCGATAATGCAACTGACTTGGCGGACGATTTAACATTAGAAATGAACAAAGCCCGACAAGGAGCCATTACTCAGGAATTGGCCGAAATCAGCGGTGGCGTAGAAGCAATGAATGAATAAGGAGAAAATGATGAGTAAACAAAATATTGGAAAAATTGTACAAATAGTCGGTGTGGTTGTCGACGTTGAGTTTGATAGCGGTAAGATTCCGGCCATATACGACGCGATGTTGATTGAACATAACAGCAAAACTATTACACTTGAGGTGGCTCAACACCTTGACGAACACACTGTTCGGTCGATTGCTTTGTCTAACACCGATGGCCTGAAGCGCGGTCAAGAAGTCGTTGCGACTGGTATACCTATCCAGGTACCTGTTGGTGATGAAACTCAAGGCCGGATGTTCAACGTGACAGGTGACCCGATCGACGGCAAGCCAGCCCCAACTGGGCAAAAAGCTTCAATTCACCGCGAAGCGCCAACTCTAGCCGAGCAGTCAAACAAGACCGAGGTACTTGAAACTGGTATCAAAGTAGTCGACCTCATCGCACCTATAACCAAGGGTGGAAAAGTTGGACTATTCGCTGGCGCCGGTGTCGGTAAGACCGTTCTTATCACCGAGCTTATCAACAATATCGCTAAGTTTCACAGTGGTAACTCGGTTTTCGCCGGTGTTGGTGAACGTACGCGTGAGGGCAATGACCTCTACTACGAAATGGAAGAAGCTGGTGTTCTGGGCAAGACTTCGCTTGTCTTTGGACAGATGAACGAGCCGCCGGGAGCTCGTCTGCGTGTGGCGCTATCGGGGCTAGCTATGGCGGAAACTTTCCGTGATAACGGTAAAGACGTGTTGCTATTTATTGACAATATATTTCGCTTTACTCAAGCTGGTGCTGAAGTCTCTGCCCTACTGGGACGTATGCCTTCTGCCGTTGGTTATCAGCCGAACTTGCAGCAAGAAATGGGTGCTCTGCAGGAGCGAATTACATCTACTAAAAAAGGTTCCATCACATCCGTACAGGCTGTATACGTTCCTGCCGATGACTTGACTGATCCGGCTCCGGCTACAACTTTCGCCCACTTGGACGCGACGATTGTTATGAATCGTGCGCTAACCGAGATTGGCATCTATCCTGCCGTTGACGTGCTGGACAGCAACTCAAATAGTTTAGATCCAGAAATTGTTGGTGAAGAGCATTATCGGGTAGCTCGCGAAGTTCAACGAGTTCTTCAGAGTTATAAAGAGCTTCAGGACATCATCGCCATCCTTGGTATGGAAGAATTGTCCGACGAACAGAAACAGACTGTAGCTCGCGCCCGTCGTGTTCAGCGATATCTTTCTCAGCCGTTCCACGTCGCTGAGAAGTTTACGGGAAACCCAGGTAGTTACGTCAAGTTAGAGGACACAATTGCTGACTTTGCCGACATTTTAGCTGGTAAATACGACGACAAACCAGAAGATTGGTTTTATATGGTAAATGGCAGTCTAAAGGATAAAAAAGACTAATGAAGCTTGAGCTCGTAACACTTCGCGGCATCAAACTCGATCAAGAGGTATACGAGGTTATATTGCCGACGAGTAGTGGTGAGATTTCGGTTTTTCCAGGACATGAGCCGCTGGTTACATTGGCAAAAGCCGGTGTGGTCTACGTGCGCAACAAAAAGTCCGATGATGACACCGAACTTTTCGCTATAAGTGGTGGGGTTATTGAGATTTCGCAGTCTAGTGTCAAGATATTGGTCGACGAGGCCGATCATGGTGATGATATCATCGAAGCCGAGTCTAAATCGGCTCTAGAGCTTGCTATTGCCATGCGTGACGCCGCTCATTACCAAGTAGAGCTTGATAAGGCGCATGAGCTTATCGACCGTCACACGGTTCGCCTAAAGGTCGCTGGACTTCGTCGACACCGCCGTCGACCTTAGGTCTC
>JBBRXL010000033.1:0-6395 GCA_038248455.1 Saccharimonadales bacterium (SeqCode)
AACCATTGATGGGCTAGTTCGTGGGCTATAACTGTGGCAATATATTGGCGCATGCCAATACTTGTTGTCTTTGGATCGGCCAGAAGTGCAATCTCTCGGTATGTTATTAGTCCCCAGTTTTCCATAGCGCCAGATGAAAAATCCGGTAATGCGACATGATCAGACTTCGGGAGTGGATAATCCACGCCAAAATATTGTTCATAAAATTCTATATATGCGACTGCTTCATTTAGAGCGAATTCTAGGCTCTGGAGTGGTTGAACGGGTGTTGACCATACGTTCACTTCGACGCCTCTTTTTGTTTTGCCGCTAACTGATTGCAGTTCACCGACAACCCACGCTAGTAAATAACTACTCATTCGGGGTGTTGTCTCAAATTCGGTTATTAGCAAACCTTCTTTGCTCAGCGACTGGTTTTTTATCGGCATATTGCCTAGTACGTTAACGTTATTTTCGGTTTTCAGGGTTACATCAAATGTCGCCTTTGCTTCTGGCTCGTCAATACAAGGAAAAACTTCTCTGGCGTGGTGGCTCTCGAATTGGGTAGCGATTAGTTCTTTTGTCTCTGCGCCATCCTTAAAATAACAAGGGTACATGCCGTGCATTTGGTCGTTAATCAAACCAGTATAGGATATTTCGATAGCATGGTTGCCCGTTTGTATATCCTTGATATTGATGACGAGCTCATCTACTTTCTTGTTGTACTCAAAGCTCGTGATATGGTTGCCGTCCAATTTGATATTTTCAACGGTTAGGTCTTTTATATGGAGTCTGATGCTTTGAGATGTCTTCGTTATACTGCCAGTGATTACAACTTTTCCGTCAAAATTTCGTTCATTTCGGTTGATGTTGAGTTCTAGTTTGTAGGCTGAGGGCGTGAAGAATTGGGTGAGTCTGTTTACGGTATGCATACTATATATTGTAACAGATTGGATTGGCATATTTGACGAGACTTAGTCATAATAACGACATGAGATTGTCTTATAGAAACAGGCGCCTACTAACTTTATTGATATTACTTTTGGTTGGTAGTGTTTCGACTTTTTATAATTTACAGACTATGGATGTGCCAAATGAACCGGATAACGCAGTGGTAGATAGAAAACCATCGATTAATAATGAGCTGGCTATCGACGGCTTGAGTAAATTATCGGTCAAAGGCAGAGCGCCAAACACTGGATATTCGAGATCACAATTTGGTGATGGATGGGCGAGTAGTAACGGTTGTGATACGCGTAATATAATACTGAACAGGGATCTAACTGATGTAAAAACGGATGATTCGTGCCATGTGATAAGTGGCGTCTTGCAAGATCCATATACGGGTAAAGAGATCGTTTTTGCTCGAGGCGGAGAAACTAGTGATGATGTCCAAATAGATCATGTAGTGGCGCTGAGTGACGCTTGGCAAACAGGCGCACAGTTACTAACCAAGGACGTTCGCATCGCTCTAGCCAACGACCCACTTGAACTACTAGCCGTAGATGGTCCAGCAAATCAGCAAAAATCTGGAAGTAACGCCGCTTCATGGTTGCCGTCTAATAAATCATTTCGATGTCAGTACGTAGCTCGTCAGATAAGTGTAAAATTAAAATATAACCTGTGGGTTACACCGGCTGAATCTTCTGCTGTATTGAAAGTTCTGCAGAGTTGCCCTGATCAGTACTTGATTAAATAATTGCATTAAATCGACGAGTTTGGTATTATATTGTTAGTACATTTCCGGCCGGCAGGTCGGATTTTTTAATAAGTAATAAGGAGAAATTATTATGGATGAACTAAACATCAAACAACTAACTCTTGCAGTACGAACAATCGCTGAAGAGAAGAATTTGCCAGAAGAAACAGTGCTTGCTGTGATTGAACAAGCTATTGCAGCAGCATGGCGTCGTGATAATGGCGAACGTGACCAAGAAGTTCGTAGTGAGTTGAATGTAAACGACGGTACAGCTGTTGTCTATGTTGCTCGTGAAGTCGTCGAAGAAGTCGGTAGCGACGCTGTTGAGATTAGCCTGGGTGATGCCAAGAAGGTTAAAAAAGACGCAGTACTTGGTGACACAATCGAAGAAAAACACGAAGTGAAGAGTTTTGGTCGCGTAGCCGCTCAGACAGCTAAGCAAGTTGTGCTGCAGCGCCTACGTGAAGCAGAGCGTGAAGTCGTACTCGAAGAATACGAAGATAAAATCGGAACTGTCGTCAACGGAACTGTTCAACGAGTTGAGCCACGTGTTGTGCGAGTTGAGCTTGGAAAAGCATCAGGTATCATACCTCAGAGCGAGCAGATTCAGGGCGAGTTCTATAACGTCGGTAGTCGCATCAAGGTTTATATCAAAGACATTGAGCGTGACAACCGTGGACCTCAGTTGATACTAAGTCGGGCCAATGAAGAATTCGTTGAATATTTATTCCGTCAAGAAGTTCCAGAACTCGAAGCTGGTGCTGTTGAGATAAAGAAGATTGCTCGCGAAGCAGGACGCCGAACTAAGCTGGCTGTTGCTAGTAACGTGCCAGGTGTAGACCCTGTAGGAACATTTGTGGGTGGTCACGGTACTCGCGTGCAGGCTGTTATGAACGAGATCGGTGATCAGGAAAAAATCGATATCATAACTTTCGATGAGAATATTGAACAATTTATCAAAAATGCTTTAAGTCCTGCCGAAGTTAGTAAAGTTGTTATAAAAGAAGCCGATAAGCGAGCAACGGTATATGTTAACGAAGATCAGCAATCAATTGCCATTGGTCGTGCTGGACAAAATGTCAGGCTAGCTAGCAGATTAACTGGTTACGAACTGGATATTGAGCAAGCCGTAGCATCTGCTCCTTCGTCTCCCAAGGCTCCTCGTAAAGATATTGAAGACGAGCTGTTAGCAGCTGTTGAAGAATCTTCCAACTAATTAAATCAAACAAATAAATTAGCACTCAGTTGACTGGAGTGCTAATTTTGATATAATTATTTGTAGCATAAGTCACAAAAGACTTGGAATTTGAGACAGGAGGATAGATAATAATATTATGCCAGATGAATTCGCAGAATTTGTGTCACATCTCACCGATAACGCTCGGACTAGCCTTCATCACGCCAACCTAATAGCTCAGAGTTATAACAGTCCTTATATTGGTACGGAGCATTTGCTCCTTGGTATTTTAGCCCAAGGATCGTCAGTAGGAGCAAAACTATTAGCCGATGCTGGCATTACTCTTGCAAGAGCTCAGGTGGCGCTCAACCTCGTGCCGGTAACAAATATAATTGCAGTAGGTGCCAAGGGACTCAGCGAAACTGCTAAGCTGACTCTAAAAATGGGCTGGGAAATAGCTCAAGAGTTCAATCAGGATTATCTTGGAACAGAACACATCGTTTATAGCATATTGAGCCAAAAAAATGCTCGGGCGACAGTGCTACTGCGTGATATGGATGTTGATTTGACGGAACTAACCGCTGAACTCGAAGAATTTTTTGACCGCCAAAGTGAAATATATAGTGATAACTCGGCAAATCATACAAAAACCCGAAAACAGCCAACCAAGAAAGGTATGCTTGGTCTTTATGGAGTTGACTTAACTCTACGCGCCAAAGAGGGTAAGCTTGATCCGGTGATCGGTCGCGATAGCGAACAGGAGAGGATAGTTACGATTCTTAGCCGGCGTACCAAAAATAACCCCGTACTCATAGGAGAACCTGGAGTTGGTAAAACCGCTATTATCGAAGGGTTAGCTCAGAGAATAATTGCCGAAGACGTACCAGAACATCTCTTGGATAAGCGTGTCGTACAAATAGACCTCGCTGGCATGATTGCTGGAACGAAATATCGAGGTGAGTTCGAAGAACGGCTCAAAGGTTTGATAAGCGAACTTCAAGAACAAAGAAATGTAGTTATATTTATTGACGAGCTTCATCTTCTTGTTGGTGCCGGTGCCGCCGAGGGAGCACTTGATGCGGCGAATATTTTGAAACCAGCACTTGCTCGTGGCGAACTACATCTTATTGGTGCTACAACTCTTGACGAATATCGCAAGCATATCGAAAAAGATGCCGCTCTAGACAGGAGACTGCAGACTGTCATAGTAGAAGAGCCAAAATTAAAGGATACTATCGCTATATTAAAGGGACTCAGAAAGTATTATGAATCTCATCATGGTGTTAGTATGACCGACGAAGTACTCGAAAACGCTGTTTATATGGCCGATAGATATATTAGTGAGCGATTTATGCCCGATAAGGCCATAGACGTAATCGACGAAGCATCCGCTTTACTGCGTGTTAAATCTGGGCAAAAGCCAAGTAAAATACGTGATTTTGTACGGCAACTAAAGAATCTTAATGAAAAAATGGATGAAGCGGCGGCGGGCGAGGATTTCGAGAGGGCGGCTCTGTACAAAACTCGTATTAGCCAGGTATCTTCAAAACTCGAAGAGTCACGCCAGGCTTTCGAGAAAAAGACTCCAATTGTTCTAAAGGAAGACGATATCGCGCATGCAATATCTTCGATGACCGGTATTCCTGTCAAACGCGTGCAAAAATCAGAAGCTAAGCTCCTAGGAAGCCTAGAGAAGCATTTAACGAAATACCTTATCGGACAACAGGAAGCAATTATAAACGTGTCTAACGCCATCAGGAGAAGCCGTAGTGGTGTTGCAAGCAGCAAGAGGCCTATCGGGTCGTTCGTCTTTATGGGCCCAACTGGCGTCGGCAAAACAGAGCTTGCCAAGGTTTTGGCTCGTGAGGTGTTCGGAAGTGAAAGTTCGTTAATAAAAATAGACATGAGTGAGTTTAGCGAGAAGCATAATACCAGCCGTCTACTTGGTGCACCGGCGGGGTATATTGGGTACGAAGATGGCGGACAGCTAACTGATAAAATCAAGCGCCAACCATATAGTGTCGTGCTGTTTGATGAAATCGAAAAAGCTCACGGAGATGTGTTTAACCTACTGCTTCAGATACTTGAAGATGGATCTTTAACTGACGCTAGGGGTCATAGAGTTAACTTTGGTAATACAATAGTGATACTCACCAGTAACGTTGGTGCTGATAAGTTGACGAGAGAGTCGAGTCTAGGCTTCCACGCCAAGACCATCGATGATCGTCAGAAGCTTGATGATGTCCACGCCGAAAACAGTGTCGCCACAAAGGAAGCTTTAGCCAAGATTATGAAGCCAGAGCTAATCAATAGATTTGATTCAATTGTGACGTTTAGGGCTTTGACTCGCAAAGAAATCAGCAAAATATTTAATAATCTGATAGATGAACTCCAAGATCGGTTGATTCGCAAAGGTATCCATTTGGTCATAAAACCGTCTGCCAAAAAACTAATAATTGATAAAGGTTATGACGAAAAATATGGAGCAAGACCGCTACGCCGAGCTATTCAGGACCTACTTGAACACAAGATAGCCGAAGGTGTATTATCAGGAGAATATGAAAAAGGAACGGTTCTAACTATTAGCGCAAATCAAGGAGAAATCGAAGCTGATGTTGTCAAAGAAGCTTAATTCTCTAGTCAGCGCATCGCTTCTTACGGGTTTTATTTTACTAAGCCTGTCCGCATTCCTTAACCGTCAATATATTTATGATCAGTTTCAAGCATTAAACTATAAGCCTTCCCCAGAGGTAGTCAGTATTGTCGACAGGACTTCGTTATCAGATACAGGTAAATTCTACTTATACGCTAGTCATGTCAGTATAGATTCGGCGGCGGATTTTAATCTAAATTGTGTGAGAAAAGAAACAGGAAATGCAATACTCGGTTGTTACGCCAATCAAAATATCTACGTCTACGATGTCAATAATTCGGCACTAGATGGCATAAAAGAAGTTACGTCGGTACATGAAATGTTGCATGCCGCTTGGGATAGACTTGGACAGTCCGATAAAGACAGAGTCTCAAATCTACTTGAGGTAGCTTATGAGTCCAACAAAACGCCAGATTTAGAAAATAGAATGGCATATTATAGTCGCAACGAGGCGGGTGAACGGTCGAACGAGTTACATTCGATTGTCGGGACAGAAATATCAAATATTAGTAAAGACCTTGAGAATTATTATGCTAAGTTTTTTAAAGATAGAAAGCAAGTTGTAAGTTTATTCAAGAAATATAATACAGTATTCGAGCAACTGTCCAAACAGTCTGATGAGCTATATAAGAAGCTAGACGATCTTAACAAGCAGATATCCAGCCTCTCAAAAACATACGAACAAGACGTCTCGGCGCTGAGTTCGGATATAAATAAGTTCAATAGTGATGCGGCAAGTGGCAATTTCAGTTCTACCAACCAATTTAACCAACGCCGAAGCGAGCTTGTCGCCAGGTCAAGTCATATAGAATCGGAAAGACTGACTATCAATAACTTGATTGATGAATATCAGACAAAATATAACACATATCAACAGCTTGTCGTCC
>JBBRXL010000034.1:0-6125 GCA_038248455.1 Saccharimonadales bacterium (SeqCode)
AGAGCTCGCACTTAGCATGAATCAAAAAGTAACTCCCGAAATAGTTAAAGTTGCGGCTCAAAAGCGCGTGCCCGGTTACGACAAAAAGGGCGATATGCACTATAACGTCATCAGCGCCTTTATCAAGAGTATGCGCGGTAGTAATGTAGACGGAACCCTATATTATTTGGCCCGAATGATTGATGCCGGCGAAGATCCGAAATTTATCGCTAGACGGATGGTAATCTTTGCCAGTGAAGATATAGGCCTAGCTGGTAACGGCGCCCTGGGACTAGCTCTAAATGCCTTTCAGGCGGTAGAACGCATCGGTATGCCCGAAAGTAGCTATATATTATTCCACGTCGCAACAGCTCTAGCCAAATCAGAAAAATCACGTCAAACAACCGATGCCATGAACCGGGCTCAGGCACTTGCCAAACAATATCCGGACGCACCCGTGCCGTTACATCTACGCAACGCTCCAACCAAGCTAATGAAAGATATTGGCTACGGAAAAGATTACAAATGGGAAAAAGATTTCAAGCATCCTGGTGGATATCTACCCGAAGAACTAAAAGATAAGACTATTTTGTAATTTTTTGGATTGTATTTTGATATTTATCTAGTTCTACCATCAGATATCAAACTATAGAAAGCATTCTCATAACGGTCAACCATACGCTCATGAGTAAATAAATCTTCTACACGCTTGCGACAGTCTTTGCGTTTAATCTTATCAAGCTTGGCAACAGCTTCAACCATTTCACTAATACTATCAACAATATAGCCACTTTTACCATCTTCGATTATCTCTGGAGCGGCCCCACGACGCAACGATATGACTGGCGTCCCACAGGCCATAGCCTCAACCGTAGTTAGACCAAACGGTTTTTCCCATTGAACTGGCGTTAGCAGAGCTTTAGCTTTTTGATAGTAAGTACTTAACTGACTTTGGTCCATTCTTCCAAGATACAAAATATCCTGGTTTAATTCTGGTTTAATGTAATTATCGAAATATTCTTGGCTTGCTTCGTGAGTTGGACCAATAATAAATAGTTTATGGCCGGACTCTTTAGCGACTTGAATTGCTTCTCTTACTCCCTTTTCTTGGTTAACCCTACCGGCAAATAATAGATAGTCGTCATGGTCCTCAGAATAATCAAAAAGTGAAATGTCCGTACCGTTATGGACGGTTGCTAGATATGGCAAATCAGGCGCATCGCGACGCTGATTGTCACTTGCAAATAGCTCAAATAGTTCCTTATACCAGTTAAAGATTGGGTCGTGCAATGTATAAATAGTCGGCACAGATGGGTGCTTGGCCGCAGACGATAGAGCCGTCTCGGGATGGTGAAGATGTACTATGTCAAACTCACCAGCATCGGCTCTCTTGTATATCTCATTAACCATATATTGGTCCCATAGCCACGGCTGACCATGAGCTAGTTGCTCGGATCCATTTATGAGTAGGTCGAACTCAGACTGATTGTGTACGAGTGGTCGGAGATTCATAGTCTCGATAGTCACGTTCTCTGCCGCCATCTGGGTACCAAGTGGTGCAAATAGGGTAACCTGATGTCCGCGTGCGCCTAAACCTTTGGCTATAGCCATAACAAGATCAATTGGGGCATAGATCATATCACCAGGTCTCGGTATGGGTATAAATGATCGAACCATCATCGCTATCTTCATAGGTTTTTTCATATTGTTACCCATAGCTTAGCACGCATTGCGTATATAAGACACTTCTAACCCTTATCGACACCTCTCATCAATGCCGCCAATACTCCATTCGTCCAACCAAAACCATCCTGCAAAGGATATTCTCCTCCACCGCCAATTCCCTCTTTGCTAATAACGTTATATTTCTCTATCAACCTATGCTCATCTTTAAATACTTTCATATTGGTTGATACCCAGGCCTCTTGAATCTTATCTGCCAATTCATCGTAACCGTACTTTCTAAGACCTTGGATAGTCACCCAGTGGAGTGGAGCCCAACCATTTGGTGCGTCCCACTGTTGGCCGCTCGATGTCAATGTAGTTAGTAGACCACCTTCCTTTAGGAAATGGCGGCTTATATTACCAGCAACGGCATCAGCCTGTTCATCAGTAGCTAGACCGACATAAAGAGGAAATACTCCCGCCAAGCTCAAGCAACCAGTTGATGCTTTGTGATGGAAATTATAGTCAACAAAAAATCGCGCTTTATCATCCCAACAGTATTTATTTATTGCGGCAGCACGCGAAGCGGCTAATCTTTCAAACTTTTTACTCAAAAGAGGTTGTTTTATAATTTTATACGTATCGGCAATCGTAAGTTCCAGATGATAAAGTAGTGCATTGAGGTCAATCGGAACGATATCAGCTGTATGGATAGTATCGATATTTTTGGGATCTCCAAACCAACGTGAACTAAAGTCCCAGCCTGATTCGGCACCAGCCCTTAAATGTAAATATAGCCTGGCAGGGTCACGCTCTACGGCCCGACCAGATACAGAAGTATCGGCAATTATAGACTCAGGCCTGGGTGTAGTCTTATTGTCATAATATCGATTCAAATGTTCACCATCCTCCATCTCTACAAGTCGAGCATAAGCCTTGTGTTCTTCTTTGGCTAAGTGGCTCCGGCCTTTTATCCAGAAATTATATTCTCTTAGCATCTGCGGTAAAGTCTCAAGCATTACCGAATCGCCTTTCTTTTCCGCCAGAAGTCGTACCATATGCGAGAAAAAAGGTGGTTGAGACCTGCTAAGTAAATATGTTCGATTGGCTGTCGGTATAAAACCGAATTTGTTTATCATGTATACAAAATTACCAAGCATGCCTTCTATCAAATCCCATCGTTCATCTGCTGCCAAACCTAGCATTATAAAATAACTATCCCAATAAAACTGCTCCTCAAACCTTCCGCCGGGAACAATATACTTATAAGGAAGAGCTATAAGGGATCCTCTGTTTTTTCGATTTCGCCGCTCTAGATTAGTCCAAAGATTCCTAATATGTATCTGTATATCTGGATCGTAAGTAATAGAATTATTGAGGCCATCAATCTTTTTATAAAAATGCTTATTAATAAATTCCCTTAAATCAAAGTGGGGATCTTTTTGTAATATTCTGTATTCGTCTAATATGCGCTTGGTACTATGCAGGGGCATCAAGTCTAGAAAGATCTTGTTATCAGCGTAAATATCGCTACTTTGAACAGCTGTAAATAATTCCCCTAAAGTCTCGTCAAAACCTTTAGGCACTAACATAATATTTCCCGCCGCAACTACCAAAGCAGATTTTATTTTATCTTTGTTTATTATATTTTCTATCATCACTACAAAGAACAGTATAGTTGTCTATACTGTTCAATTCAACCGCAACAACTGCGAGTGTTAGTTCTTGGCGGCGCGTTTACGCTGGTTTGGGTCTAGGTATCGCTTGCGAAGACGGATTGACTTTGGTGTAACTTCGAGTAGTTCGTCATCGGCAATAAAGTCGATACTCTGCTCTAGGCTTAGGTCAGTGTATGGCGTCAATTGAATAGCACCATCGCTCGATGAAGTACGCATATTGGTTAGCTGCTTACCACGACAAACGTTGATATCAAGATCACCTTGACGATTGTACATACCAACAATCATACCTGGATAAACAGTCGTACCTGGGCCAACGAATAACTCACCACGAGCGGCCGTTGTATCAAGAGCGTAAGCTGTTGTTGGACCATTTTCGGTTGCAACAAGAGCACCATTTCTATTTTGCTGAAGCTTAGCACCAAGTGGCTGATAACCATGTGGTAAGCTATTCATTATAACCGTACCTTTTGTTGCTGTTAGAAGTAAGTTACGAAGTCCGATCATTGCTCGAGTTGGGATAATATAGGTCGACCTGGTTGTTCCACTACTAGTCTGCTCTTGCTTGATAGGTGCGGCTTTGCGTATGCCTAATTCTTGACTAATAGCACCCAAGAATTCTGGGGCAACTTCTATGAGTAGTTCCTCGACAGGTTCTTTAGTCTGTCCATCTTCTTCAATAGTAACCGCTTGAGGACGGCCGACTTCAAACTCAAAGTCTTCACGACGCAACGTCTCAATCAAAACTGAAAGATGAAGCTCGCCACGTCCAGAGACAACAAATCCAATCCCTTCTTCGCGTACACGAAGAGAAACATTTGTTTCAAGTTCTTGCTTGAGACGATCACCAATTTGGCGACTAGTATTGTATTTGGCTTCCTTACCCTTGAGTGGGCTGGTGTTTGGACCAAGGTACATACTTATTGTTGGTGGTTCTATTTCAATCACAGGAAGTGCATCTGGACTGTCTCTATCTGTAATAGTTTCACCGATATGTGCAGTGGCGATGCCAGTTAGAGCTACAATATCGCCAGCACCAGCTTCGTCTATTTCTTCGCGGTTTAGGCCACGGTAACCGAATACTTTATCGATTTTGCCGTTTATAATTTCTCCGTCACGTTTGATTAAGGCGACTTGTTGAGCCTTTTTGATATTACCGCGAGTAATTCGTCCGATAGCGTATTTGCCCAAGAACGTATCGTATTGAAGAGATGTAACAAGCATCTGAAATGGCATATTTACTTCTACGGTTGGAGCGGGAATCTCGTTTATAATCGCATCAAAGATAGGCGTTAGGTCTGTGTGCTCCGAAGGATTTTCTGGCAAATCTTTCCAGGCTTTTCCTTCGCGTCCAATTGCAAAATATACTGGATAATGGAGTTGACTGTCGTCGATAGCAAGTTCAAGGAACAAGTCGGATACTTCGTCAATTACTTCGTCGATACGACGAGAAGGCTTATCTATCTTGTTGATGACTATTACCGGCTTGAGGCCTAGTTCAAGGGCTTTTGATAGTACAAATTTGGTCTGAGGCATTGGACCTTCCTGGGCGTCAACAATAAGAAGTACGCCGTCAGCCATGTTGAGAGTTCGTTCGACTTCACCACTAAAATCGGCGTGACCAGGTGTGTCGATAATATTAATCTTATAATCACCGTGGTAGACAGATGTTTGTTTGGCGGTAATAGTGATGCCGCGCTCATGCTCTTGGTCACCACTGTCCATGATCAAATCTTGGGCCATTTCGGCTTGGTTGGAACGGAACGTATTACTTTGTTTTAAGAGCCCGTCAACAAGAGTCGTCTTGCCATGGTCGACGTGGGCGATAATCGCAATATTGCGTATAAATTTTGGGTCTTTCATAAAAATATGCTCGAAATATTTGCCATTCGAGCTTCCTTATCTGTAATTATAGCAGAAATAGCCATGTTATTCAAGCGTAACCAACACTTTAGTACTCTCGGGTCCTGCCGACAAGTCCGCCCCTGATTTTCAAATGAATACATTTGCAAAATCGGGTGCTACTCCGCTCATCACGGGTGACGTTCGGTGGGGCCACCCCAAAATTGTTTATTGTAATCGATAAAAATTTTAGGGGTAAACCAAACGGCAGGACCCGAACCAATGGTTGCCCAAGCGTTAATAATACTGTATAATCTCATCTTGGTAAGGGCGCTTAGCTCAGTTGGCTAGAGCATCTGCTTTACACGCAGAGGGTCGGGGGTTCGAGCCCCTCAGCGCCCACCATATAAAGAATCTGTCTTAGCGACAGATTTTTTATTTTAGTCCTCAATAAGCTATAATACTTAGAATGCGCGCGTGCTGTAATTGGTAGCCAGGCATGCTTGAGGTGCATGTGTCCGCAAGGACGTGGAGGTTCAAGTCCTCTCGCGCGCACCAATTTGAATTTATATACCTTAAAATAACTCGTACATCGGTTACGTCTACAAACCTCCACTAACAGTATTACGGAGTAATCCTGTACGTGCAGTATCGCTACGCTCCTACACTCGTTCGTTAATTAAAATAAATCTTAATTAACTTCACGTCGTTTCGCCAAGTCCTCTCGCGCGCACCAACTAAAAAATTGATCACTTATGGCCAATTTTTTAGTTGGTGCGCTTATATAACATTTACGGTGTTTTAAATACCGACCGTTCGCCGACTGACCAATACAAAACATCGGCGTATCTATCGATAGATGATATGAATTTATTATTTATATCAAACGACTTGACGTTTTTGCTATGCACGTACTGAGCAGTAGATTGATATAACGCAACTGCCGGTACATCCTCCACC
>JBBRXL010000035.1:0-6012 GCA_038248455.1 Saccharimonadales bacterium (SeqCode)
GGATTTGGACCACGGAGAGTACTATTTATCCGGATAAAGTCGGTGTTCTGATCAACCGTCAGATACGGCGCTATCGTGTCACGTCCGTAGCCGATATTACTCAGCACATCGATAGGTAAGACAAATACTTGCAGCAGGGCAAAGACGAATACCACCAAAGCGCCAGCCAGCCCAACCTTTAGCATCAGACCTCTCGTCGCCGGATACAGATTAGCCGCCAAGTAAACCACCAAGAAAAAGGCAATATACCTTAGATCTATCATCAGCCCAGCTATCACCGCGTCGGATCCCAGGCCCGAAAATAATACATAAATTAGATGCAGCAACCCGTAGCCAACCATCAATATCACGATTGGCAGCCGCAGTATATCCAACCTTTTACGACTTATCATCAGATATACAGATATAACTAGAGCAAATAATATCAAAATCTCTTTCCAGGCCTTGATACTCACGGCGTAATCGGGCATCATACTACCCAGCCAAACTGTGACCGGAGCATGTAGCACTATTCCACCAAAAACAACCAATATTAAGCCTAGATACAATTTATCGATAAATTTCAAAGAGGTAGATTTAGTGGCCATTCTGCCTCTATTGTAACCCGAAAATGCTATAATAGTCATAGTTATGCCAAGCCGAAACACCAAGTTCTACAGCCTCATACTAATATTTGTCGACATCGTTTTCTTATTGCTGGCTTTTACAGTGGCCTACGTGCTGCGGGTTCAATACGACCCTCGCCCACTACTGACCAACGTCTATGCTTACGACTACATATATTCATTCCTGCTAATAATACCTTTTTGGATAGGAGTTTTCGCGACACTCGGCCTATACAGCTCTAGTGTTTACAATCGTCGCCTACTTGAATGGAGCAAGATAGCCATCGGTTCGTTCATCGGCATCTTACTCGTCATCGGTTGGCAATACGCTAGCGACAACAACCTACTACCAGCTAGATTAGTGGCCGTTTACGCCCTACTTGGGTCTTTTGTACTGATAATAGCCGAGCGCGAAATACTCCGATTTATCCGTGGTATGATGTATCGCTACGGCAAAGGTATCAAACGAGTGCTTATCATCGGCGCGTCTAGTGCCACTGGTGACATAGCCAAAAACTTATCCAACACTATCAAAAGTGGCTACAACGTCATCGCCATCGCTGGACCAAAAAGATTCCTACCGCCTAGGTCAGATGCCAAACATTACTCACTAGTCGAATCAGCCCTAAAAGATATAGATCTCTTAAATATAAATACCATCATCCAGACCGACTTATACGAAGACAGCGATCGCAATCAAAAGATATTAAACGCCGCCCAATCATGTCATATCGAGTACAGTTTCATCCCGGGTGAATCAGAGTTCTATTCGGGCAAAAACACCGTCGACATCTTCCTGGGTTATCCTATGATAACCGTCCACCAAACGCCGCTGGTTGGCTGGGGTGCCATCGTCAAGCGCATCTTTGATCAACTCGTCAGCCTGATTCTGATTGTTATATTGTTACCATTTATGATTGTTGTTTTCATCATCAAAAAAATAGCCGATCCAGGACCCGCCTTTTATATCAGCAAGCGACTTAGTCGTTTCTCTAGGCCCATTGGTCTAGTAAAGTTCCGTAGTATGAGCGCCAAATACGGAGCTCGTGATGCCGCTGATGAATTCCGCGAAATGGGACGCGAAGACTTAGCCAAGATCTATGACAAAGTCCGCAAAGTCGAAAACGACCCGAGGATAACCAAGTTTGGTAAATTCCTAAGAGCTTCCTCAATAGATGAATTACCTCAGTTAATAAATGTATTCAAAGGCGAGCTAAGCCTCGTCGGACCACGACCAATACTTCCCCAGGAAGTTAAGCTTGCACCAGGTAGAACCTCCCTACTTCATAGTGTTAAATCAGGTATGACTGGACTGTGGCAAGTATCCGGACGAAGCGAACTGAATTTCGAGGAACGTATCGAACTTGAACTATTTTACGCCCAGAACTGGACATTCTGGCTTGATATAAAAATATTGTTCAAAACTATCGCTGTCGTCTTTGGTAAAAAAGGAGCTAAATAATGAAATCGTCAGAAAATACTATTTACGCCTTTATCGATAGCCAAAACCTTAACCTTGGCGTACGCGAACTTGGCTGGAAGCTGGATTATGCAAGGTTTCGTACATACCTACGAGATAAATATCATGTCGAAAAAGCGTTTCTTTTTATTGGGTACATGCCCCAAAATACAGATCTATATACTTTTTTACAAAGTGTTGGATATATCTGTATATTTCGCCCAACTCTTGTTAATAGAGATGGTACAACAAAAGGAAATTGCGATGCCGAGCTTGTACTTCAAGCGATGATTGAATTTCCAACCTACGACAAAGCGCTAATCATATCGGGTGATGGAGATTTCCAATGCCTAGCAAAGTATTTATATGAACAAGATAAGCTAGGGGCAATTATCGTACCTAATCAACGGAAATATTCAGCGCTCTTAAAATTTGATATTTTTAAGCCGTACTTGAGGTTTGTAAGTGACCTAAAGGTTAAGTTACAATATATTCCTAAAAAGAAAAGCCCCCGCAAGGACAAAAACTTGAAGGGGACATCTTCTATTGGTGATAGAACCAGTGTAACAAATAAGACTCAATCTGTCAATAAGCCAATAAAAAAGACCAAGATCGGCGGTCGGTCGAAACCTTAGGCTATTTAGCTTGGTCATCGTTACGTAATAAATTATAGAAAATGATATGAATAAAATCAATAACTTCCACAACCTTCCCGCCGCCAACCAACCGCCACGTGTGGCGATAGTAGCAGAATTCCTGACAGTTATGGGCGGCGCTGAGAGAGTCGTTTACGAACTACATAACGCCTTCCCGGATGCACCGATATATACCGCCATCTACGACGAAGACCGAGTTTTACCAGAGTTTAAAAAGCTAGACATTCGCACGACCTGGCTCCAGAAGTTCCCAAAAAAGATTCGAAAGCTATATAAACTATTCCCTACCCTTCAAGTCAAAGCCTTCCAGGACCTCGACCTATCCGAATTCGACATCATAATCACTAGCTCATACCTCAACGCCAACCAAGTCCGCAAAACCCGCCCAGACCAAAAGATTATCTCATATTGCCACACCCCAGCCCGATACTACTGGAGTCATTACGACGAATACCGCAAACGCCCCGGCTATGGCAAGCTTGATCCTATTATCCGCCTACTGATTCCGCTTCTCGTACCACATCAACGCAAGCTAGATTACAAAGCAGCCCAAGACGTCGATGTTTTCATAGCCAACTCAACCGAGACTCAAAAGAGGATAAAAAAATATTACAACAAGCCATCGACAGTCATACATCCTCCAGTAGACGTCAATCGTTTCGAGCCAGCACGCGAACGTGGTGACTTCTATATGACTATGGGCCGACAACTACCATACAAACGCTACGACCAGGTCGTAGCAGCCTGCACCAAGCTAGGTGTGCCATTGAAAGTTTTTGGAAATGGGCCAGACCACCAGCGCCTAGTAGCTATGGCCGGGTCTAATGTCAGTTTCTATACAGATAGATTTGGCGATGCCTCCGACCGAGAACTCGAAACGGCCCTAAACCATGCCAAAGGCTGGATATACGCTGCCGAAGAAGACTTTGGTATAGTTCAAGTCGAGGCCTTAGCTGCCGGTGCGCCAGTCATAACCTACGGCAAAGCTGGAGCACTAGATATCGTTGAAGACGGAATTAGTGGAGTATTGTTCTATGAACAAAACGCCGACGCAATAGTAAAAGCTATTCAAAAAGCCGAGAAAATAGATTTCCTGCCGGGCACTCTTCGTCGCAAATCAAAACGATTCGAAAAGTCTATGTTTATCACAAAGATACGTAAAATAGTTAACGATCAGATTTAATCTTCAAGAAATCTTTTGGGTTCAGTATTTCAACTTTTTCATAAGCGCGTAGATCTAAAAGGTCCTTGTCTCCAGATACAATGTAGCTCGCACTGCCCAATATTGCAGTTTCCAGGACTCGGTTATCATCTTCATCTCTACAGGCATCGATTTTGACTTTACCCAGTTTAATATACGTCAATCTCGAGCTCATAACCAGCACGAACTCCTCGAAATCGTCAGAGAATGTACTAAACTTATTACCTAAAACTCTACGAACTTCTGTGAATATTTCTTCGGATACAATAATTTCCCAGTTTTCGGTAACCGCACGAGTAAATATTAGCCTCGGATTGCCACCGAACACCAACGCGGATATCCAAACGTTACTATCTATGACCACTCGCATGGATTAACCAATCATGTCGTAAACTTGTTGTTCGCTTTTTATGCCAGCTTCGGCGCCTTTTTTGTTTGTCCGGTCGAGAAGCGATTCTAAGTTTTGTTCGCTACGTATCTGATTGACTATAGACTTACGTACGTAGTCGCTCCTACTCGAAAAATCTTTTTTTGCTTGCGCATCTAGAACCGCAACAAGCTCTTCGGGTAATGATAGATTAAATGTTTTTGTACTCATCCCGTTTAGAAATCCTTTCTACGGTTAATCCCATATAATCCTATGTCTATTCAGTGACAAGGTTATTTCTAACGGGACTCATACAAATATTGTATGCTTTTTGTATGTAAATGTCAATAGTTCATACAAATCAAATATTAAACCGTCTATTCGACAGTAACACTCTTAGCCAGGTTACGTGGCTGGTCGACATCGTTGCCACGCTCGACTGCCATATAGTAGGCAAATAGTTGCTGAGCGACATTCATAACTATCGGTGCAAATAACTTCGCCTCGGTATCGACTCGTATCGTAGTCTCGACATCTATATCAACATCGCTATCGGTTATAGCGATGACATGTCCGCCTCTGGCATTCACTTCGGCCAGGCCACTCAGCGATTTATCGAGCAGCCAGTTGTTATGTAGCAACACTACTTCAAAGAACGAATCGTCGACTAGTGCGATTGGCCCATGCTTCAACTCACCCGTCGCATAACCTTCGGCGTGGATATAACTAATCTCTTTTAGCTTCAATGCACCCTCGAGCGCCACAGGATAAGCTACGTCTCTCCCTAGGTAAAGTGCATGATCGTACGACTTATATTTTTTAGCAACTGCGGCAATATTACCCTTCAGACTCACGAGAACTTTAGCTATTTCTTCTGGCAAAATATCCAGCTCATGGACGTATTCAGAAATCATCTTGGTACTAGCGCCCTGCGCCTGGGCCAACATTACACCAAACATAATCATGGCAACAGCCTGTGACGTAAAGGCTTTAGTACTAGCCACGGATATCTCCGGACCAGCATGTACATATACGCCACTATCGACTTCGCGGGCGATGGTCGAGCCAACAGCGTTTACTATGCCGAGCGTCGGTATGCCTCGCCTCTTAATCTCCCGCAGACAGGCCAAAGTATCAGCTGTCTCGCCAGATTGTGAAACTATTAGAGCTACACTGTTTTTTGGCACTGCAAATGACCTATATCGCAGTTCAGAGGCTATAGCCACACTTACGGTCACGTCTTCAGTCAACTGTTCTATATAATACGAAGCTAGGTTACCGGCATAAAAAGCCGTACCACAACCAACTATCAAAACATGCTCGACGTCGCGCAGTTCCTCGACGCTCATATCGATTCCACCCAGCTGCACGCGATTATCGGCCACGATCACTCGCCCGCTAAGTGTTGAGCGCAATGTATCGGGCTGTTCAAATATTTCTTTTAACAAAAAGTGCTCGTAGCCTTGTTTTTGGATGGCCTGCATATCCGTCTCAATAGTCTCGAGCGTCGGAGTTATTGGCTGACTAGACAAATCCCTTAGGTCAACCGAACCAGCCCGGCAAACGGCTATCTCGCCATCATTCATATATATCGCCTGGCTAGTATGGCCAATCAAAGCCGAAGCATCGCTAGCTATCAATGTCTCGCCTTCGCCGACGCCGATAACCAGCGGACTTCCCGACCTAGCTACCACCACCTCGTCGCTCGTGCGCTTCGATACCAC
>JBBRXL010000036.1:0-5958 GCA_038248455.1 Saccharimonadales bacterium (SeqCode)
AGCCTAGTCGACAAAGATACTACTGTAACGGCCAAACTAATAGAAGAATCGCTTGGCCTTGCACCACAAAAGACAATAGACGGAATATTACAAACTGTCGAAGAGGTAGATATACCGGGACTAGTAGCCAAACTAAATAGTGCATACGATGAAGGCATAAGTGGCACCGTGCTCGCTAGCCAACTTGCTGGTCGGATCCTTGAACTCGTCATAGAAAAACCAGGACTATTGCCACTGCTCGATAGTCTACTGGATGTCAACAAGAGCTCGCAACCAAACCTAAAACTACTGAGCGTACTGGGCGGGTCTATGGCCGTGAAGACTACGCCAAAGACAGTCGCACTAGCTACACCAGTACTCGAAGTTAGTGCGTCGATAGCCGAACTGGAAAAACAGGCGACTCGCAACAAACCTAGCATCAAAAATATTCCAAAAGAACAGACGGTAGAAGCGGTAGAACTAATTATCGAGAAATCCACTTTAACTGGTGAACTAAACTGGAATGATCTGATAGAATACGTTCGCAAAAACTACGTAGCCGTCTACAGTGTGCTGTCCAAATGTACTTTTGAACTACTCGAAAATGAATTGACTATCTACGCTGGTAATAAGTTTTATAAGAAAAAACTAGATGACGTCAAATACAACTCTCTCATCCATAAAAGTCTGAACGAACTAGGAGTTTTTGGACTTGATATCCACATTATTCCCACAAAGGCTCCTTTAAAAGATAGTCAAGCAGCCGCTGTTGCTGATATCATGGGTGGAGGAGAAGAGGTAACCATAGAGAGTGATGGCAACTAAACAAGTCCCAGCCGGTAAAATTCCACCGCAAAACCTAGACGCCGAGAAGAGCCTTCTTGGTGCTGTTTTGATTGACGAAGAAACTCTAGCCGATATCTCAGAGCACGTAACTGCCAAAGATTTCTACGAGAAGCGTAACGCTATAATCTACGCCGGAATGATGCGGCTCTACGAGAAGCACAAACCAGTCGACCTATTGACACTATCTGATGAGCTAAAGCGCAAAAACGAAATTGAAATCATCGGTGGATCGGCATATCTAACCGAACTGACCAACTATGTACCAACATCAGCACATGCCGAAGCCTACGCCGAACTTGTAGCCCAAAAAGCTGTTCGAAGACGACTGATAAAAGCTAGCGGCGAGATATCCGAACTGGGTTATGACGAAGAAACTACTACCCAGGAACTACTTGAAAAAGCCGAGGCTGAACTGTTCTCAGTTAGCGACCAATCCCTCAAACAAGACTTGGTTAGTATCGAAAGTATCCTAACTGAGAGTTTCGATCGCATGGAAGAACTACACCGCAACAAAGGCCAGCTTCGCGGTATACGTACTGGATACAGAGACCTAGATAACATGACAGCCGGCCTCCAACGAAGCGACCTTATCATCCTAGCCGCTCGACCAGCCATGGGTAAAACTACGTTGGTTACTAACCTTGCATATAACGTGGCCACGATCGCCAAACAACCGGTACTATTCTTTAGCCTTGAGATGAGCAAAGAACAGCTAGTTGACCGTATGCTAGCCGATGCATCGGGTGTTGATGCTTGGAACATCCGAACAGGAAATCTATCCGACGACGACTTTAGCAAACTTTCTGATGCGATGGGCGAGATGGCTGAAGCGCCTATATTCATCGATGACACTCCGGGCGTAAGTGTACTTGAAATGCGAACCAAAGCCCGTAGAGCGGCGCACGAACAGCCACTTGGCTTGATTATCGTTGACTACCTCCAACTAATGCAATCATCTGGTCGCAGCGATGGAAATCGCGTCCAAGAGGTGAGCGAGATTAGTCGTGGACTCAAGCTTATTGCCCGTGAACTTAACGTACCAGTCATAGCGCTATCACAGCTATCTCGAACAGTTGAATCTCGAAATCCTCAGATACCTCAACTAGCCGACCTAAGAGAATCAGGTTCGATTGAACAAGACGCCGATATAGTTATGTTCATCTACCGCGAAGCATACTACAACCCAGAGACAGAACGCGAAAATATCACCGATCTAATTATCGCCAAGCACCGTAACGGACCAACCGGCAAGATTGAACTCTACTTCCACCCAGAGAGACTACGATTTATGTCACTAGACCGCAAGCACGAAGCCTAACATGTTATAATCGATATAACCTATGGTTATCAAAATTTCATCTCTATATTTGTATCGTCTACGATATTGGATCGGCTACGGACTGATTGCTATTGTTTCAATCGGGCTGTTAATATTCGCTGGACTTTATGTCCCGGGCGGACTCTCAAATGACGAAATCAATTCGACAATAGTAAGCTCAAATATTAGCATTTCTGACATGGGAAGTTTTACTGTCACGAATTTGCCTTACCACATTCTACAATCGGCAAGTTTTAAAATATTTGGTGTATCGAATTTATCTATAAAACTACCGACTTTGATCATATCCCTCATGACAGCCCTGGGCTTAGTCCTTTTACTCAGACTGTGGTATAAGAAAAACGTAGCCGTCATTGGCGCCATAATAGCCCTGACAACTGGTCAATTCCTATATATCGGTCAGAGTGGTGATCCGAATATAATGAACATTTTTTGGCCAGTAATAATCTTACTACTTGGAACTTTAGTTGCCAGGCTACACTCAAAGCACTTTATCTGGAAAATATTACTAGCAATATCTATTGCGCTAAGTTTGTACACGCCACTTAGTGTTTACGCCTTTGCGGCCCTTGGTATTGCCTCCCTGGTACATCCACATCTTAGATACGTTTTCAAGAAACTATCTAAAAAGAAAATGTTACTCGCATCACTGATTGGAATATTTTTTACTATTCCTTTTATCTACGCGATAATAATGTCCTCAGAGTTTAGAAACAGTATATTTGGGATACAAGCAAGCTGGCCCGACTTTGCCAAAAATATTTCTATCCTTGCGGAACAATACTTAGGATTTAACTCCTCGTCTACAATACTGCCGATGGTACCAATATTTGGGCTTGGTTCTGTGTTGATAATATTGTTTGGGTTTTACCGACTAATCAAAAATCGGGCCGCTAGTCAGAGTTATTTGATTATACTCTGGGTATTCGCCCTTTTGCCAACAATTCTGATTAACACTAACAGTATAAGTATGACATTCTTACCACTAGTTCTAGTGTTGTGTAGTGGCATAGATGGGATCATACGCTACTGGTATAATCTATTTCCGCGCAACCCTTACGCCAGAATTACCGGGCTAATACCCCTAGCTATATTAGTAGTTGTCTTGATACTTCCTGGGCTCGAAAGGTACGTAAATGGATATAGATACAACCCGCTCGCTGTTGGTAACTTTTCATACGACCTTAAGTTAATGCCAAAAGATACCAAAACGCTAGTAGTCAGTCCGGGAGAACTATCCTTTTATCAGGCGGTTAGTAAATATGATTCTAAAATCAAAGTTACAAAAGAGGCTAGTGGAAACAGTTTTATAGCTACTGCAAAAGCTAAAAAAGACTTTGCTGGATATTACGTGACAAGAATAACGACTTCTCGCAATACAAATGATAGTGCTCGTTTTTATAGCTACAAAAAGCTTACCAAATAAAGTATAATAGGCAGAGAAGTTAATACGGAAATTTAGGGAGTTTACTATGGCATTTGACCAAATGAAGATGTTAAATCAATTACGAAAAGCGCAAAACGATCTCAAAAAAGAAATCATTGAAGTTGAAGCGGGTGACGGGGCAGTTGTTGTCCAGATTACTGGCGAACTTAAGATGAAATCTATCAAGATTGACCCTGCCCAAGTTGACATAGATGATATCAGCGAGCTAGAGCATTGGATCGAAATTGCTGTCCGTGACGGTCTAGTAAAGGCCCAAGAAGTAGCCGCTGAGAGAATGAAACCACTCATGGGTGGCCTCGGAAATCTCGGTCTCTAAGGATTTATCTTGGCTCAATTACTACCACTTGCACTAATCAAAGCTATCGAAGAGCTAGGTAAACTACCTGGTGTTGGTGCACGTACCGCTGAAAGATATGCGACGTACTTGCTTCGAACAGATCGACATAACAGCGAGAAGCTAGCTCAGTCTCTAACAAACTTACATGATGGCGTCAAAAGCTGTCCAGTTACTTTTGCTCTGATTAACGCCGATGACGATATCTCACCACTATATAGCGATGAGTCCCGCGACAAGAAACTAATCGCAGTCGTTGAAGAGCCGCTCGATATTATATCGCTCGAAAGAACCGGCCAATTCAACGGTACCTACCATGTACTTGGTGGCGCCATCAGCCCGATAGACGGTATAGGCCCAGAACAACTTCATATACCAGAATTATTAAAGAGGATTGTTGCCGACGAAGTCGAAGAGATAATCATCGCGACCAATGCTAGTGTAGAGGGTGAATCAACAGCACTTTATCTACAACGACTCGTCAAAGATGCTGGCATAGAAGTCAAAATGAGTCGCCTAGCACGTGGTATACCTGTAGGCGTAGACCTAGAATACGCCGATCAAATCACCCTAGGCCATGCCCTGGAGGGCCGTAAGACAATCTAGCTATCTCTGCTATAATAATTAGTAATGTTTAAAGAATCTATAGAACTTATCAATCAGGCAAAAAAAGTCTTGATTATCCAGGCCGAAAATCCAGACGGTGACTCACTTGGTAGTGCGCTTGCGCTGGAAGAAATACTTGGTGACATAGGGAAAGAGATTAGTCTATATTGTGACGTAGAGATACCAAAATATTTGAGATACATCAACGGCTGGGATAGGGTAGCTCAAGATTTCGATACCACTGCCGACTTGGCCATAATCGTCGACACAACTAGTAATACACTCATCAGTAAAGCTCTGCAAATACCCGGAGCCAGACACTATTTCGAAACTCATCCAATACTTGTTATTGATCATCATACAAAAGTAGAATCAACGCTTAGTTTTGAACACTCTATATTAAACGAAAAAGCCGTTGCAACAGGAGAACTAATCTATTTTCTAGCTACGGAAGCCGGTTGGACAATAAACCCAGCGGCAGCCGAAAACCTTTTCGCAGCTATTCAGGCCGACAGTCTAGGTCTCTCAACCCAGAGCACAACTACAGAATCTTTTGAAGCGTCAACTGGTCTCGTCAGGCTTGGCGCTAGTCCATATGCGCTTGAATCGCGTCGTCGAGAATATATGAAAAAATCAGCCGAGATTCTTCAGTTCAAGGGTGAACTTATCGGCCGTATCGAATACTTCCTTGAGGGCAGACTGGCACTCGTGCACGTCACATGGGAGGATATCCAGCAATATAGCGATCAGTATAACCCCAGCGTACTCGTCCTCGATGAAATGCGCCTCGTAACTGGCGTAGACGTCGCAATTGCACTCAAAACATACCCCGATGGTAAATTGACCGGTAAATTACGATCAAACCTACCTGTTAGCGACGCAATATCTGGCTATTTCGGTGGCGGCGGACACAGCTATGCGGCCGGCTTTAGAATCTACGAAGAATACGACAAAACTATTCATGAACTAATTGAAGCAACAGATAAGGCACTCAAATCCCATGACAGTAAAGCTCTATAATACCGCTTCAAGTAAGTTAGAGGTATTTAAACCGATAGATGACAAAAGGGTTAGCATGTATACCTGTGGACCAACTGTCTATGACTATCCGCACGTTGGCAACTGGTTCGGGTATGTCGCCTGGGACATCCTTGTTCGTTTACTGACTCACGAAGGCTACGAAGTTAATCGAGTTATGAATATCACCGACGTAGGACACTTAACTGGCGATAACGAAGGTGATGCTGATAATGGAGAGGACAAATTAGCCAAAAAAGCTATCAAAGAGTCAAAAACCGCATGGGAGATTGCTGAATTTTTCACAAATGATTTCGCTGAGCAGATGAATAAACTCAACATGATAAAGCCAAATAGTGTCGCTCGCGCCACAGACTATATCGCACAACA
>JBBRXL010000037.1:0-5767 GCA_038248455.1 Saccharimonadales bacterium (SeqCode)
GCACTAGTTGTCACGCCGTTGTAAGCAACGATGGTGATAGCTGCTAGGATAGCAATAACTACGATAACAATCAAAAGTTCAACGATCGTGAAACCAGATTGACCTTGTTTAGTTTTTTTATAATTTTGTAACATTTTGCCCCCTAATTTATACTGTAATATTGTATGTTATAAATATACTATTTTGACGAAATAAACACAAGCATATTGGCTATATTACTGCTCCGCTATAAAACTTATAGGATCTAAGGAATACCACGCATTGCTAGTGCCCATAAAATGTATTTCTCCATTAGAAAGTATGTCAATTCGTGAGTGTGCGCTGTTGTTGGTTGTAGTCATAAGTAGGCGCTCTTTGGGTCGATAGCCGGCTGGAAGAGTTGCTATAAGTGAGTCGTAAGTTGATAAACCACCACTTATCATTCCTTCAAGTTTCACTATATTGTCTGTTCCTTTGGTGTATCGAGGAGCTGACCAGCTTACGGAATAACGTACCCAACTGTTAACGAGAGTGAGGGCTGTCCATCCAGAGTACGAGCTTGGGTACCACATAAGTTGCTGTGACATGCAGGTGCCAGGGTCAACGTTCCGTGTTCTGATTCCACCACCCGTGGAGCTAGGCGGTAGGTCATACCAAGACCATATCGTCCCGTTGCACGCCAAACCAGAGTACACTAAAAAGTACGAAGGAGCTTGAGCGGCTGGAAACGTCTGCATATAAAGTGCATCACCATATGTTCCTGGCTTATTCATTCCCTGCTCCCATATTCTCCCATTGTTATCAACGACTGTCGTTATGTTAGCAAAGCCACTTCCAAGGTTTGACCAACTATTCGCAAATGTAGCATTTGTACGTGAATATGGTCCATTAGGCACAAATCTAATAGTGTCAAGAGAGTACCAGGCGCTACTTCCTTGTACGAAAACAACATCACCATCTGGGCGTACATCTACACGACCTGGTGCATTTGAGTTTGTGGTGTTTCCGAATATAAGAACTGCCTCAGGACGGTAACCTGCAGGTAGATTACCTATCAATGAATAGGCTGTGGTACTACCTGATCTTATAAGACCTTTCAAAACAACTACACCATCACTTGTCTTTGTATACGATGCGTGGCCGTATCCAGGATAATTACTCCAACCATTTTGCATTATCAGTGGTTGCCAAAGTGGTATACTGATGCATTTCGTAATATACGTAGCAGATCTTCCAGCGCTACTTTGTGCATATACGGCCGCACAGGCGGTTCCACCGTGGGTGCCTGTGATGGTTACGGTTGTATTGTTTGAATTCGATGAGACTAAAACCCATCCGGAACCAATATTTTTATCGATATAATAAGATGTTGCTCCATCTGACCTGCTCCAGTCAAAGATCACACTATCCGGAGAGTTGGGGTCGATTCTGGCGTTCAAGGTGGCAGGCGGCGAGGGTACAGCTACGGCGGGCTCCGTATTTGTGGTTGCTATGTTCGTATTAATCCTCGTTGATCTTAGAGATTCGGACCTATTTATGGCTCGTCCAGCGGCTGTTTCGTCTATATTTAGAGATACGACAGCTGTGTTCAGCTTTTTGAGTGCATCGTATCGTGCCGTATCGGGCAGACTTGCGTTAATTGATGTTAGATCACTCGACTGAGATGACGATGTCGGGTAGTAGTTGACTACGAAGTCTTGAATATCGACGTTATCTAGCAGTTTCGTGTCTTGAGTTTTACAGAAGACACTAACATATCCCGGTACACAGGTTGGCTGTTGCCATGGCGTGACACATCCAGCGGTAGTATAATCGCTTGGCATTACCGTTCGACGCCATAGACTACCGTTTTTTACGAAGTAAACTATATTTATCGACATAGGAGTGTTTTGGTCTAGTAGTCCACTAGCGCAACTGTTTGGCTTATCCTTCAGGTAGATATAGCCAGATGTTGTAGATAGTGGATTAGTACTTGTAGCTATAGAATTTAATATCAGCATATTGCCTTTGACTGCATCGACGTTTTTGAAACTGGTGGTTGCGTCGTCATAACCCTGAGGGCTAGTCAGATTAATACTATTTGTTGATAGGAACGATGTGCTGGATTTTATATCGCTATCGATACGCGACAAGGTATCTTGGATGTCGTAGACTAGGACGTTGGCAACTTTGTTGCTGAGTACTTCACCGGTCATGCTGACAATTACAGTAATAAAGGCCCCAATAAATAAGATTACAATAGGTGCTATGACAAGGAGCTCTATAACGGTGAAGGCATTGGATGATTTGTGAAATAACTTATTCATATTATGCGGCCCCTAAGGCAAATAGAGATGTTATTTCGGTAGGGCTTAATGCTCTATTGTATACGCGAGCGTCATCTATAGTTCCAAGGTACTGTCTTGAGGGTGATTCGGCACCCACTAATAGATTGGATACTGCCGTTCCGGCGCCACTTACTGCCACTGTTGTCCTGAGTACTCCATTTACATAAAGTCGTGCATTCGTTCCGTCCCAAGTAGCGGCCACATGATTCCATACATTCAACGTAATAGTACTTGCACCACTACTATGATAGCCTGGATTCAAGGTTCCATACCAGTATATTTGTAATGAATTATCAGAACTCATCGACAAATAATATCCGTATGCTGCACCAGTTTGGCCTTCTAGTATCGTGTATTTATCAGAAGGAGTATTGGTAGGTTTGATCCATGCTGATAGCGTTAGTGTGGTATTTATAACTGGTATAGTCGAACTAGTAATGGAATTAACTGAACCTGTAAAATTGTAAGCCCCATTTACTTGACCATTCTGTCCTGTAGTAAGTGTAGCGCCAATAACCGTACCATTACCAATACCTGCCGTGTCGTTGGCATTGCCATTAAACGGCCACCATACGGCTAGCCCATCTTCCAATCCGTAACTATCCTTATTCGTGAAACTAGAAATTATCGTTATTTTTTGTGGGTTATTGTATTTAATTGTCGACGTTATCTTCGAAATATTAGGTGCTCCGGCGTATGGGCAAGTTATATCGATAGATACTGTACTTGCGGTCATGCCAGATATAGAAACAGCAGCGTTATTGAGTGGAGTTTGATTTGTGCACGGGCTTGTGGTGCTTGACTCGTACCGCTTTATATAGTCATAGGCCACATTATTTGCCCTAGCTTCAGCTCTTGTTTGTCCAGCATCCTTGATGATTGCTCCATACAGTTGATAGCCTGTGGCCAAGAAAGCCGCCGCTATAAACAGCGTGACCAGTAGCTCTATGACGGTAAATCCGGATTTATCTTTATATATCATTGGTTTTTACTCGTTACCATATAGACCATATTGTCCGCTTCGAGCATGTAGTAAAGGTTGAATTTTTGGCAATAAACTAAAGTCGTACAGAGTGTGCCGTTTTGCTGGAGAGGCTGATATACATATGTAGATAGGGTAGGCTGAGGTAGTATACCGGTAGTTGTCTGTATGGTATTCGTAGCAGCCAAGAAGCCAGTATCGGGACCGGATGCTCCAGGAGGAGTAAATGATTTTAAATCAGCATCTTTTAGTGCGCCTGCGATAGAGCTCGCTGAGCCCGCCAGACCAGTTGACGGGTACCTTCCAAATACTGTCGTGCCGTCTATGCCTACTCTATAAAATGCTTCGAGATTTAGAGCGATTGATTCAATGTCGCCTTTGCGTTCGGCGTCACGAGCGTTTACTTGTGCTCCGTGCATATTCACGACTGCAAGTGTCAATAGGATGCCCATTATTGTGATGACAATAAGCAACTCAACTATACTAAACCCACGACGATACATACTATAAGCATAAGATTTTTGGGCTTAAACCGCAAGCTTTTTATATCTCTAGTGGCTCTTGTTCGATCTGCACGCGGAACTTGTCGCGAACTGCGCCTATTATCTCGTCGCGGGCTTGGGCGAGATCGCTATATCCTGTCGCAGATTGGTTTATAAGTACCAGGCAGTTCTTGTCATGAATTTTTATACCGTGAAGTACTTGTCCTTTTAGTCCGGTTTGTTCGATTAGCCAACCAGAAGGTATCTTGAACTTGCCGTCACCCATGTCAAAGACTGGGATATTTGGATATTTCGACTTGAGCTCGTTTAGTTGCCAACTTTCGACAACCGCGTTTTTGAAGAATGATCCTGAATTTGGTAATAGTTTGGGGTCGGGGAGCTTGTTTGTGCGGATATCTATCACGGCGTCGCGAACTATCTCTTGGGTGAACATTGTTACGTTTCGTTCGTCGAAGTATTTCTGGAGTGCTTCATAAAAAGGCGGCTGGGGTAGGTTTTTCGATAACTTTAGAGTTAGAGAGATGATGATGTATCGGCCAACCTGGGTACTGCGGAAGATACTTTGTCGATATGAAAAGCCACAATCGGCATTATTTAGTGTTACGAATGAGTCGTTTTGGCTGTCGTAAGCGTCTAGCGAGACTAGCGTGTCGGCTATTTCTTGGCCATAAGCTCCGACGTTTTGGACAGGTGCCGCACCTGTAGTGCCTGGTATGGCCGACATAGCCTCTATACCACTTAGGCGCATCTCGACGGTCCGCCCGACGACAGAGTCCCATTCTTCGCCTGCGCCGACTTTGATAGTGGTCGAGTTTGTATCGTCACCGACTATTTCGAAGCCTGGTATACGCATACGCATGACAAGTCCAGCAAAGCCGTTGTCACTAGCGATTACGTTGCTACCGCCTCCGATTATAAAGATGGGTAAGTTTTGGGATTTTGCACTTTTAAATGCTGTTACGACTTCATCTGGTGTCCGAACTTCGGTCATGTACCTGGCATTGCCTCCTAGGCGCATGGTTGTAAAGTTTTTGAGAGGTATGTTTTCGTGAAATTCCATATTATATATTATAACGTACTTGGGAGAATCAAAATAAATAGACGAGATAAACTCGTCTATTTATTTTGGTACACCCGGAGGGACTCGAACCCCCGGCCTTTTGGTTCGAAGCCAAACGCTCTATCCATCTGAGCTACGGGTGCGTGCATGACTATTATAACATGCATATTTACAATCTGACCTCTATTTGTTATAGTTTTTAGAGCTATTTATTAGCTATTTTTATGGGCTAGTAGCTCAGCTGCCCGAGGCGCTTGCCGCCGAGAAGATATATAATTAGCACCAGGTGCTCTAACATCTAGAATAAAATCAAGTTGTGTGACACGGGAGGCTTAGTAGATGAGCATCAATATGGGCCAGTAGCTCAGCTGGTTAGAGCACCTGCCTCTTAAGCAGGGTGTCCGGGGTTCAAGTCCCCGCTGGCCCTCCAAAATAAGAACATCGACCTTTTCGCTACCGGTCGGTGTTTTTATTTATAACTGTTTTTTATATGACTAAACCGGCGTATACTTATAAAAAAGGGGATATATTATGCAAGAAAATAAAGTCGTAAAGTTCATTTATACATTTTTCGTCGGCATTTTAATAGCACTATTTGTTGGGGTAGGCATCAATACGTTTTATCCAAGTCCAAAAGCTCCAGAATACAACACTCCAGAATATAACTACACAATCAATGCAGATAACCAAAAGCTACAATACGCACAGAGTGAGTACGATAATAACTATAAACAATATAATATCGATAGCCAAAACTACAACATGGTAGTATCGATTATTACACTTTGTTTATCCGTCCTGCTGCTTGTTGGCGGCGTAGTTTACGAGAAAAAACTTCATTTTATAGCTAACAGCATAGTACTCGGTGGGTTATTTACACTAGTTTATAGTATCGGCAGGGGATTTGCTTCAGATA
>JBBRXL010000038.1:0-5685 GCA_038248455.1 Saccharimonadales bacterium (SeqCode)
ATTATCAAAGTCTGACTTAAAAAAGCAGACAGAAGTCCTAAAGACTAGATTGTCAAAGAAAGGTACAACAATAGATTCGCTTCTACCGGATGCATTTGCTTTGGTACGAGAAGCTGCCGAGCGAATTCTTGGCATGCGACCGTTCGATGTTCAGTTGATAGGCGGTATGGCTCTTCACGAGGGCAATGTGGCCGAGATGAAAACCGGTGAAGGTAAGACATTAGTGGCTACGCTACCCGTTTACTTGAATGCACTTGAGGGTAAGGGCGTGCACGTAGTTACAGTCAATGATTATTTGGCACAACGAGATGCCGCTTGGATGGGTGAGCTTTATTATTTCCTTGGTGTTTCCACTGGTGTGATTATTAACGATGCATCTTTTATGTACGATCCTGATTTTAATAACGAAGCTCATGATGATGCTCGTATGAAAAAACTTCGTCCTGTTACTCGCAAGGAAGCCTATGCCGCTGATGTGACATATGGTACAAACAACGAATTTGGATTTGACTATTTACGCGACAATATGGTTAACGAAGTAGATTTGTTACGACAGAGAGATTTAAGTTTTGCAATCGTGGATGAGGTTGACTCTATTTTGATAGACGAAGCTCGTACACCGCTTATTATTAGCGCTCCAGCTGCAGAAAATCCAGACAGTTACTATCAGTTTGCCAAGATAACAAATAAGCTAGTACCGGACGATTACATACTCGACGAAAAACACCGAACCGTGTCTTTAACGGATGACGGTGTCGATAAAATACAAAAAATGCTAGGCGTTAGTAACCTATATAGCCCTGACCATATTCGCTCTGTCTATCATCTAGACCAGGCTCTTCGAGCCGAAACTCTTTTTAAACGAGATAAAGATTATGTGGTAACAAATAGTGGCGAGGTTGTGATTGTGGATGAGTTTACAGGGCGACTTATGCAAGGTAGGCGATATAACGAAGGGCTACATCAAGCGATTGAGGCCAAAGAGGGTGTGGCTGTTCTAGAAGAAAGCATGACGCTTGCAACTGTCTCGTTCCAAAACTATTTCAGGTTATACAAGAAGCTATCGGGCATGACCGGTACTGCTTTTACAGAGGCAGAAGAATTTCAACAAATCTACAGCTTGGATGTAATTCAAGTTCCATCCAACCGACCAATTGCTCGAACAGACAAAGAAGATTTAATATTCAAGACCGAAAAAGGTAAGCTCAAGGCAGTCGCAGATGCCATCAAGGAATATCATAGAATTGGTCGACCAGTTCTTGTTGGTTCTGCTTCAATTACCAAAAACGAACTAATTGCTGGTTGGCTTGATAAAGAAAAGATTCCATATGAGATATTAAATGCCAAGAATAACGAACGCGAGGCTGCAATCGTCGAAAAAGCCGGCGAAAAAGGTGCTATTACACTGGCAACAAACATTGCTGGTCGTGGTACGGACATTAAGCTCGGTAAAGGTGTCGTTGAACTTGGCGGCCTAGTCGTTATCGGTTCAGAAAGACACGAATCACGTCGTATTGATAATCAGCTTCGTGGTCGTGGTGGTCGTCAGGGTGACCCTGGAGAGACTCAGTTCTATGTTTCTACTGAAGATGATTTGATGCGTATTTTCCAGGGTGAACGTATTGCCGCTCTCATGGATCGACTAGGCGTTGACGAGGATACTCCGATCCAGAACAAGGCTGTTTCAAAGACCCTCGAAGCCGCTCAAAAACGAGTCGAAGGCTATAACTTCGATACACGAAAAAACGTTGTTCAATACGACAATGTTATCAACCGACATCGTCGGGCTGTATATTCAATTCGTCGCAAGATTTTAGAAGGCCTAGATATTAAACCGGAAGTAGAGAAGCTATTCGATTCAAAACTTCGCGATTTGACTGTTTTGCCTGCTAGAAATAACAGAATGTTCGCTGATAATTTCTCTGAAAGTTTTTCGCTAGACGAAAAAGAAATACTAGATATAGGTCTAGAAAAGAACGACAAAAAGCGATTCGAGATGGCACAAGCGGCCGTTGTTAAACTTTACAAGAAGAAAGAAAAAGAGTTAGAAGCCGAGATACTACGAAAAGTTGAGCGCGAAGTGTACTTACAGGTCCTAGATACGCTTTGGATGCAACACCTCGAGAATATGCAACATCTGAGGGATGGAATCCACTGGAGAAGTGTTGGCCAGCGTGATCCGTTGGTTGAATATCGTAGTGAATCTCAAAAACTATTTGATAGTATGCAGGAAACTCTTCGAGATGAGGTTATTCGAGCGGTTATGAGTGTTCATAGGCATGACGAAGTCGCCAAGCAGACCGAGGAGTACGAAACTGAGCTAACTAGACTTGCTGAGAGTGCAGTTGAAAAGGGCGTAAATGAGATAACAAGTGGTCAAGAAAACATCGACCGTAAGTTCAAAGCCGTAAAAGCTAAAACTACGAGTGAAGTCAATCACAAGAAAAATGAAGTACGCAAAAAAAAGAAAGCAATGCGTCAAAATAAGAAAAAAAATCGATAATCAGGGTGGCAGAAAGTAGCTAGTATGAATCATACCGTAGAAGAAGTTCGATTAAAAAATGGTGCCAGAGGTCTATTTATAGACGTACCGGGTGCAACTGTGATGAGTATGCAATTTCATTTCCGGGCCGGGAATCGTTATGCAAAATCAAAAGACATCGAGCAAGTTGCGCATATTATGGAGCATATGGCTTTTGGTGCAAATGCAAGGTTTAAAACTGAGCATGAGTTTGAATCAGAATTCACCAAGAACGGCGCATATCGTAACGCATATACCTCAGATTTATCGATGGTATATGAGGCTGATTGTGCTGATTTCGAGTGGGACAGGATACTCGATCTTCAGAAGTTGGCTATTTGCCAGCCTCGATTCAATGAAGAAGAATTAGATGCCGAAAAAGGCAATGTTAGAAGCGAGCTAACGAACTATCTAAATGACCATTATCGAATATTGTGGCCGCGCATTCAACAACTCCTCGGAGAAGATACACTAACATTTAGGCAAGGCTTGCAGACTATTGGTAACGTCAACCTATCTGACATACGCGAGCACCACAAGAGAACGCACACCACAAGCAATATGAGGTTTGTCATAGCTGGTAAATTAACGGGTCGAAAGTCTGAGATTAAACGCCAAATAGAAGAATTCGGACTGCCGATAGGTGAGAGATTTGCAGTTCCAAAAGATGAGCTAGTTAGTAACGGTCCGAGCGTTATTCGACGCAAGGACGCCACCAACTTAACATTTAGTTGGTCTATGGTACTAAAGCGCAACCTAGGTGATGATGAGCTGGACGCCATGCATTATCTCAACCACATCTTGGCTGGAACCATGAACTCAAGGATATTGGGTGCGGCCAGACAAAAAGGGCTAGCTTATAGTATTAGCGCTCATGCCGGAACTAGTATATATGATAGTAGTTGGGATATAACCGGGCAGGTCAACCACGACAAGCTTGAAGAATTGTTTGCAATCATTCGACGCGAGATCAAGCACGTACTCGATGGTAAGATTACTGAGCTTGAGATTGAAGCCGCGAAGTCGTTCTCTATGGGACGCTATCAGATGGGTGCACAGACTGTATCTCAGATAAGTAGCTTTTATACTGGCAGATATTTTTCGGATGATTTCATCAAGGATTACTCGGCTGTACCTGACATGATCAAGCGGGTATCACTTGAGCGCATAGCCCAGATTGCAAAAGAATTCATACAAGAAGATACTTGGGTGCTTGCAGCCGTAAGTAGTGGCGAGAAGCAAGAACTAGTCGAGATCAACGATAAATTGGTTGAACTATACGACGAATATCGAATCGACTCATAAAAAAGAGATGTTCGGTTGTTGCTATAAGTCCGATTAAAAAGGTTATAATAAGTATATGAAGATAGCAATTGCTGGATACGGTCAAGAGGGTGAACAGAATTATCTGTATTATTCTCGTGACCCAAACAATCAGTTAACTATTGTTGATGAGAAACAATCTCCCGACAGGTTATTGCCCGAAGGTGTCCCGACAATTTTGGGCGAAGGAGCGTTTAGTAAGTTAGACGGTTTTGATTTGGTTATAAGGACAGCCGGTCTAAGTCCCGCCAAGATTCAAACAAATGGCAAGATCTGGTCGGCTACTAATGAGTTTTTTGCGAAATGCCCAGCCAAGATCGTCGGAGTTACCGGGACTAAAGGTAAAGGGACTACGGCTAGTATGATCGCCTCTATGCTAGAGTCTGCGGGTAAAAAAGTCTGGCTTGTGGGTAATATCGGTAAGCCTTCATTATCTGTTATTGATGAAGTCATGGCTGAGGATATCGTCGTCTACGAACTATCGAGCTTTCAGCTGTGGGATATTGATAAATCTCCAAACATTGCCGTCATTACTATGATTGAGCAGGATCACCTCGATATACACTCTGACTTTGATGATTATTTAATAGCCAAGTCCAATATCGTTAAATATCAATCTGCGGATGACGTTGTTATCTACAATAATTTAAATAAGTACGCTAGTGCTATCGCAAGTAACGCATCTGGCCGCAGAGTTGGTTACCAAGACAAATCTAGTATTCGCGTGCATGACGGATATTTTTGGGCTGGAGACACCAAGTTGTTTTCACTAGATAATTTACAATTAGTAGGTTTGCATAATATAGAAAATGCTTGCGGCGCCATATTGGCGGCATTGCAGTTTACAGATGATATCGACAAGATGGCGCTAGGTCTAGCGTCTTTTAAGGGCCTTGAACATAGACTTAGGTTTGTTGATGAAGTGCGCGGAGTCAAATATTATGACGATAGTATATCGACTACTCCTGGTTCGGCTGTCGCAGCTCTAAAATCATTCGAAGGTCACAAGATAATCATACTTGGCGGTTCACGCAAGGGTTCTGATTTTAGCGAACTCGCCGAAGAGATGACCAAGCAGGATGTATTTGCGTTTTTGATTGGACAGGAATCGACATCTATCGCTGCGGCGTTTGAGATGGTTGGATTTATGGATTTTGAAATATTGCAAACTATTAGTATGCAAGATATTGTAGAAAATGTTTATAAAAAAGCAAGTATAGGAGACGTAGTATTACTCAGCCCGGCCGCCGCTAGCTTCGGAATGTTCAAAAACTATGTCGATCGCGGAAATCAGTTTATCGAATCTATAAAAAATCTAAAAAATAACGAAGTTCGATAAATGCAGCCCTTGATCAAAAAAATTGAAGAACTAAAATTACTGATTGAAGATTCTTATGGCCGTTTGAAAATTGAAGAAAAGTTACAAGCTATATCAATCCTCGAAGATGAAATGGCTGTTCCTGAGGTTTGGAACAATCCAAGTCTGGCTCAGGAAAAGAGTAAAAAATTATCGGCACTCGGTAAGTCGGTCGAGCCCTGGGTTACTCTAATGGCTCAAGTTGGTGATATGAGCGAACTAATACAGATGGGTGATGATAGTTTGTTGCCCGAATTTGAGGGTCAGATATTGGCGCTTCAAGAACAATTCGAGATTTTGCGCAAGGAGCTTAGGTTGAATGGTAAGTTTGATGACCATAGCGCAATTTTGCGACTTAGTGCGGGCGCGGGTGGTACTGATGCCCAGGATTGGACGGAGATGCTCGAGAGGATGTATCTCAGATGGGCCGAAAAGAACGATTTTAGCTCAACTATAATCGAAAGAAATAGTGGCGAAGAAGCTG
>JBBRXL010000039.1:0-5443 GCA_038248455.1 Saccharimonadales bacterium (SeqCode)
AGCCTTATGTCTCTAGCAAGACTCCAGACACACCTAGGAGCGGGCTTTATGGCGCAGATCGGTACAACCAAACGATCAACTCATATACCTGGTCGACATCACGCCCATCGTGGCTGGCTGCCAGGGCACAAACGTAAACGCGACTAAGTTGAAATTTACAAAACATATAATCGTTGACAACAAAGCACAAGAGGAATAAAGTTTAGTTATGAACGAACAATTAAAAGTTGTTGAAAATATAAAAAACCCCGAAATAAACACAGAAAATCAAGTTATACAACAGGAATATACTATAGATGGCTACGATGTAGCTATTTTTTATACCAACAAACAATCAGGACAGGAAAGATACATCAACGCCGTACTTGCCGATTTAGATACTAATGAATGCACCTATCTTGGGCCAATAAGGATGCTAGAGCCGTATGAAATAGAACGAGATGAAGACGAAAAAAGCTACGAAGCAAATATTGACGTCGAGGACTTGAATAATATAAATCAAGCGATTGCAGATTTCCTAGAATTCAAACGCCTCGAACCTATCAGGAGACAGTATCTAGCCCGACAAGCTCTGAGGCAAGAAAATGACAGCCACCTATTAGTGCGAGCGGCTTAGACTGCAGTTTATCTACATATCTAAACTATATATGCAAAATTGATTATTTAGATTACTTTTATTGATCCGCGTGGGATACCCATAGCGCAGGTTATTTGGAAGTTGCCTTTTTTGGTTGCCTTAAACTTCAGAATCTGCTTTTCTCCCTTGACTAGTAGCAGTGGAGTTTCAAACATTCCAGGAATCATGATAGTACTCATACAGCCCGAGCCGTCGTCTTTTGAGTCAACTTCTAGTATATAAGTGCCACCCTTTTTAACCGTGAACGTACTTGGTGTTATATCGTCATTTAAAGTGTAGATTGTTCGAAGCGTTATACTGCTACTGTCTTCGGCTGAACTGGAACTACTAGAAGAAAATGAAGGCATCTGAAACCCAGACAAATTGAAACCATTCGTAATATTGACAAAAGCCATTACCATGACAGCAACTCCGGCAATTTTGAAAAAGCGACCAGTTGACTTACTCTTAATTATCGCCGTCAGACCACCAACACCTAGTAGTCCAGGGGCAGTACCAATCGCAAATAGCCCCATAATAAGCGCACCCGTGACAATACTCCCACTGCTGATAGCATATAGCTGCATTACCTGAGTAAACCCACATGGCAAAAAGAAGCTTAGTGCGCCGAGTGCCATAGCGTTACCGTGGCTATACTCTTTGTTGGCACGCTTTTTTAGACCCAAGAATTTAGCGATCGAAGGAGGTAACGTCAACCGGCCATTTGATAGTCTAGGAAAAATGTTAGTCAACTGGAGACCCATACTAAACATTACTATTCCAACAATAATCGTTATCAATCCTAAAGTTGAGCTTTGCAGTTGGAACGTCGCACCTAGCGCACCTATGATACCGCCAAAGATAAAGAAAGATACGATTCGACTAAGATTAAAGAATAGATGAGGGCGGAACTTTTGCATAGTTGTTGCGGTTGGATGCTTACTAGCATGACGTGCCGACAACCCAAGGACTAGACCACCTATTAGCGCCATACATGTCGATAGCCCAGCAACCAGACCAGTAAGAAGTGCCACTCCAACTCCGCCACTATTGACACTTCCGATAGGAAAAGACTTACCGATATCAAACGCAGCGTACAATATGCCAATAATCCCAATAACCAGAATACCGATGAATAAATCTTTATAGTCCGAAGAATTCCGGCTAATTAACGGTCTTTTTTTGTTGCCAATAGAATAACCGGCCGCTTCAACCGCGCGCTGCAGATCGATATCACTTGGTGGAGAAGTCACGTCTATCGTCGCAGATTTTGACTTTAGACTTACTGAGGCGCTATTTACACGTGGTAACTTTTCAAGATGTTCGGCGATTGTTATTTCGCAGGCACGACAGTGCATTCCTTCGATTGGTAGTGTTATTTTGACCATGTTTAAGTATTCTTCTTTCTTTGCATGTATTTATAGTAGCAGTAAATTTGATTATATTCAAACATTCTAATATATGCTAGTATAATCTTATGTACCAAAAACTATTTACACTACAATAAGATGTTTTCAAGGTCCTGGCCAACCAAAAAAGGCTAGAAATTATTCAGTTACTAACTGATAGAGAAGTATCAGTCTCACAAATGATTAGTATGCTAGGCTTATCACAGTCAAATCTATCTCAACATCTGTCTCTGCTACGTCAGTCAAAGATAATCACACCCCGACGCGATGGTCAGACGATATTTTATCGACTTAGCGACCCACGCGTCTCGCAGGCCTGTTCTATAATCAAGCAAATGCTTCAAGAGATGCATGGTTTGTCGAGTAATGACGAGGTCCTCTACCCAGTAGCAAAAGATGTAGTATGCGGTATGCGAATTAGCGTATCTCAAGCCGGCGGAACAGAAGTGTACGACGGAGGCAGATATTACTTTTGCGCATCTGGTTGTCATGAAGCATTTCAGGCAAATCCTCAACAATACGTAAATAGAAAGGTGGTATTACATGGATAAAATTATAATAATCGCAGCCGGTATCGTCGGCATCGGGCTGATTGTTTGGTGGTTTTTTGGGAAACGTACCACTGAATCAGTCGCCGCTACACGCCAGGGCGCACGACAAACCGTAGAAATAGTCGTAGACGGAGGCTATCTGCCTGGCACTATAGAGCTAGAGAAGGGGATTCCAGCCGATCTCGTTTTTATTCGTAAAGATAAATCGAGTTGTTTTGAAGAGGTAATCTTGCCTGACTTTGGGGTTCGTAACAATCTGCCGGTTGATAAACCACATACGATAACAATCATGCCCAGTGACGCAGGAGAGTACAAATATAGCTGTGGTATGAATATGTTTTTTGGCAAAGTAGTCGTGAAATGAGTGTTAAAACTCGATTTATAATATCTCTTATACTGACACTACCTCTAATATACGACATGTTAGGCGGAGAGTTGCCAGCCACAATGACAACTATGCTCGTCCTTACCACTGGAGTTATGGTAGTTGGTGCATTGCCATTCGTCCGTAGCGCCTGGGCCTCGCTCAAGAACCATTCTGCAAATATGGATACACTTGTGGCGATAGGCACGCTCACGGCTTACATTTACAGTATCTACGCCTATTTCAACGACCTACCGGTATATTTTGAAATAGCAGCGCTACTAATCGTATTTATATTACTCGGCCAGGTCTTCGAAGAAATAACCAAAAGTCGTGCCAATAATGCCGTCGAAAAACTGCTTGGACTTCAAGCCAAAGATGCCACTGTTATGCGAAACGGCAATACTATTGTAGTTCCTCTTGAAGAAGTTATTGTTGGTGATATCATTTTAGTAAAACCTGGCGGAAAAGTACCAACTGACGGTGAGATAGTTGACGGATCATCTACCGTAGACGAATCAATGGTGACTGGTGAGAGTCTACCCGTAGCAAAAAGAGTTGGCGACACTATTATTGGCGCAACCATCAACAAACAGGGTAGTTTCACTTATAAGGTCACGAAAGTTGGCGCCGATACTTTGTTGGCACAAATAGTTGAACTAGTTAGTAAAGCCCAGGCCAGTCGTGCCCCGATACAAAAACTAGTTGACAAAGTCTCGAACATCTTTGTTCCAGTCGTATTAATTATTGCCATCATTACGTTTATTATTTGGTATGTTGTACTTGGGTTGACCTTCGTCGACTCTCTACTATTTGCGGTATCTGTAGTTATTATTGCCTGTCCCTGCGCTCTTGGTATCGCTACACCAACAGCGCTGATGGTCGGTACTGGTCGGGGTGCCCGCATGGGGATACTTATTAAAAGTGGTGAAGTGTTAGAGGCTGCTCGCGATATCAAAACTGTCGTGTTGGACAAAACAGGTACAATCACAGAAGGCAAACCAATCGTCACTGATGTTATCGGAGACAAGCAGGATGTACTGCGAATTGCCGCCGCCCTTGAGGCCGCGTCGGAACATCCATTAGCCTCTGCCATACTTGAAGCCTCCGAACTAAGCGGTATAACCGTCGAGAAGACGACTGACTTTATAGCAGTCGAAGGCAAGGGTATTATCGCCAATATCGGCGGAACAAAAAGTTATATAGGAAACATCGCGTTATTTGAGAGTAGCCACATCGAGGTTACCTCGCTTGCCTCAGACATGCATTCTCTAGAAAAACAAGGCAAGACAGTTGTCATTGTCGGGCGAGATAATCAGGCAATTGGTCTAATTGCTATCCAAGACAAACCAAAACCTACTTCAAAAGCCGCCATTGAGAGTTTTAGAAGGCACGGAATTCGTACGATTATGATCACTGGTGACAACGAAGGTACGGCAAAGGCGATAGCCGCTCAGGTGGGGATTGACGAGGTAATCGCCAACGTACTACCGGGTGATAAAGCCGATCATGTCAAATCGCTACAGCAACACGGTAAAGTCGCATTCGTAGGCGATGGTATTAACGATGCGCCAGCCCTTGCTCAAGCTGATCTCGGCATTGCTATGGGGTCTGGCACTGACGTAGCTATCGAAGCGGGTGGTATCGTCCTGGTCAAGAATAACCTGCAAGATGCCGTCTCGGCTTTGCGTTTAAGCCAGAAGACTTTTAGTCGTATCAAACTTAACTTATTTTGGGCATTTATCTATAACTCAGCCGGTATTCCGATAGCCGCAGGTGTATTTAGTGGTGCTGGAGTTACACTCAACCCCGCTCTAGCTGGCCTCGCTATGGCATTTAGCTCAGTCTCGGTCGTTGTCAGTTCGTTACTTCTCAGCAAATCTAACATCAAATAATTATCGGCTATAGACATCTTTTATACGTAAGATACACCCCTTCAAACACGTGATAATTGTTACTATTTGGTTGCTATAACAGCAACATAAGCGCATACTAAGAGTACATTAACAAGGAGGTCAGTATGTTGTTGTACATCGCCGTAGCGCTATTTATATTATGGCTGTTAGGTTTTACATTAAGCATAGGTGGAGGACTTATTCATCTGCTCATCGTGATAGCCCTCGTTGTCTACATTTTTGATACCGTCACCAAACGCCGCAAATAATCGCTATTTATTAAGATTAATTAATCAGGAGAATTACTATGCAAGAAGATAATACAGAGACAACACCAACCGAAGTAAAAGCCACGCCAGAAACCCGAAGGAGTGTCTTTCAAGCAAATTATCTAGTTTACTACGTTCTAGGAATTATAGAATCACTTTTGGTACTAAGGCTTATCTTCAAGCTACTCGGTGCGAACCCTCTTAGCGGATTCGTATCGTTCATATACTCAATAAGTGGATTCTTTACTGCTGCTTTCACGTCAATATTTCCTGTTACAACAGGTGAGGGCGTTGCAAGTGCATCCGTTCTGGAGCCTGCGGTGATCGTAGCCATGATTA
>JBBRXL010000040.1:0-5294 GCA_038248455.1 Saccharimonadales bacterium (SeqCode)
CACCACTTTAACTTCAGACTTATCGCCTATCTCGGGTTCAACACTAGCTAGTTCTTGTTTGACTATAGCTATGTCACATTTAGCACCGTCTTCCGCCGGTATCAAGCTGACACTTCCGTCTTTGACTTCAAGCGAAGCATTTTTGGGCTCAACATTACAAGACGATCCTATTTTGTCCGTTATATATTTATTTAACGTAGTTTGATCACTATTAACTTTCGGCTTATCATTAAAATTATTGATACTGAATGCCCACAATATAGATGTCGGCACTATCCGGAGGTACCATGGATATGAATCCTTGGATATCCTAGACCTATTATCGGTCGATATGCCAAGTTCACTTGCGCTAGGACTATCAAAATTGATTTCATTAAAAAATATCGATATCTTCGATTTGTCATAGTTCTCGTCTAAACTTTTAATAACATCGTCTTTGGACCAGGCGCTATAACTAAGTCCGTCGATACTCGTAAAAGGAAGTGTACTATTTCGTGTATAAAGTATTTGAAACAATAAAATTACCGCAAAAATCACGACTCCAGCAATAATAAGCAGTCTTTTGTTTGATAATTTACGCCTCTCGACAAATGATTGCCACCGCTTCAACATATTACAGTCTATTATAGCTTATTCTTATGAGTATATCCCGATAAACGAGCCTTCCTGGCCACGTGTGCTTCATCGAGCCCAAGTATCTTGAGCGATCCGATTAGTACATATAGTTCATCCAAAACATTACTGTCGCTAGCTTGATCGAGTGCGTCAAACCGCGACGTAACTGCGTTGATTAGCCATTTTTCTTGCGCAGGTGTTGGGCCTTTGTGGACAGGCTTATCGTCTAAGTGAACTGTCACAACCTCAAGTGACCTTGCGGAATTATCGCGTTTACGAAGATACCCTCTGTCGATTAGACCGTTGATATGAACCGCTACTGTCGAGACAGATTTATAGCCAAGAGCTTTCATGACCTCACGATAGCTCGGACCATAGCCGTGACCCTGTATAAAAGTATCGACAAAGTTCAATAACTCTCGCTGGCGTTTAGTTGATCTAGCTTCCATGTTTTTTTATCCTTTGCTTATATTCTACACCCACAAGGGCTAGACCAGACAATCCCCACCATATAATTGCAACTGTATCGTCCGCCCAGACCGGCAACAGTATTCCTATCATAGCCAGGCCTATTCCACTGAAAAATAGCCCGAGAGACAGCCAATCTTGCCTACGTTTCCACAAAGCGCTCATCAATGCGATATATATAACTACAAAAAGCGCCAACCCAAACCAACCAACCTCATGCGATATATACAAATATTGATTTTCGACAATCAGTGGCTTTTCACCTATCAGCGAAGCTGATCCAGTACTACCGACGCCAGAACCTAGAGGCTGAGCAACTAGCCTATCTATACCGTCATTTAGCGACTCGGCGTGCCCGTCGTTGGAATTGATCGAATTACTATCAGCTGGGTTTTCATGTAGTACTACGTTGGCCACAAAACTACTTCCAGACAGACTAAGCGCAACAATAAGACCAACTACAGCTGCTGTCAGTACGCCCAACAACATGTTTCGTCTTGATATGAGATGTCTAGCTTTGTATACCACCAATGCGCCGATACTCACAACCGCGGCCAACAAAGCGCTACGCGAATAACTAAACCATAAGGCAACTATCGCTCCCAACATAGACGTGCTAAAGAAAATTATCATATTTCTAGGCAACCTAGGCTTCTTACTAAATAACCAGCTTCCAAACAACGTCAGCGCTAACATGGCATAAGCCCCGAGAGGATTAGGCCCGCGCATCGTACTATTTATCCTGATAAAATCGTTGTTCTGGTCAATCGTTAAATATGGGGCTATCGTATCGCGTCCATAACCTATACTGCTCAATATATCTTTTGGTAACACGAATACCTGAAGCAAAGCAAAAACAAAGACAACCAAAGCCCCGGCCAACCCAACCCTTAACATAATACCCCTAAGTACTGGGTACAATTCGGTCGCTAGATACACAACCAAGAAAAATGCTATATATCTAAGATCTATCATCAAACCTGCCACCACTATGTCGGTGCTCAAGTTCGAAAAAATTGCATAAATCAGATGCAGTAACCCGTAGCCAACCATCAGCATCACCAGTGGTCGCCGCAAGATACTTAGCTTGTTATTTTTTATCATCAAATAGACAGCAATAGCTAGAGCCACAAGTATTAATATCTCTTTCCAAGCCTTGAAAGCAACAGCGTAGTCCGGCATCATATTACCTAGCCAGACTGTAGCCGGAGCGTGCAGCACTATCCCACCAAAAATAACTAATATCAACCCTAGATACAATTTATCGATAAATTTCAAAGACTTAGATTTGGCTACCATTCTGCCTCTATTGTAACCCGAAAATGCTATAATAGTCATAGTTATGCCAAGCCGAAACACTAAGTTCTACAGCCTCATACTAATATTCGTCGACATCATTTTCTTATTGCTCGCTTTCACGGTTGCCTATATTCTTCGCGTGCAATACGACCCACGACCGCTAATAACTGATGTCTACGCCTATGACTACATCTATTCATTCCTACTGATAATACCTTTTTGGATAGGCGTTTTTGCTTCCCTAGGCCTTTATAGCGCCAGCGTCTACAACCGCCGGCTAGTCGAATGGAGCAAGATAGCTATCGGGTCATTTATTGGTATCTTGCTGGTCATCGGTTGGCAATACACTAGCGACAACAACCTGCTACCAGCTAGACTAGTAGCCGTCTATGCCCTACTCGGATCATTCCTATTGATATTGGTTGAGCGCGAAATTCTCCGTTTTATACGCAGTATGATGTATCGCTTCGGCAAAGGTATCAAACGAGTCTTGATAATAGGTGCATCTAGCGCAACTGGCGACATAGCCAAAAACTTATCACACACTATCAAGAGCGGTTACGAGATCATTGCCATCGCTGGACCAAAGAAATTTTTACCAAAAGGCTCAGATTCAAAACATTATTCGTTAGTAGAATCAGCCCTGAAAGACATCGAGCTCTTAAACATTAATACGATTATCCAAACCGACCTATACGAAGACAGCGACCGTAACCAAAAGATTCTAAACGCTGCTCAATCAAGCCACATACAGTACAGCTTTATCCCAGGAGAATCAGAGTTTTATTCTGGCAAGAACAGCGTCGACATATTCCTAGGCTACCCTATGATAACCGTCTACCAAACACCGCTAGTCGGCTGGGGTTCTATCGTTAAGCGCATCTTTGATCAATTCGTCAGCCTAATCTTGATAGTTATATTGCTACCTTTTATGCTAATAGTTTTCGTCATCAAAAAGATTGCCGACCCAGGACCAGCTTTTTATGTCAGCAAGCGACTTAGCCGATTCTCAAAGCCAATCGGTCTCATAAAATTCCGCAGCATGGGCGCACAGTATGGTGGCCGTGATGCATCCGATGAATTCCGTGAAATGGGACGCGAAGACCTAGCCAAGATCTATGACAAAATACGCAAAGTCGAAAACGACCCTAGGATAACTAAGTTTGGTAAATTCCTAAGGGCATCTTCAATAGATGAACTACCTCAGTTAATAAACGTATTCAAGGGTGAGCTAAGCCTCGTCGGACCACGACCGATATTACCCCAGGAAGTAAAGCTTGCACCAGGTAAAGCATCGCTACTTCACAGTGTAAAATCTGGTATAACCGGACTCTGGCAGGTATCCGGTCGTAGCGAACTAAGCTTCGAGGAGCGTATCGAACTCGAACTGTTCTACGCCCAGAACTGGACATTTTGGCTTGATATAAAAATATTGTTCAAAACTATTGCCGTTGTTTTTAGAAAAAAGGGAGCAAAATAATGAAAGCTTCAGAAAATACCATATACGCTTTCATTGATAGTCAAAACCTTAATATGGGCGTAAAGAGTATGGGTTGGAAAATCGACTATCGTCGCTTTCGTCAATATCTAAGAAATAAATACAACGTGACAAAAGCATTCCTATTCATCGGATATATCAGTGGTAACGAGTCGCTCTACACCAGCCTACAAGAAGCAGGGTTTATTCTCATATTTAAACCTACGATGGAGCTGCCCGATGGCAAGATAAAAGGCAATGTTGACGCCGAGCTCGTGCTTCATGCAATGATTCAATTACCGAACTATAACAAAGCAATCATCGTGAGTGGTGACGGTGATTTCCGATGCCTGGTCGAATATCTGGTAAAACAAGATAAATTATTGAGAGTCATGGCACCAAATCGCCATTTTTCAGGATTTTTACGCGAATTCAACCATTTCATCACGAGAGTAGATTTGTTACGAAAAGCTCTGGAATATAAACCAACAAAAAAGACCAAGATCAGCGGTCGGTCGAAACCTTAGGCTGTTTAGCTTGGTCATCGTTACGTAACAAATTATAGCAAATTATATGAAAAAAATCAATACCACCCACAACCTACCAACTACTAACCAATCTCAGCCAAAGATTGCGATTGTTGCTGAATTTTTGACTGTCATGGGTGGCGCAGAGCGAGTAGTCTACGAACTACACAATACCTTTCCAGATGCACCAATCTATACAGCCATCTACGACGAAGACCGAGTCCTTCCAGAGTTTAAACAATTAGATATTCGCACCACGTGGCTTCAAAAGTTTCCAAAGAAAATTCGAAAACTATATAAACTATTTCCCACACTTCAAGTAAAAGCTTTTCGCGACCTCGACTTATCTGAATTCGACATCATCATCACCAGCTCATACCTAAACGCTAACCAAGTCCGCAAAACCCGTCCAGGTCAAAAAATTATCTCGTATTGTCACACTCCCGCCCGCTATTATTGGAGTCACTACGATGAGTACAAGAAGCGTCCCGGCTACGGCAAGCTCGACCCTGTCATCCGACTACTAATACCCCTTATGGTGCCACATCAGCGCAAGCTAGACTACAAAGCAGCCCAAGACGTCGATGTCTTCATAGCCAACTCAACCGAGACCCAAAAAAGGATAAAGAAATACTACAACAAACCATCGACCGTCATCCATCCTCCAGTAGACGTCAACCGCTTCGAACCAGCGCGTGAACGTGGTGACTTCTATATGACCATGGGTCGACAACTGCCCTACAAGCGCTACGACCTGGTAGTAGAGGCTTGCACAAAACTGGGTGTACCGTTGAAAGTTTTCGGAAACGGACCAGACCACAAGCGCTTAGTAGCTATGGCTGGACCAAATGTTAGTTTCTATACAGATAGATTCGGAGATGCCTCTGACCGGGAGCTTGAAACAGCCC
>JBBRXL010000041.1:0-5177 GCA_038248455.1 Saccharimonadales bacterium (SeqCode)
ATAGATAGTCGTACAGTTGAGGTTGTTTGTCGCGGATAAGTCTAGTAATAGATATCAACGCCTCCACGTCACTCAAAGCATCGTGAGCTTTGGTGTGCTCCAGGCCGTTAATTTTGCTAAGAAGCTCTAGCTTATTGACTGGTTCTCCCTTATCGTTGAACGGCCACTCTATACCATCAGGTCGCAAAGCGCGCGTCATACGCACCACGTCCAGCAAGTCCCAGCGCGAACGCCCATCCTTCCAGGCCCATTCATACGGATCATAAAAGTTACGCCATAAGAGATAACGAATAAACTCATCGTCGAAACGGATATTGTTAAATCCAACAGTGATGGTGTCTGGCGTAAAAACCTCCTCAACTAGTAACTTGGCGAACTCAGCCTCTGTATAGCCGTCGGCTTGAGTCTGCTGTGGAGTAATACCCGTAATCAACAGCGCCTCGACACTTGGCAAGACGTCATCGTTCAACTTGACCAAGATATTATACGGTTCACCTATTGGTTTGAAATCCATATCGGTACGAATACCTGCAAACTGCATGACACGATCTTCGCGTGGGTTCAGACCCGAAGTCTCGAGGTCGTAAAAGAAAAAGGTTTTGGACATATAACCATCATAACAAAAAATCACGCCTACGCGGCGTGTTGTGTATTACAAGTTGGACAGATTAATCGATTTTATTGTTCTTGAAAAGTAAAAGTGCTATCACCTATCCTGATGATACTCGCGCTTTCGATACCTTGACGGCGTAATTCGTGAGATATGCCAAGCTTTTTGAGTATATCGCGGAGGCGGTTGACGCCTTCGTAGTTATCGTAGTCGGTTCGACGAGCGAAGCGCTCAATCTTATCACCGGCAATAACAAATACGACATCTTCACCTTCTTGGATTTTTTCAACTTTCCAGCTATCTTCGATTTGCTTGGTGGTCAAACTAATAGTGTCGAAATCTTCGTCTTCTTCGATCTCCATCTGAGCGTCAAGTTCGCGCGACTTCACCACTTCGGCGCGAAGTTTGCGTAGTAATTCGCGGAGACCTTTGTGGGCGGTCGAAGAAATAGCCAATATCTCTACATCCTTGCCGGCGACTGCTTGGATATTGTCAATCTGCATCTGAATAATATCGTCATCGAGGCCGTCTATCTTGGTAAGAGCTACGACTTCTGGACGATTCTCGAGCTCCACGTTGTAACTTGATAGTTCGTTTCTGATAATCTTGTAAGAGTTGGCAACGTCGTCACTATAGGCGTCGATAAGGTGCAACAGCACGGCTGTTCGTTCAACGTGACGCAAGAAGTCGTCTCCCAGGCCTTTTCCTTCGCTAGCGCCTTCTATGAGGCCAGGAATGTCGGCTATCAGTAAACTGCCGTCGTCAATATCAGCCACACCAAGGTTTGGTGTGAGGGTCGTAAAGGCATAATCGGCTATCTCGGGACGAGCATTAGTAACAACTGACAAGAATGTCGATTTACCAGCATTCGGGAATCCAACCAACCCAACGTCAGCTAGTAGCTTTAGCTCTAGTTCGGCGTCAAATGTATCGCCAAACTCACCCTTTTCAGCGATACGAGGAGTTTGCCTGACGGAGCTTTTGAAGTGAGCGTTACCCTTACCGCCATCGCCACCCTTGGCAACGATTATTTCTTGGCCATTGTGCGTCAGGTCAGCTATCACCACACCGTCACGCTTAACCAGCGTGCCCATAGGTACTTTGACGTAGAAGTTCTCGCCCGAACGGCCACTTCGGTCGCGCTTGGCGCCGTTTTGGCCATGACCGGCCTTGAGCTCTGGTTTGAAACGAAAGTCTAGGAGTGTGTTGACGTCCTCAGATGCAACGAAGACAACATCGCCACCTTTGCCACCCACTCCGCCATCTGGACCACCCTTGTCAACATAAATTTCATGACGAAAACTAACGGCTCCGTCGCCGCCTTTGCCTGCTTGAATGAAAACTTTTGCGGTGTCGACAAACATATCTGACTATTATAGCAAAATCGCCCCTGAATTAACAGAGGCGATTGAATTACGTTAACAAAACCTACATTCGTTCGTGAATATAGTTATAGAGACCAGCCTGTCCGGCAGAAATGACACGACGGTCTACACCGTTATACCAACCACCGTAGTTCATCTCTGTCACGGTGACATCGCCATTTTCGCCGACACTCTCAACTACAGCTACATGCCCAAGACCGCCACGGTTCTGCATAATCGCACCTGGTGCTGGAGTGTTATTGACACGATAGCCATAACTAGAAAGACTATACGCCCAAGCCTCGGCGTTACCAAGCGCAGATGAAGGCAACCTATAGTTACCACCAAGTTGCGCACGACGCTCCCAGGCATACCATGTACAGTTGCCCCAAGCGTTTTTATTACCATCTGAAGTTTGAGCACTATTACGGTACAAGAAAGTTACATCACCATTACCCGAACCATAGAAATTGTAGTTGGCGTAATAGTTCGTGACAACCGGTCGAGGTGCTACGTAACCTGGTCGCTCGGTATTTGGCAAGACTCCACTCGGAATTATAATCTCTAAGCCTGGAGTCAGACCACCCTGTTCAAGGTCGTTGTAGGTAGTGACACGTTGAGTATCCGCCTTGTATTTCTCGGCAATAGACTGGATAGTGTCATCAGACTTAACTTTATAAACAATACCATCAAGAGGTAATATACGAAGACTCGCACCCTCCGATAGATCATCAGACGTTAAATTGTTTGCCCATTTAATAGTTTCTTTAGATAGACCAGTCTGTGCGGCAACGGTGTTGACGTTATCTCCAGCCTTAACGGCATAAGAAGTTATAGCCCGGTTGTCGGCTGTAGGTGAAAGAATCTGTGGCTTGGCTATTACATCGTCGCTAGCTTGAGCAAGTTCGGTCTTGATCTGTGTCGACACAGCTAAGTTAGCTACGTTAGGCGCAACCGAAAGATTAACCGTCTCCGCTAAACTAGCGGCTATGTTACTAGCTACAACCTCATTAACAGAGGTCTGGTCGACCTGATTATTCTGGGCAGAGAGTGGCGTAGCGTTGGCTACAGTAGTAGATTGTTGTGGCGCACGGTAGCCGATAGCCACAACTGCGACAATCAAAGTGAAGACGCTGGCGTATATTCCAACTGTAGAAGCCTTTGGGACTCCTCTTGCGCGTTTTTTATTGTTTCGGGCCAACATCTGCCGTTGCAAAACAGCAGTCGATCCTTGAGCAAAGCTCTGTGAGATCTGATTACGAATTATTGTTCTCCTGCCGCTAGTATTACTACAAGGGCGTCTACCTTACTCTGTCTTTCTTCTCGCAAGAACGGGGCATTTTTCGACCGATTTCATTAATTGATATTAGTGCTAAAATGTTCTCTTTTCGATACCCGTGCGACATTTATTGGTAGGCTCATTTAGTCTTAGAGTTCCCACTCATCGGTTTGCATGGCAAACCAATTGCTAAGACGCAAATGTGCTAACACTTAGTCTATCAATCATTGCGCTATATGTCAATTTGTTCTATAGATATACAACTAAAGTTCTGAGCACTTTTTTTGACAATGATTAACTATATTTGCCTGATGTTCAGCGTCGGTATGTGCAAAATACGTCACATCATCATCACCGCTCAAAAAGAACAAATAATCAGTATTTGCGGGATGCGCCACGGCTTTTAAAGCATTTATCCCAGGAGTGGCTATAGGGCCTGGAGGCAGACCCGTGTATCGACGAGTATTGTATGGTGAATCTAGGTTGATATCGCGCGCAACTCCTAACCTATCGGCTATATACTGATAAGTTACATCAGACCCCAAGGCTATACCTTGCCTGTAACGGCTATAAAAGACCTGTGCGACTTTGCTGGCGTCGTATGGGTTCGATACCTCTCTTTGCACGATTGAAGCCAGTGTGATGGCTTGAAATAGGCTCAAACCCTGTTCTTTGAAGCCCGCTAGTAAGTTATTGTCATTAATTTCTTTATAAAATTGCTTGAAAGTATATTCAAATATATCCTTGACGGTGGATCCGAAATTAAAGAAGTATGTTTCTCCGTATATATAACCTTCCAAGCCAGATCCGACTGGCTTACCTGCAAACAGCATGTTATAGCTTGGATCGTCGTATCTGAGACTTAAGCCTTCGGTAATCTCGGCAATCGAAAACCCGGCTTTTTCTAAAACTGAAGTAATATCATATTTCTTGGACTCAGCCTTATCGCTATTATCTACTAATGTTGCACCGGGGTAAAATGTGATACTAAATTGATCAGCCTTGCCCTTTGTTAGATGTTCAACAATCCCCTGGACAGATTCACTTGGTGATAATCGGTACGAGCCAGCTTGGAGGTTTGATCGGTTGCTAGAAAGTCTAGTGTAGACGTCAAAGACAAAAGCATTCCTGATAACTCCTTTTTCTTGAAGTAAATTGCCGATAGTCGTAGGGTTCGTTCCAGGCTTAATCTCAACCACTTTCAGACTGTCTTTGTCATTCGACAGTGGCTGTAGCTGGACATTATACCAGATGAGTATTCCGCCGATAGCGGCTAACACTAGGCCGACCACGCCAATAATCCACCAGTGGATTTTTTTAAGTCGCTTGGTTGTTTTGATAGCTATGCCACTCGGCTGGCCATTGATTGGCTGCTGCGGAATAATAATCGTCTTGTCTACGACCACATCTGCTGTTTGTTCTGGCGTCTCAGAGTTATCCAACAGTCCGCTCCAAGTAGTCCTGCAAGATAATAGCAGCAGCTAGAGCATCAATATCGCCTTTTTTATAAGGTCGTCCATGGTCGCTGAGTTGTTTTTCGGCCATCACACTGGTCAAAGATTCGTCTTGAAAAACCACCTTTGGGCTGATTTCGCCCAATCCGTTTATGAAATCCTCAACAAACTGTGTCTGAGCGGTTGTTTCACCAGACTGGTTGCGCGGGTAGCCCACCACTAGTACATCAGCTTGCTCGGTACTAAGTAATTTCAATATAGTTTCATTTATGGCGTCGTCGACTTCAAGCGTATCAAAAGGCACGGCAATCTTGATAGACGTATCGGCCACAGCCACGCCTATTCTTTTTTCACCGACGTCTAGACAGACAATGTTGTGCTTATTCATGCTGAATATTGAACTCAACTGATATCTTGTTGATGTCGCTCGGTACCTTGGGTACCCAGAAGTACGAAAACTTCACATCAAC
>JBBRXL010000042.1:0-5039 GCA_038248455.1 Saccharimonadales bacterium (SeqCode)
AACGATCAGTCTTGGTAAGGTCTTTGCCACTGAATGCGCCTCCGCCCACAGGTACCCGTGGGCCGTAGTTGTCGACGACAATCTTGCGACCGGTTAGACCACTATCGGCATCAAATCCGCCGATATCCCAGTCCCCTGCTTGGTTGATATAGTATTTGGTAGATGGTAAGTGGTATTTGGTAGGTAGACTGTCAAACCAGGCCTTGACGGCAGCTTCGAGCTCATCACGCTTGGCGTGCTGAAAGCTAGCTACGACGTGCGTGGCTTTGCCGTCTGTAACTGTTACTTGGGTCTTGCCATCAAATGGCCAGCGCTGATATAGATTGTCGCAAAGATCGCGCGCTAGCACGTACTCGAGCGGCAATAGTTCGGGCGTCTCGTCACAGGCATAGCCGACGACGATTCCTTGATCACCAGCTCCGCCAGTATCGACGCCACGCGCTATTTCGGGGCTTTGTTCGACTATTCGCACTAGTACTTCGACATCACCCGCGATATCTGCCACTATTTGCCGGACATCGACGTCTTTGGTGCGTGAGGTTACCTCTCCTACTACAAACACTGTACCGTGGCCTCCAGCGACGTCGACAGCTACACGTGCCTGTGAGTCACCTGCGATATGTGCGGCCAGTATGGCGTCAGATATGCGGTCACAGAGCTTGTCTGGGTGACTTGGCGATACGTATTCGGCCGTGTAAGTTCCTTTGTGGGTTGATTTTGACATAAAAAATACTCCTTACTACATATCTTTCCGCCCGTATTGGTAAGATAAAAAGGAGTTATATATACTCTATCTGTCCCGTATGGGCTAGAAGGGGCACCTTACTAAAGCGTAGGTTGCCGGCAGGTCATAGAGCTAGTTCTCTCGCTGCACTCTGGATATGCTGTTTTGTTAATGTTTACTAATATATTTTATCATAATTTTGATAAATTGAATTTGTTCTTAGTAGATAGGTCGCGTGACGGCTCGGGACTACGCCCGAGCCGTCACGAATGTCGTTCAAGCTGGGGTTTTGAGCGAATGAATTCGCAATTGTAGGTCGTCGAGAACCTCGGAATCTGACATACCGTCGTAGTGACTCCAGGGAACTGGAGCGCCGATATTTTCAACGGCTTTCTGCCTCCGGTACTTTCGACTTTTTTGATAAGACATCCCAATAGGCACTATCGGAGACTTCGTCTTTCTAGCGACAACCACGATGCCGACCATAAGCTTTTCAGTGTTGCCGGCTTTTACTCTGGTGCCTCCAGGGAAAATTGCAACAACATTATCGGCCTCGAGGATACTAACCGCTCCTCTAAAAAGCTGGAACATTGAGGCCGTGGTATTGCGATCGATTCTGATCATCCCGAGGGTCACGAAAAACCAGCGGATTATCTTGCCGAAGGGTTTGGATTTACCGTCGAAGTACTGAGACTTTGCGGCAAAACGCACTAGCCGCTTGGTGGCAAAGGCGGCGATCAGCAACGAGTCGTCAACTCGCTGATGGTTGGCGGCGAGTATTACTCTACCACGCTTCGGGATGTTTTTCTTGCCTTTGACCTCGATGTCGTATTTGACATGGAGGAAGATTTTGAAAGATGGACGGAAAAACCTGTACCACATGTTCGAGAGTGTCATTTGAGTACCTTATCTACTAAGAACTAACAAACGAGCGGTTGCTCGTTCGTCTTATGCAATATTATAACAAAATAGTCAAAAAACCAAATAATTTTATATGACGATTTAGTTAATTTTATCGTTAATAACGTTAAATATTTCAATCCCAGCAGCAACTCCAACTGCTATTTTAGTGATATCTAAGGCATGATTACCTATCTTTTTAATCAAATATAATCGTAATCCACCTTGATAGTACTCGGGAAGATGGGTTGTTGCTAAATCTATAATGGTCTCTGTTTGTCTGGCGTATATTCGTAAAACTGCATTTTTCGACATAATATACGAACTCGCGTCTGAGCTATCGTCTAAATATTCTAAGTCCTCGTCTATCAAGTTCTTATATTCGTCAGGAGTTATTTTATCTATATTACAGTGAGCGCAGTTTGGGAAGAGCCTGTCGAATACAGAGAATCTTATATTCTCGGATTCAATCATTAGTTTAGCGATAGAATCTATTACGTCGGATCTTTCGTTGCTAGACTTGAGAAACTGGTCGTACGACTCTGATAAGTACTTTGTTATATCGAACTCTAATTTCTCTAGGGCTAAGTTTATTTCGTAGGCTTCGGCTTCACTTGTTTGATTGCTATATAAAGGAAGACTACGCGTATATAACTCATTTAGGCATGATTTAAAAAGGTCAACAGGAATGAATAATTCTTTACTAGTCTCAATCATTTTTTGTAAATCTATATCGAACTGATCAGGCGTTGATTCGTGTGGCATATCTGGTTCTTCTGACATAGGAATAACTATATTTGATTTAATGTGTCATAGGCAAGCATAAGCACGAGGCATTAATTAATAATGCTAATCATTTGAAAAAATGTCAGCAATTTTACTTATTGGTATATAGTATTTAATGTTTTCGTTGGTATCAGATGTCACAACCAAACACGGTTCATCGAATTTTAGTCTGTCAGTTGTTAGATCTGGCTTTGCTTCTGGATTCGAAGACATTGCATATTCATAGAATAAGCAATTTGATATATATCCAAATAAATTATATCTACCGGGTGATACTTTAGCTGGTTTTGAGCTATTCTTACTATCAGATTTGTAGTCCTCGTCATTAAAATTTTCTACAACTTCAATATGATCACCGGTTAAGACATTTACGGCTTCACCTCCAAAATTAAAAACTTCAGCTTGCATAGTGTCATGAACTTCTGAGAGCATATAAATACGAGTTAAATTATTTGCAAATAAGAATTTTTCACTTCTTATGATTGATTTAGTCATTATGGATAGAATATTTAGTCTATCTATTAGGTTTCGCAATTCGATATTTGGGTCAACAATCTTTTCAATTGATAGCAGGTCGACGGGGTCTATGTAGTATGCGGTAGTGCCTTGCTTTGGGTCGTCGTAAGTTTCATTGTTATCTTCGATGAATGCAAGCATTATTTTGAATTCGCTATGACCGTTAGGTATTTTCATGCTCATCCCGCAGTAGACATACCCAGATGAGTCAATCAAACCTTCGGTGCTAGACAGATTGTCCTCTCGTTCTTTACCAGTGTGTGCGTAGCCGATACATCTAACGGGTAATCCCACTAGTTCGGACATGAATAAGTCGTTCAATCTATCTGTCAGTTGCCTTATGGTTATAGTACGTTCCAGCTCATCATGAAAAAATGTAGTATCTACAGTTTGCTCTATTAATGCAATTTCTTTGTATAATATCGCAGGAAGAATTCCGGGCTTCTCTGAAGTATTGGCTTGATTCTCGTTTTCCATTGCAGTTAATTGTTATTTACGACCATAAAGATTGCAAGCATAAACGATTACATATTTTGCGTAGCATGTTCTAGTATATGTATGGTCATTTTTTCAATTTGATTCATGAATAAATCACCAATCATATTTGGATACTCTATAAAATACTCCATATTTTCAGTAGTTAGCATCAAATAGATACTCTCGTGGACTATGTCGGTATCGAAACATAAATCAATACAGTTATCGCACTCAATCGAACCTATTTTATCTAGACTTCCCACATAAGTGTCATTCAACTCATGAGTAAGAAATGAAATCATAGCTATAACTTTTTTTGTCTTCTTTTTAGATAGAAGTTTGAACGATATATCAATTACATTATCTACTATTTCATCTTTTATGACACTGGTGTTCATTGCGATTTTGAGAAGTTCTCTGTTATTTTCGGCTGCGAATAAATCGTCTAGAGTTTCGCCATATCTAGTAACGTTATCTACGTAGTCTTTATATTCACCAGGAGTAATTTTTTTATATCTCTCCTTGAATTTAGCCGCATGTTCGGCGTATATATCTGAATTATAGCCTTCGGGCGTAGTCATAGGTTAAATATTATCTTTCAGTCGGGATATAAGCAAGCATAACTATTTATAAAGTCGTCTTAAGGTATTCGATAGTTTTAATCATGTAGTCGTCTTTGCTAAATAGATTCTTGGACTCTATTAGATCGCTAGGTTTTATCCAGTATGCCTTTTTGTGTTCCCAGCTAATTTTGATATCAGGGTTAGTATCGTTTATCTTGAGAGCGTAAACGTGCCTATCGTCTCCGCTATGACTGATGTATTTATATACCAATTTTAGAGATTTATTAGAAGAGATATCGACACCTGTTTCTTCAAGAACTTCTCGTATAACGGCCTCATAATAAGGTTCACCTTCTCCGACCGTGCCACCAGGTAGGTCGATCTCACCTGCGAACTTCGGGTGTGAATCACTACGAATCATAACAAGAATCTTGTTCTCGTTGTTATATAGTAGGGCTTTGGCTACTTTTGTCATGATTTCACAGTAATTATATCATTACTAATAATCCGTATATAGATTTAGTATCACGACATGCATTTATCTCCTACGTTTAGTGGACACCTGTAATGCCTGTATGCTAATATAGCTTTGAAATAATTCCGCGAATACTGCTCCGTCATTGCTCATGACAACAAGGGGTGGCGGTTTCACTCTAGGAGCATTAACACATCGGTCGAATGAGTTAATTACAAATAATTAGGAGTATCTTATGTCAAATGAAAAAGACTTGCTGAAAAAGCAAAAGGAAAAAGAAGAATACGATCAATGGCGTGAGCTTTCACAGGCACACTGGAGCCATTGGCGCGCTTGGGGTTCATGGTTTAGCTGGGGTTCGCCAGTTGGCCTTGGGCTGTTCTTTGCGCTAACTCTAGTATCACTAGGTGTATTTATCTGGTTGATAAATCTATAGAGGTACGTGAGAATATATAAATGCCCCGTTTGGGGCATTTATTATTTGTCTTGATCAAATGTTACTAGCAAAAATGCTAATTGTTGTCTATTCTCTTCCGACCATGATCGATTTCACTAAAGCACTGATGCCCCATGCAAATAACGCATAGATAATCATGGC
>JBBRXL010000043.1:0-4709 GCA_038248455.1 Saccharimonadales bacterium (SeqCode)
ACTCTTTTGGGTAGTGTCGTTTGTATCGACAATCAACGACTTAACGTTAACGCCGATTTTATGCCATTGATCTGACAAGAGTTCAATCGTACGACTATAGTCTGTGTCTTTTAGAGTAACAACATCAAGTTCTAATTTCTTACCGTCCTTAACGCGAACATCACCGGTCAACTTCCATCCAGCTTTATCTAAAATATTGTTAGCCTCGACTAAATTAAATCCAGCCTGTCTCGGCAAGTTTTCGCCCCTAATCTCACCGTCTATAAACGGAAGATTTAATTCTTGCAGATTGCCGCCAATTTGTTTGAGAATAGTGTCTGTATCTGTAGCATATAGCAGAGCTTTTCTAATAGACTTATCTTTGAGTATATTACTGTGCTGATTAATTAGGGCATAAACTCCATTATTTACAGGTACGCTATCTATGTCGTAATGATCTTTGTCTATACGAGACATATCTCCGACAGACAAGTCCGCGGCGGCATTCACCTCGCCCGTATCAAGCGCTTTTATAATATCGTCCTGGGTTTTATAGGCGTGTATTTGAATGTGCGCAAGACGAGCCTGGCCTTTATAATAATTACTATTTCTATCCATATTAACAACCCTATTAGCGCCCACCGAGTCTATATCTTGCAAGAACGCTAACTTGAAAGGTCCACTAGTAACAGGATTGCTACTAAACTCGTTTTCCCTAATGCTGTTTGGTTCAAATTTAGACAACACATGCTCTGGTAATATAGCAAAAGTTAGCGCGTGTGGAAAAGCAGCTATTACTGCCGGTAGAGTAAACTGCAACGTAGTGTCATTGATTACTTTTACATCAATACCACTCCAATCCTCAGGGTTAGTCGAACGTACTGCCGAATTTGATAATAATCCTATAGTAAAAGCAACATCGTGTGCCGTTAAGCGATACCCGTCCGTCCAGTTGGCATCAGACCGAATAGTAACGGTATATACCTTGCCAGTATCATCTACATTTATAGCCGTACCCAGATCGCCAAATAAGTGCCCGGTTGAATCATAGCTATAAAGTCTAGAAAACAATAGTCTACCGACCGCTTCCTCAGAGCGACTTGATGCAAAAATAGGATTAAGTGTATCTATAGCACCGAGAGTTGCCTCGGCATATGTACCTTTTGTATCATAAGTGACGGTTCTATAGCCAGAGTTAAACCATGATATCTGCATACCGGCCGCAACTATCAACAGACCTAGCGCCAATATCCAGCTAATAATATGTCGCCTAACATCCCGCACACTACTCCATCTTTTCAATAAAAAACGACGAGTATGTCGCAACGTCACATCTTCGGCACGTTTGACGCGCTTGTTAATAAGCTTCTTATTGAGGTTAATCTCTCTTACTTGTTCCCACCGAGTTTGTTGGTCGTCATCAGCCATAAGTGAACCTAGTTAAAGGCTGGTAGCAATAAGCCGGTTAAGATCGAAAGTACGAAAATAACAGCCAGCACAATAGTCACTTCGTATAAGTTCTTATCCAGTCCACGGCGTGTAGTATATAGCTCGCCTGAGCTACCGAATCCAGCACCAAGCGTAGCACCTCGTTGTTGAAGCAAGATAGTAACAACCATCAAAACAGCCGATCCTAATGTGATAATTTGTAATATTGAATCAAAATTCATAATTTCCCCTAAATCTATTGTGCCCGCTTAAGTTCAAGTACGGTACTTACTATATAGTTTACCAGACTCATGATAATTCCGGATAGTACCGAACCTATAAATGTCATCGACAAGTCTGGTGCAATCTGAATAGACCAATATACCATCAAGCCATTTATGACCAACATAAATAAACCTAAAGATATCAATATAGCCGGAAGTGACAAAATTACAATCATTGGCTTTAGTATGCTGTTGATAATAGAAAATATAAGACCAGCCACTATAAATATATAAGCAGTATCGGCCCAGCCCGATGTCTGATAACCCTGGCCAAATAGCTTAACGGCGACCCATAGACCGAATGAATTTAGAGCTACACGAACAATAAATGTAATGAGTTGTCTTTTCATATATTGTTTATATTATATCACAGACTAGTCGATAGAGCCTGGCTGAGGTTTACATACCCTTCATCTGTTATTAATATATTATCTTCTATACGCACGCCTATACCTTCTTCTGGTATGTATATTCCGGGCTCAACTGTCAGGACCATACCTGGCATGAATTTATCATAGCCACCCAGGCTGTCGTGGACATCCAGACCTAGTCCGTGACTAACCGAATGCGGAAAGTATTTTCTATAGTTTTTGTCGTCGTCAATTGATTTCATAAGTCCAAGCTTAACTAGCTCATTTTTCATGATATTATCTACATCAATTAAATATTGTTTGATCGATTTGCCGGGACCTAATAGTTTTATTGTTTTGTTTTGCGAATCGACAACCGACTGATGTACGGCTTCTTGACGCTCGGTTGGCTCACCTACTGCATAAGTACGAGTGATGTCTGCCGAGTAACTACCCAGGCGAGCGCCTATATCTATAACGACTAAGCTGTTTTGCTTCAATTTATCGTTATTTTTATTGTAATGAAGAGTACAGGCATTTTTTCCTCCAGCTACTATCGGGTCGTAGGCATGGCCCTCGGCACCAGCTTTTCGAAACATATAACTAAACTCAGCTTCAATCTCGTATTCATAATTAAAATCTTTAAAATTATTTCTAACAGTCTGGAATGCATCGACAGTTAAGTCTACGGCTGCTTGAATTGCGTCTATCTCTTCGGGTTGCTTGATAGCTCGGAGTTTCGCTAATTCTGGGCGGAAGTCCTTAACTTCTGGAAATATTTCCTGGAGATAACTATATAATTCCTTTGGTGCAGGATTAAGAACGAAATTATAGTGATTGGCATGAGGATCATCACCAATCGAATAAATATTTTTGCGATTACTTGCTAGTTCTTTCAACAATGTATCGGCCTCTTCTCGTGAGATTACCTTATCTACGCCACTAATTTTCTGAGCTTCTTTTGAGCTTAGACCTCTATCAAATATACGGTGGGCGTCATCAATATCTGGTGCAACTAACCAGCTTTTGTTCTGCGCGCCATCAATAATCACCCACCAATCAGGATCCTCGATTCCAGTTAGATACCAAAAATTAGCTTCTTGTTCAAACATAAAAAAAGCATCCCTGTTTCGCTGAATAGCTGAATAAGCAGTAACTACCAGCGTTTCGTTATTAATTTTGCTCAAAATTTTACTACGATTCAATTTAAAATAGGACGCATTCATCTCAATATAGTATACCAGTTCGCATATTAGTCTAACTACTATAATCAATTTGATTATAGTAGTGCCAAGCAAGCTTAAGCTGTATTGCTTATTGCTTTAGAACAAGTTACACTCATTAACAGAGTTAACCAGGAAAATACAATGAATAAAAAACGAATCTTTATAAGCACAGGCCTAGTAATACTAGCCCTGACTGCAACCGTTGGTATATTAATAGCAATTCGACCCACTAAACAGCAATCTAGTACATCAAATCAGGAAATCATTAAACTATCACCTGATGGCACTAGGGATTATAGTGCCTGCTCTATATTGAATAAGGATTTTATAAAGTCAACACTAGGTGAACCAGCAGCACAGTTACAAGGTCCCGATCTAATCGGTCTATCGATTCTCCCAAATAACGATCAAATACAAGTCTGTTCATATGCGTTCAAGACGGGTGGTAATTCCGGCAATCAATTTAATAGTAGCAACGCATTTACGACCGAGGTGTACGTACATAAAGACCAAGCTTCAAAAGACAATTTCATTTTACTACATCAAGCAGATGGAGACAAAGTAAGTAATATAGGCGAGTCAGCAGTTTTCGTAAAAAGAACTTTTAGCGAAGGAAATACTAACTTTTTGCTAGTTGTTTATAAGAATCTTAAGCATTTTACATTTAGCATTAACCAACCAGTAGGTGTTGCGCTATTTGACGAGGCAAGCGCGAAGTCAAAGCTTATTGAAATTGCAAAATCAGTTAAATACTGACTTCTAATATTTAATTACAAACAGTTTAACGATCGAGGGTTGGATGTTATTGTGCGTACCACCACCCCCAGTATTATTGTTGGTAGCTGTAGCTGATTGGTTTGTAGCTGCTATCGAATTCACACTAACTCCCGTAAAGGACGCATTGTTGGTAGCTGTAGCTGATTGGTTTGTAGCTACAACACTTGGCTGTGGGCCTACATAGAATCCAAAACTACCTCCAGTTGCAGATATAGCGCTACTACCTCCAAAACTTCCATCACTTACATAACCACTACCATGGTTATGAGAATTTTGCGTATGGGTATGGGCGTTTTGCGAATGAGTATGTCCTGGATCATATACGCTGTGAGTATGAGTATTTTGTAGATTTGTATGAGGATCCTGTATATGTGTATGCGACGGCATCTGGGCTATAGATAATGCCTCTGTCTTACTGCCAGGTTTTTCACCTAGTAGGTCAAATTCTGTGTCCGTTAGACTTAAGTTTACACCCGTACGTCCTTTTGAGTCCGGTAGGTTAAAGGTGGTTGACCCATTGCCTGCGCCAAAGCTAGTGCCAATGATTGCAAATAGGGTTGAGTAAGTGGTGCGCGAGATAGCTGATCCATCTTCTACCAAGAACCCTGTTGGTACGGTTGACCAGTAACCACTAATAGACGTACCCGGGTCGACCGAAGGCCTTG
>JBBRXL010000044.1:0-4693 GCA_038248455.1 Saccharimonadales bacterium (SeqCode)
AGGAAGTAGTAGTTATTCGATCATTTGTGAGATAATGTAATTGAAGCGTAAATAAAGGAGGACAAGTACATGGAGGCAATCAAACAACTCGAGAGCAATATTGAAGGTTGGCTAAAGCCAATTCCACATTTGCCGGCACAATGGCGCAAATGGTTGGGCGAAAATGCATGGTGGCTAACGTTAATCGGTGTGGTATTATCTGCGCTTGGAGTTCTTACGCTAGTTGGGACAATTTTAGCAGCATTGGCAGTGTTCGGGGCAGCAACAACTATTTATGGTGTTTCTCTGACTCCTGTCTATTCGATAGGTTGGATGCTGAGTTCGGTTATATCTCTAGCGGCTTTAGTGCTGAACGTTGTTTTGACGGCGATGGCGGTTACGCCTCTGCAGACACGAAAGAAAAAGGGCTGGGACTTGTTATTTATGGCATTCTTGGTTAGTGTCGCTTCGGGAGCGATTGGTATGATTTTAAGGTACAGTGATATGTCTTATATCATTAATAATCTCGTCAGTGTCATTTTTAGTGCTGCAGTCGGCGCGTATATTCTATTTGAGATTCGTTCACAATTTAGTAGTGTGATCGTAGCGAAAAAAGTAAAATAATACACCACTTGAGCTGATGTCTAGATTAGTGTACAATCTGTAGTGCTGATTAGCGCTATATTGGGATGTCGCCAAGTGGTAAGGCACTGGTTTTTGGTACCAGCATTCGGGGGTTCAAATCCCTCCATCCCAGCCAGATAGAACGAAGCTCGTTATCGGGCGTTAAATAACCCTTTTCTGATCTGTCAGGTGGGTTATTTTTTGTAGTTTGGAATGTCATTTTCGAACCTCCATTAAATTAGTTGTTTTTTGAACTTTGTCTGCGATCGTTTCGGCTAATTTTGAATATTTAACAGATAACGTACCTCCTTTTATAGTTAATTTTTCGAAAAGTTTGGAAATTATCAAACGTTTTTGCTCTGGCGTCTTTTTAACGTATAATTCTGCCGCTTTTTGCGATAATTCAAGTATCACTAAACGCTGCTCGAGCCGCTCACTCATAGCATCATCAAAGGTTGCTATTTGAGTCAGTATTTCATTTTTTTGAACCATAAACTGTTCGTGTTTTTCTGTATATTTCTCTTTTGTGATCTCACCGGAAAGCTTATCGTCATACAAGGCTTCGTCCATGACTTCGATGCGCTTCAATTTGCCCCGTAGCCGACTCATATTGCGTTCTCGTTCTTCGATACGGTCTTTATATTGTTCTCGCATGGCGCCGGACACCCAGTCAATGATTTCTGGCGATGGGCAAACGAGCCGTTTTAGATCTTTTATAATCATTTCTTCGACCTGATCCTCGCGTAACATCTTGCTTTGCTTACAGGAGTCCGTAAGGCGCCTACAGACACCGTAGTAACGGCCTTTTTGTTTTTGCCAAGTAACAATAGAACCGCAGTCTTCACAGCGGATAACGCCCTGTAAAGGCGAATGGTGTTTATTGTAAGCCCTCGGCTTTCCGCCATGGAGCTTTTCTTGTACACGAATGAATAGCGGCTTCGGGATGAAGGTTTCTTGCACGCCTGGATAATCTTTGCCATCAAAATGGTTAGTTCCGATATAGAACGGGTTCATAAGGACACGGTGTAGGTGACTTTTGGCGTAAGGTTTACCTTGACGAGTCACGATGCCAAGTTCAGCCATATAACGCATAGTGGATTCGATTGATTCACTCGGATTTAAATAGAATCGAAAAGCTTTTAGTATCAGCTTGCTTACGACGGGATGTGGCACATGTATGCGTTTACCATTCTCGGTAATAGTCATATATCCTGGTGGCGGTACGGTCGGTAACCAACCTTGTGCTAATTTCTCAGCCCAACCTTTCATGGCCTCTTCGCGTAGGTTATCGGTATATTTCTTTGCTACTGATAAATTTATATTCCACATAAACTTAACGTCGGATCTGGCATTTTTATGAAGCAATAGATTTTCTTTGACGGCGTGAAGCCTTCGGTTTTCGTTACTTTCAAGCCAATCGTCGATGGCTACGGCATCGCGGAAGTTTCGAGTGAAGCGGTCGGTCTTTTCGACACAAAGATGGTAGACTTTTTCTTTGGATATATAAGTCAAAAGTTCGTGGAAGATTTTTCGGCTTTGTTCTTTCGAGGCGGTTTCAGCTATCCTAAACACCCTAGCAACGACTAGATTTTGTTTTTCACAATAGCTACTCAGCAGTTTTAACTGTGAATCAAGCGAGTAGCCCTCATCTTCTTGCGATTTACTGGAAACACGGGCCAATATAACAGCTTTAGTATGCTGGTCCACTTGATACCTCCTCGGCGAGTATCTGATAAAAATCGATAAGTGAATTACCGACCTCTTGGGCTTCGTCGTAATTTACGAGTCTTTGTTGTTGTCTTGAGAGGATTCGACGCAGTTGCTCTACGCTATCACTATTAGATTCGGAGTTGTTCTCCAATGACGCATTTTTTGTTATTTCTGATTGCGCAACCCGTGGTGACATAACATTAACCCTCATCTGTTATTCATTGCTATAGCTATATTATACTATAGCTATAGCAATAGTTGCAAGTGTAAAATAATAAGTTATGCACAACCTTATTGGCTATCGTCGCTAGGCGTCTATTTGCCTAAAATTTCGGTCGAAGTGACACCGATTGCCTTGATAATATTATGAAAAGTCGAAGTAGTCGGGTTCTTTTCGCCACGCTCGATCTGAGAGTAGTGGTTTTCACTAATACTAGCCTTATCAGCAACGTCGGCCTGAGTCATATTCTTGGCGCGTCTGGCCTTACGAAGCCTGGCCCCCGTACGTTTAATGAGTGATTTGTCATCCGTCATATTGATTTTATTGTATCATGGATAGGTAGATGGTTGACATCAGCGTCATCAAATTACACAATGACGTATAGACTGCCTGGAATACATAAGGAGATAAGCCAATGCCAGATTCGAAATTCACCAAGTTAAATATACGCGAAGATAGACCAACGGCTCTATCGAGTTCAATGCAAGGATCAAATATTAATGCCATTGGTTTCAACATAAATTTTCTGGCTCTTAGAAAGCCCAAGTTAGCTATTGAGATTTTGAGACTCTACGACGAAGCAAACAATGTACAGATAAACTATCCAAAAGCTCCCGACGAAGACCTCGAACTTTACACAGACGCTTTGGCCAAGATGAAGATCGAAAATCCTGACGATAATCTCTAAAATAGACTAGTTAAAATTGACCCCAGCCCGGGGTCAATTTATTATTATACCTAAGGTGTTATAATACAATTAGTGTATCTTCTACCTATTAAATAAACGGAGTAGGAGGGGTTGGGCAAATATACACTGCCTCGCTAAAAACAAACAATAACAACCATCAATCATAATCACTACTTACATACAATCAAATGAAACTTCCTAAAATAACTACCAAACAACATGAACTACTACGCCTTTTCTATAGATATAGATTTCTTGAAAGATCACAGATACAAGCATTCCTGCACCACAAAGACAAAAGGCGTAGTAGTTCATGGCTCAAAGATCTACGAGAAAAGCACTATATCGAATGGATCTATAGTCCTGATGACCCGATTGAAAAGACTAAACCAGCCATTTATTACCTAGGGCTGAGTGGTATTCGTTATCTACGGGATAATGATAATTATCCGCCGGAGGAGCTACGCAAACGCTATAAAGAATCAACCAGGAAAAGCGACTTTATCACAAGGTGCTTACTCGTGGCTGATTGCTGCTTAAACGCTGAAGTTCACAGCGTTGATGGAGTCCGGTATTCGTACGTTACGCAAACCGACTATGCTGATGAGGCTAGCGAGTACCACTTCCTAGTCAAACTTCAGTCACAGCTATGTTTCACGAAGCAAAAAGGCGGAACAACAATCAATTATCTGTTTGAAATCTTTGATAGTAGTTTACCGAATTACCAAATCCGAAAACGACTCAGGGAATACGTTGAATATCTATCGGACGGTGAGTGGGGGAGTGGAACCGGTGACGATGAGTCATCCCCAATTGTCCTATTGGCCTGCCCGACGATAGCCCGCCTTATTTATGCCAAGCGCTACATAAATAAACTATTGGAAGATATTTACGATGATAGTGTTGATGACGATATTCACATCCGCCTATCCACCACAGATCAGGTACGTCGTAATGGCGTGACCGGAAAGATTTGGGAAGAAGTCTAGCTTCTCCATAACGCTGAACATAAAAAAATGCCCGAGAAGACCTAAAATCCTCTCGGGCAAGTCAATCTATGCCTAATACTCCTCGGCCAATAGAATCGTAAGCACTCGCTTACAATTCTTGTCGAGCGGGTCAAGCCCAAACTCTAAGTTCTGGTCATAGTAATCTATCTTCCAAAAGACTTTCTCGTCAAACCAAACAAGACTGCCAAAATCATGCTCGCCATACGGATCATTGTCTTCGCTAAAGTCAGAAAAGCTTCTGACTGCCTGAATCAGGCCAGGAATGTCAGGTAATGCCTGTACTCCTCGGGTCAGCATAAAACTGAACCCGCTACGGAACTTATCGTTCATCGCAGCTATTTCTATTACTCTTTTTGCATCTGCATCCATATCTAACCTCCTTAGGTTAATTACTAATACTATCGAGTAATCTTTCCGACCACTCTGTCTAAAGTGGCAAGGTTAGAACTGGATGCGTCAAGG
>JBBRXL010000045.1:0-4387 GCA_038248455.1 Saccharimonadales bacterium (SeqCode)
GATCTTCTTGTTGTAATGCGGTACTCATATGTGAAGTATACCAAATAAAAACACTTCTTTTGTGAAGTGTTTTTAAAGTGCTTATGCTTGGCTGAGCATGTCGGTCTAGAACCCTTTCAAGGAGTAAATGGGACAAAATCGGACACTATAAAAAGAAGTGTCCTAAATTGTATGCTGACAGCATTTTTATGCCATACCTATCTTATAACCGAACAAATTCCGCACTTGCTTCGCTTATGGTAATATAACAGCAAATAGACCCTGCAATCCTTGCGAGAGAGGGGCTATTTTGCTTGTGCGTTCCGACTGCCCTTAAACGGCGTCCCCGGTAGCTTAGAGCTAGGAACTGGCTTTGCTGGTGTGGGCACCGAGTCCTTTCTCATAGGCGTCCCTGGCTTGTTACTCGGTGTCACAGGTGTGACTGGTTTTGTATCACTCATAGCTCTTCTCCTTAAATGACCCCAATAATTAACAAAATTATTCCGAGTCCTAATAAATAAATCGCTCGATCAAAATACGCTGCCTTGTCTTTAGTGACGTCGGCGTTTAATAGGTAGGATTTCTTAGTATCGGAGATTACTTGGTTCATTAAAGCATGGTTGTCTTTGGCTAACGCCTTCTGTGAATAAAAAGTATCGAAATCAGGTGGATCATAAAATGTGCGTGTGCGGGACGCTAGAACCAAACAAAGAATACTAATCAGTAAGCCAAACAGGCCAAATATAAAAACATTAAATCCTATTAAGGACGGATCACTCTTTATGATAGCGATGGTTCCGGCGGCGATTGCACCAGCAAAGCCGAGCAGTATGCCGACTTTTGAGTCAATTGACTGGTTGGTACTTGCCTGAGCAACTATTTTTTGTTTGGCGATTTGAAGCCCAAGCTCTAAATTGGATCGATTGTTCTGCTCTAGATTTTTTACCATACCACTTGCTCCCACCTGGCATTTAAGGCATTATTGGCAGCTATGGCGAGATAATTTTTTTCCTGTGGGGTCAGATCATCCGAGACGATATTGGTTGAACGTGACGGATCAATAATCCTAGCAGTAGGAAGCGTATCTCTCAAGTATGCCAATATTTTAGGAAAATTAGCGGATGGGGATAGGGAACTGTGACCCTTTAGGGCGTTTATAACTGACATTTCAAGAAGAAATGAAGGTAACTCAAGATTGTGAAGTTTACGCCATATCTTGGTCAACTTAATTTCGGCTACACGGCCAGAGTTTGATATTAGCTGAACGTGTTTATGTGTATTTGTCTGTCTCCAAGTGGAAAGTTTGTGAGACCATAGGCTATGATCAAAAGTTAATTGGCCCTGCTTTTTTGCAGGTACGACGTCTACCTTCCACCCATTTAGCATGATGCCCAAAGAAACGTTTTGACGCTTTGGTGAATAACCAGCTTGTAGTAAATGGTTATATAGTGATTCGTAAATGTCCTTTAGGCTAGTGGTTGTTGTGGACTTTAAAGAAACCAATAAATCAACATCTGACGATCCGATAATTGCCGTTCCCTTTGCAATTGAACCGGAGGGCTTGATACTGTCAAGGCAGCCGTTTGACCAAGGAATAATTGTGGGCGATAAATTGCCAATAATTGATTGTGCGATCGCAAGGCTGCTTGCCGTTTGATGTCTCGCTAGGACGTTATAAACGTAGGCGTCGGTAGGATTCATCTACTTATCCTCCGGATAAACGCTCATTATTGCGAAAACATCCGATATTAGACGTACTGGGGTATTACACAGAGTGTAGCGAGTATAGTAGCCCTGGATTTTTTCAAGTTCGGGAACCTTTATCTCCGCCGGTTTCGAATAGATAATAATTGGTATCTGTTTATCAGCTAGGGCGTGAAAAATACGCCAGAAATGTTTGGTATTTTCATAACGGACAATCACCAGCCGATATTTGGCTGTTATTTCATCTAGGCTTCGGACATCAGCCGGGAGCGGGTCTACCGTGAAAAAGTCAATTGCTGTTAGTAAGTCGGCTTCAAGCTCTAGACTATCACCTTTGGTGGGAATGAGTGCCACCGGCCGCTGTATATTATCAAAGAGTCGCGTTTCTTTTTTTTTGTGAAACCGTTTGCTTGGTTTTTTATATCCGAGTGTGCCACCGGCCACACCGGCTAATCCAAGTAGAATAAGTTGTAGCAAAAAACTTAGTATTGTTGCCAGAGCCGAGCCCTGGTCTAGTATTTGTCCCATATTACCCTCACTTACCTCTTTAGTTAAACTTTTGGTTTGGCTCCTTTTGGTTTTTCGACTACTTGGACGACTCTACCACCTATCAAGTTATCGCTTTGGTCTTCGGGGTGAATAAATATCGGATCGTAATCCTCGGACGATTCAGACAAGAGTGCGATCCTATCACTCTCGCGGTAAAAACGCTTTATATTGGCTAGGCCACCTACAACGGCGACGACGTAATCACCATTCTTGGGTTCGGTATACTCACTATCAATCACAACATAATCGCCATCTTCTATAGGGCGTCCATGTACGGAGGCACGGTTCATAGAAGAGCCGGAAGCGCGAAGAGCGTAGAGGCTTGTATAACGCCTGGTTGGGAGAAGGCTGGATGATATGTGCAGCGCACCAATCTGATCCTGTTCAGCTAGCTTCGAGGCCGGGCCACAGTCAGCTTCACCATAAACCGGTATAGTTACGAGACTAGTCTTATCCCCGAGCTTGGTACTGTCACTACTGCTAATTCTGGCGGTTTTGCCTTTACCGTCTGGCAGGTATGCGATTAGGCCTTGAGCATGGAGCTTCCTCCAGTGGTACTTGACTGTTTGAGGATGGATTTCCTGCCCAGGCACTAGACTTTTACCAATACTCCTTAGGCTGCGCCCTAGGAGATCGGTTGTCTGGGAAAGTTCGTACAGCTTTATTTGTAATTCGTTCATTGACACTATTATACCAAACTATGACAAACTCTAGTAGTGTCAATATATTGACACAAAGCCCTTGACACTAATATGCGGTGGGTGTATGGTTAGAATGTACTTTTACAGACAAATCAAACAACGACGTTAAGTAAGGAATCACCTGAAAAAGTCGGACAAATTGTGGACCACAAAAGAGCTCTAAAGCTCGGTCAATCGATTGTTCGGCGTGGGGTGATTCTTTTTATTTAGTAAAAACTCCACGCCTCCAGTAAAGGTATTTCCATTACTTAAACGGAGGGACGGAGCTATGAGTAGTTCTCTTTCAACAAAAAACCAAAACTTAACTATTAAACAGGTGGCTGTTACAGAGCTGAAACCGGCTTTATATAACCCAAGAAAGATATCAGACAAGGATTTTGCGCAACTGGTTGAGAGCCTGCGCCAATATTCGTTAGTAGAACCCCTGGTGGTGAATGCCAATCCGGCGAGGTACGGTACCGTTATCGGAGGTCATCAAAGATTGCGCGCAGCGATAAAGCTGGGGTACGAAACAGTTCCTGTTGTGTACATCAGTCTTAGCGAGGAAAGTGAACGTGCCCTAAACCTTCGATTAAATCGTAACACTGGTGAATTTGATTTAGAACTTCTAAAAGCCTTCGATATTGAGGAGTTACTATCGGTCGGCTTCGACGATATCGACCTTGGCGACATCTGGAACGCCAGTCTAGATATTGAAGATGATAATTTTGACGAAGAAAAAGCCGTTAAAAAGGCAAAAACTACCAAAATAGAGCTGGGGCAGATGTTTCAGCTTGGCAAGCATAGACTTCTTTGCGGTGATGCGACCGACCCAGAAGTCATTAAACGACTGGTTGGCGACCTGAAGCCAGCCATGCTGTATACCGACCCTGTTTACAACATTTCCCTTGACTACGATAAAGGTGTCGGCAACAAAGCCGGCTACGGTGGCAAAGCCAATGACACTAAAACAGTTGCAGAGTATGCGGAATTTCTGAGCGCCGCTCTGGCAAATGCGCTGGCAGTAATGGGTGAAGATGCTCATATCTTCATGTACTGCGACCAGACGTATATCGGGCTACTGCAAACTCTGATGACCAAACATGGCTTAACTAATAGGCGGGTATGTCTTTGGATCAAAAATGGATTTTCACCAGTGCCAGGAGTTGCCTTCAACAAAGGTTACGAGGCCTGCGTTTACGCTACCCGTGGCGCACCATATCTGTCCGACATACATAATTTGACCGAGATACTCAACAAAGACATTGCCTCTGGTAACCGTGCCATAGACGACATCATAGACATATTCGATATCTGGCTAGCCAAGCGTGATTCGGGTCAGGACTACCAGCATCCAACCCAGAAACCGCTCACCCTACACGAGAAACCACTAAAACGTTGTACTCGCATCGGGGATGTCGTTTTGGACTATTACGGTGGCTCAGGGTCGACACTTTCGGCCTGCGAACAGATGA
>JBBRXL010000046.1:0-4333 GCA_038248455.1 Saccharimonadales bacterium (SeqCode)
AAAAGAAGCTGCAGGAAAAACATCCACCGATTGCGGACCTTGAGGAAATTGGAATGTAGATTTTTCTGGAGACATAAATCGAGATCACCTCGTAAAATTTGATGCTTTTTATCGTTTTGTTTTAGATTGCGAATAACGCATGGGCGTTTGCGGAAGTAGCTATGGATATCTCTTCGAGAGTGATTCCCCTTAGCTTAGCGTGAAATTCTGCTATATTTTTCACAAACGCTGGCTCGTTTACTTTACCACGAAATGGCGCCGGGGTCAATAAGGGGGCGTCGGTCTCAAACAATAATCTATCTAGTGGAATTGATTTATACGTGTCAATTTGGGCTAAGTCTTTCGTAAAAGTACTTATGCCATTGACGCCGATAAATAAACCTCTTTTTAGAGCCTCGTCGAGATTGTGACGGTTGTCCGTGAAGCTATGAATCACTCCACGAATACCCTCATAACTATCAAATATCGGCCAGAAATCATCAAAAGCATCGCGAACGTGAAATATTATCGGCAGGCTATGCGCCTGGGCTAGTTCAATCTGAGCCTTAAGAGCCTTGACCTGAGTCTCCCTGGGGCTATTGTCGTAATAATAATCAAGGCCTATCTCACCAACCGCCACTATTTTGCTATTGGAATTTGGAATTTGGCTATTGGCGGCTTGTTCTTCGACATCTTCCATCTTTAAACTTCTATCTTCTAAAAGATTCTCAATCTTTTTCCAACCGTCCTTAGTATCATGCGGGTGAACGCCAATTGCCGCGAAAGAATTGACATGTTTAGTAGCGAAATCAACTGCCAAAATAGAATCCCCTTGACTTGTTCCAACACAAATATATTTCTCAACCAAATTAGTCGCCGCCTTGTCGAATACTTCGGCCGCTTCAATCGGGTAATCTTTGTCGTGAATATGACAGTGCGTATCGATCAGCATATTAGGCCTTCGGAGCATGCGGGTCAGGCGTATGAATATAGATCTTTGGGAACATCACACCATCACTAGCTACAATTACACCAGTATCGAAAGTTTTATGAATCCTGGCGGCGACATCTGGCAGAAATGGTACGAGTAAGTCGCCTATTTGTAGGATTGCGCCCACAGAAAACGACAAAACTTCCGACAAATGAGTTTCGGCTTCTGGATCCTTACCTAGACCTTTGGCTATTGTCCATGGTTTGACGTTATCAATATATTGGTTTAGGCTCCTGATCATTGACCAGACTTCATCGATTGCTTTGTTGAACTCTAGATTATCCATTGATTCATGGTAGGCGCTCATGTCATGCTCGCCCTGAGGCGTCTCACCAATAACGCCGGCCTGGTATTTAGTTATCATGCCAGCTAGACGTTGAATAAGATTACCTAGGTCATTGCCAAGCTCGGTGTTGTAGGCAATTTCGAATTTCTCCCAAGTAAAGTCACTGTCGTCGAGTGTTGGAACGTGACGAGAGAAATAATAACGAAAAGCGTCCAGGCCATAACTGTCTATAACCTCTATCGGGTTTACGCCGTTGCCGAGCGTCTTACTCTGCTTGACACCACCAACACTTACAAAACCATGCACGAGTAGTTTCTTTGGTAGTTCTAGACCAAGGCCAAGTAGCATCGCCGGCCAAATGCCGGCATGGAAACGTAGTATGTCTTTGCCGATAACTTGAACATCGGCTGGCCAATAGGTTTTCCACTCTTCGCGGTCCGGGTAGCCGATAACCGTTATGTAATTTGCTAGTGCATCAATCCAGACATACATGACGTGGTCTGGGTCACCCGGAACGGGCACACCCCAACTCAAGCTCTTGCGTGGGCGAGAAATACTTACGTCTTGTAGCCCATCTTTAATAAGCTCTAAGAATTCCTTTTTGCGAAATTCGGGTACTATCTGCATGGCGTTACTGTCGATTGCTTGGCGAATCTTGTCAGTAAAACTACTAGTTTTGAAATAATAATTCTCTTCACTAAGACGTTGGTACGGCTGATTATGATCAGGGCAAACGCCGTTGTTATCGGTTGCTTCCTTGTCGGTTACAAACGACTCACAGCCAACACAATACCAACCTTCATACTTACCCTTGTATATATACGGCTCAAGTTGTTTCCAAATGTATTGAACAGCGCCCATATGATGCTCATCGGTCGTACGTACAAAGTCAGTATGCTGTGTCTGAATCTTTTGCATCAGAGTTTCGAAATTGACATACATCTTATCGGCATATGACTTGGGATCCAGCTCAGCTTCGGCAGCTTTGGCAGCTATTTTATTACCATGCTCGTCTGTACCTACCTGGAACCTAACTTCATGACCATTTTGCTTTTGATATCGAGTCCAGATATCGGCCAAAAGATAATCAAGAGCATGTCCGATGTGCGGTTCACCGTTGACGTACGGAATGGCGGTGGTTATGTAGAGTTTTTTATCCATATCTAGATAATATTATAACAGATAGGCCTACTGGACTACACGAAACCTAACAGTAGAACTAGTAGCACTAGGTGCATAGAATAAGAATATTGTTAAAACACTATTATAGAAGAATTCGTCTAAAGAGCTATTTGAGTAAATTCGAAAAGAACCGTTCCATACGAGTAAAATAGTCAAAGATTGCAATTGTTAGCCTAAAAGTCGAAGGTTATCTATCTAGTTATTATCACTTGGCAACACGAAAACCGAGGGCGGCGGACCAGCTACCCGGCGTAGCGTTCAGAGAGAGCGACAAGACGCCCGCAAGGATGGAGTTACCCCAACTACCACTGCGAGCAATGCCGCGAAGACTGGTATCTCCGTAGTTGCTATAGAGTCGGCCAATACCTTGCGTTGATGAATACCCCGCTATCACTCCACTAATAGCACTTGGACGGCTCAGGCTTGGTAGGCCGTTCATCAGTAGTGAAGAGTTGTTCCACTGTTTTGTAGCGAAAGCTACTTCTCCAGACAGGCCTGGTTGTTGTCCACTAGCAATAATTCCGGTTGTCCATTCATTTACGTTGCCCGAGAAGTCCCAGATAACTTCGTTGTTAGTTAACGTCAAGGTGCGACGTTGGTTACTGCCGGTTGTGTTACCGGTGCCATTATAGACATCAGTATCATCAGTTGGGGCAGCTAGACCGTTAGCGGGAACATTGTCGTTATGCCCGCTGAAGATATAGCCTATGTCTACCGTGCCGCTACTCCAGTTGCTGGCGACACTGAGAGTATTGGCGGCGATTGTCATCCATTCAGCTTCGGTGGTGAGGTGGCAGCCGGTACAGCCGGAAATAGTCTGAGCCTCGGCAATGGCGTTGGTTTGTGAAATATTTACCCACGGGGTACCGTCGGCACGAGATTCGGGGACAAAAGCACTACTGTATGCTTGGGTGCCGTTAGATTGTCCAACTATCTTCATCTCGTATTTAGCGATACAAAAATCTGAAGTACTAAAGGTTGAATTGCCAGGAACTACAATAAAGTTAGTAGGACAACTAATAGTTAACCCACTTCCCCCAGCAGCAACAGACGCACTAAGTCTCGCACATATTCCAGAACTTGACTCTTTAGTATATGAATCCGTAATAGTTTTTTTATTACTGTTGGGGTTGTAAGCCCGAATACAATAATCCGTAGAATTAGCTACGACATCTATAACGTTGCCTGGACTTGGAGTAAAACCTAGGTCTGCATCCGGTCCACTTCCCGAGTACCAGGCCTTACCTCCGATATTATTATGTATTGCATATAACGCTTGAGTTGCGTCCATGCTCTCTATATCCGACAGCACGGATTTATCTCTAGCTCCAGCCTGGATACCGTTATATGACACGATACTAAGTGTTGCCAAAATCGCAATAATAGTTACGACAATTATAAGTTCGACAATAGTAAAACCTGAAGATATATTTTTATATAATCTCATTGCTATTAGTATATTAGCACTAGTGCTATTGGTAGACAACCCTAGTTAGACGAACCCAATCATCTATAGAGAGCGCTTCAGCGCGAACATCTTTGTTTATCTCTGATTTTAGTAAGAAATTTTCTGCTTCTTCTTTGGTGATATTTAGTCCACCAGACAAACTACTGCGTAACTTTTTTCGTTTTTCGGAGAAGCCGGCTTTTACTAACTTGAAGAAATTACCTTCATCCACATCGCCCAGGTACGAGCCTTGGCGGGTTCGCATTATAACCACTTGACTGTCGACTTTTGGAGGCGGTGTAAAAAACTCGGCAGGTACAATATCGCCAAGCGTTACATCGGCAAAAAGTTGAGCACTAATCGCCAAAATACTCATGTCACCAGGTTTAGCGGCCAATCTCTGGGCGACTTCCTTTTGAACCAGTAGCACACTTATACGAGGCTTGTT
>JBBRXL010000047.1:0-4313 GCA_038248455.1 Saccharimonadales bacterium (SeqCode)
GACCACGTCGCGATCACCAGAGCGCTTTGCTTTTGCGAGGTAGTCCCTGAACGCTTCAAGACGTGCGTCTTTCAAGGTAATATCCTTACTATCGTAGTTGTCGAGGACTATACTATTATATCAAATATACCTACAAATGTCAATAGAGGTAAGTCCGGGGCGCTAGTTAGTAAAGTCGCTAATATCGTACGAACTACGAAGACTTCCAACCAATGATTTGAGATCATTTGACTGTTTGACGCCTGGGTTCAAAGTCTGATAAGGATCGAAAATATCACGAACATCGGCGTAAAGTTTGACGACGTCTTCATCGAGCAATCTATAGGCTGCATTTGCCTTGAGTCGACCCTCGCCACCATCAGCCACAAAGGTTCCACCGAAACTTTCAACTAACTCGGAGTATTCACTGATAATCTTGAATACCTTTTGTTTATCGGCCACTTTAGATAGGTCCAAGATAGGTCGAGTGGTAACTATGCCGTCCAGTACTCTTCGATGAAGTGGCATAGCAACGTGATGCTTTTCGGCAAGTTTGTCGAGTGCTATACAGAAATCTTCATAACGACCGGCTGGTATGTGCGAACCGTCGACTAGTGGTGGCATCGACTGATCGTCCGACTCAAGGAGCATAACTGCAAACTCAACGTCCAAAACAGAGTCTAGCTCTTCTAGGGAGTAATCAGCAGATGTTACATAGCTCGCCTGAAAAGAGTCGAGAATCTTGATAGCTTTTTTCATCTTTTTACTACGAGTTCTGTCATGTAAATCATCAAACTGGATATATAATACTGAGCCTATGGGTTGATCGGTGCTGTTTTGGAACGGATAGACCTTGCCTGTTTTGTTGGCTAGTTTGAATATCTCTCCGCTAAACCCTTCAAGTGACGCTGGGTCGAGTTTGACAAGGGCGTCGACGGCATCACGAGCAGCGCCTTCACTTTCTATTGAGGCTACGATGACTTGTCGTTCGGGGTTGATAAACTCACTCCTTAGCACCATCTCAGAGATAATACCGAGCGTTCCCTGGCTACCGATAAACAGCGGCGTGAGGTCAAACGAACCGTCGTGGTGTCGCACTTGGCCTATTCGTGCATATCCGGCGTTATCTAGCCCGTCGTCATGGACCTTTTCTTTGATAATTGCTTGATTATCCTCAATTAGTCCGTCTAACTTACGGTAAATTTCTCCCTCAAAAGTTTGAAGGCCCTTTTTCTTGCTGAAATCTTTTTTGCTCAGCCTAGATGTCTCTATCAAGTCTCCGTTAGCCAAGACTACTTCGAGTCTCACTACAGCATCACCAACCGTTCCATGCTTACCAGAATATTTACCACGTGAGTTATTGGCCACGGCACCACCAGCGGTCGTATGTGCGCTATCGTACGGCGACGCAGGAATACACAGACCGTGCCAGTTGAGAGCATTGTTGAGGTCATTTAGTTTGATACCGGGCTGGACATGGACAACATGCTCTTTGTCCTTGAGAGCTATATGAATGATGTCGCTTAGGTGGCGAGTCGTGTTGACTATCAGACCCTTGCCTATCGAGGCACCAGTATTATCAGAGCCGCAACCGCGGACGATGATGGGCATAGTGTGGCCTTTTTCGGCTAGTTGCCAAGAGAAGCGAGCTGCTTTTCTGATGTCGTTGGTAACTCTAGGGAACATGACCAGCTCTGGCATAATAGACAATATGCTACCGTCACGAGAGTAACGCTCACGAATTGATTTGTTGGCAGTAATCTCTCCGGCAATGTGTTCGTTCAAATATTGAGCAACTTTGTTCATGAATACCTATCCCTATTTACTATTGTATCTATTATTATGATAGCACAAGCGAGAAGGCAGGTGGTAGATTGTAGATTATGGATTATAGAATTTAGAAAAGTTAGTACATAAATAATTGATAGGTCTTTATCTGTTGAGGATTATTTGATATAATGATTCAGTTACCAAATAGTTCAGCTACAGGTATGCGCGAGTGGTGGCTGCGTGGAACGTAAGTTTATCGTAGACACGCTAAAGTGTATAAAATCATAGGTATGCGCGAGTGGTGGAATTGGTAGACACGCTAGCCTTAGGAGCTAGTGCCTCCGGGCGTGAAGGTTCAAGTCCTTTCTCGCGTACCAAATAAAATAGCCATCCTTTCGGATGACTATTTTATTTGGTATTCGCCGAAGTAGGACTTGTAGCTTCACGCGCAGACTTGCAAAGCAAAAATGGTAGCGTGAAGGTCGCGTCGCAAATAAAAAAGACCAACCAAGTCCTTATCTCTCGCGGCGGTAGAAGGCGAGGGCCGCTGTTCCGTAACTACGATTGTCCACCACAACAACTCCATTAGTGCCGGCCGGCGCCTCTCCCCTACCTGGATATGATAATACCATAAGCCCTTTTATTTTCAATAGTGGGAACAATTTCTCAACTGTGGATAACTGCATATCGCCGTACGGCGGATCGGCGAAAATGATGTCATATTCATCTTCGGCACTAGTTATCCAGCTAGAAACGCCTTTGCGAAACACCGTAGTTTGATCATGGCAGTCTAATTTATCTATGTTTAACTTCAACATCTTGATAGCGCTTTTGTCTCTGTCAACGAAAGTAACATGGCTAGCCCCACGGCTGAGAGCCTCCAGGCCTAGACCGCCAGCACCCGAAAAGGCGTCTAGCACTTTAGCGCCGGGCAATTCATCTATTAGACTGTTAAATAGTGCCCCTTTGACCCTCTCGCCCATGGGATGAGTTATGTACCCACGAGGGGTCTTCATGATAAGCGAACCGAACTTGCCAGCGATGATCCTAATATTCATCGTCTAATTTCTCGATATGGTTTATGGCGTAAATCCAAGCAAGATTAACGTTTTTGATAATCACAGGTAACAAAACTTTCTTGACATCGTCGGCTAATTCATGAGTCCATCCGTACTGACCGAACCTATCATATAGTTTCAAGACGTCTATTTCTTGTAGGCTACTCAGGAAATAACTCCTGAAACCATCATCTATAACCCGTTCAACTTCTTTGGCTTCAACTTGACTATTCTTATAACTACGCTGAGTTGCCATCATAGATGCAACGCCGAGTTCGAACGATATATGCGCCGTAAACACACCCCCAACGCCCCAATATTGCCAGTTCTTCGAGATAGTATCGCGAGTTCCGTTGCCCTTTATAATATTCTTGTCCTTTATAGAAGTACGCTCGTGATGAGGCTTACCCCATAGCTCTTCGATCTTATCGTCCAGCGGATAATGGTGAGCCGGAGTCAGACCGTCCACCACAGCATGAGCAAGCCAGGCGGCCTCGAAGCCTGCTCGCTCGTGGTTATCATCACGCAGTGCGACGGCAAGATTATGTATATGATCGTCTAAAGTATCAAGTAGTCCAGTGTCATCGGGGTTGTTCGGGTCAATAAAATGCCAAGGTTCATCCCGAGACGGCTGCTTTCGCTTTACACCATCTGGACCATTGTTGCCCTCGAAGTGCAGTATGTCAGTAATATTTGGGAAATTAACGGCTTTTGATTCAAACTTTTTTAAGTTTTGACGAGCCAGTCGGTCAATCTTTTGATGCACGCCAACAATACTTCCTGAGTGTCGGCGAAATGTCGTACCTGCATACATATTTAATAAATCTTCGTATTCTTGTTAATTTAGTGTCGTTAGGCGTTGATAATGTTGAACATTCTTGGCCAGCTCTTTATATTCTAGCAGATTTTGACCACTACTAACGAAAGATTTTGCTTGACGCTGAGCCCTTGAAATTAGTTTAGTATCAGCCAGTGTGGCTATCTGTAGATTTAATTCTCCATGCTGTGCTCGTCCATATATCTCACCAGGACCGCGTAGTTTCAAGTCGACTTCCGACAAATAAAATCCATCATTGCTCTTTTCGATCTCTTTTAGGCGCTGACTAGGCTTGGAGCTAGTGCTCGTCACGAGATAACAGTAGCTCTGGTGGTCGCTACGTCCAACTCGTCCACGAAGTTGGTGAAGTTGTGATAAGCCGAATCTATCGGCATCTTCAATCAGCATCACAGTCGCATTTGGCACATCCACGCCAACCTCCACGACGGTTGTACTGACCAATATGTCATATTTACCATCCTTAAAATCGCGCATGACCGTCTCTTTTTCGCTAGATTTCAGCTTACCGTGAAGAAGTCCGATATTTCTATGCTTAAAAGCGCCAACATTCAAACGTACATACTCGGCTTGAACACTTTTTAGCTCATTTTCTTTATTATCATCAATCAAGCTACATATAACATACGCTTGCCTACCCTTTGCTAGCTCCTCATCCACAAGGTCATGGA
>JBBRXL010000048.1:0-4216 GCA_038248455.1 Saccharimonadales bacterium (SeqCode)
AATCTCTTTGATACGAACCGTAAGAACAGATGCTTGCGCCTGAGGCGAACCAACGTCTGTTTTGTGAGTTTGTGTCAAAGCAAATGCCTTGGCTTTATTTTCTGGTGTTATCATCAGATACGCATTGTAGCAAAGATTGACAACCTTTTCAAGTACTAAAAGTACGGCAGGTTGACATCACTTTACAAAACATATCTGTTGTGGTATAATAACGATGTTTCACGCCTGCTTTTTCAAAGTGGTTCGTTCGAGACGCACCTTCAGAAAAAACAGACGTCACCCACTCTACTCAAGGAGAATTGACATGTCCGATAATCTTAATAAAACCGATGCCCGCATGGAAGTCGCCAACCGCGGCTTCCGCTACGGCGTGGCCGCAGTAATCGTGGCGATTCTCGTCACGATTGTTGTGCCTTTTGGGGCACATGTCAAAACTCTCGGCGAGTTCACCCAACTGTTGCCGTACTTAATGGCAATCGGACCGGCCCTTGCTGGACTGTGGGTTCTGGTCGTCGGCAAGGGCCGACGTATTATGGCGCTGGCAGCACTGGTAGCGGCCATACTCATGTTCGTTGGAACTATGATCGTTATCAATCTCAGCTCCGACGGCTGGAGCGGTTACGATGCGCTGAGAGTCTGGGGACTGACAAGCTATATCGTCTTCGGGCTTGGCGCAACTATCTGCTACGCCGTCATGGTATGGCAGTTGGCTGCGGCAAGCAAGCCGAAACCCTGGCTGCTGCTTGGCCTCCTGGGCCTAGCGGCACCATGGTTTTGGACTGGATACAGAGTCTACCAAGACTACCATCACGTCTAGACCATCTGTGTTCGGGGGTGGGCATTTATTGCCACCCCCGAACACTGTGTATCTGTTTTTTCTGAAGTTTTCATTGACTTTTAATCCATAAAGTGCTATTATTACGACATGTGGGAAGCAATCTACGCTCCTTCGCACGGTAATTTTGCCGTACGAAGATTACTTAACTACGCCCTCGCCACAATCGTGGCGGCTTTTTTGTGGGTTATTCTAATATCTCCCGCTACTCATGCAGTTGATGCATCGTGGAATGGTGCTTCTATCACTTATGATGGGCAAAGCTACGTCGGGCCCGTGGCCGACAAAACCTTAGAGGACCTCAAGCTACTAAAAGGAACCAAGGCCTATACCTTCGTCGAACCGCCTGCAACTGGCACACCGAGTACTGCCCCTACTAGCACTCGTCACATTAGAGTTATATATTTTGCATCAGACGTTGACGTATCAGTCGCGACTAGTGCAAAGTACAAAACTTATATATACCAGGGACCTAGTAAGTTCTCCAATCCTTCCAACCCTGAAGATATAATTATCAATCAACAAACAACATCGACTACTGGTACTTCGTCATGCGACAAACAAGGGTCACTTGGCTGGATTATATGTCCAGTTACTAACTGGCTAGCATCTGGAATGGATTGGGTATTTAGTACTCTTAGTGGATTCTTGACGGTACGACCGGCTCAGTCTGGACAAGACAGCGTACTTTATCGCGCCTGGAGCATGATGCGCAGTATAGCCAATATTGCGTTTGTTATAGCCTTTTTGATCATTATATATTCGCAACTTACAAACATGGGAATAACCAACTACAGCATGAAGAAGCTCCTACCTAGGCTTGCCGTTGCTGCAGTCTTGGTAAATATCTCGTTTTATATATGCTCCGTAGCTATCGACCTATCCAATATTCTAGGATACTCATTCCAAGATTTATTCATACAAATACGCAATTCACTAGTCGGAACGAGTGGAAATAGTTGGGACTTATCGAACTGGGAAAGTATTAGTGGCTTCATACTATCTGGTGGAACCGTCGCTGTAGCTGGCGGTATAGCCGCCGTAACAACTATCTCGACATTTGGTATAGCCGGTTCTATATTCCTACTACTACCTTCACTACTAGTTGGGCTCATGGCAGTCCTAACGGCTCTTATTGTCATGGCTGCTCGACAAGCGGTTATAACTATCCTTGTGATTATCGCGCCACTTGCATTTGTCGCTTACCTACTACCAAATACCGAAAAATGGTTCGAAAAATGGCAATCTACTTTTATGACACTGCTCGTCTTGTTCCCTGCTTTTTCGTTAATATTTGGCGGTTCACAACTAGCGGCCAGCGCCATCATCCAGAACGCCGATTCTATCAACCTCGTAATCTTGGGTATGCTTGTTCAAGTTGCACCACTGATGATAACTCCTATGTTGATGAAACTTAGCGGTTCGTTGGTTGGAAAAATAGCCGGAATAGTAAATAACCCAAACAAGGGAATAATTGACCGCACACGCAACTGGAACAAAGACCGCGCAGAAGACATCAAAGCGAGACGACTAGATCCTAATGCAACAAAGAAGTATTCAGTGCTCAAACGAAACGCCCAGCGCGTGGATCACAATCGACGCAAACGTGAAGCAACCAGAGGACTTCATACCGGACGAACAGATGCTCGTTGGGCAAACTCTAAAGACTTTAAGAAAATAGACCAAGGTGTGCGAGAAGCGGCTGATAAAAAAGCCCTGGGCGAAAGCAAGTCTGAAGCTAAATATAACAGATCAAAGATCGACAATGACGAAATCCAAAAATTAGATATTAAATTACGTAATGCCAAGGCCAGTGCTGCAAATGCCGCACAAGCCGCAGACATACAGTACGAGCAATTTAAGTCCTCAGCCAGTGAACTTAACGTAGTTCCGGATAGACTAAGGGTTTTAGCGAGTAAGGCGCTAGAGAGATCTCAAGAAACGGGCGTATTAACACAACAATTACGTAATGCTCAAACCGTTCAACAACAAGAATTCGCCAAAACACTTCGCAGCAATGAAAATATGCAAATACGGGCTGGAGGTATAAATCCACAAGGAGCCGAATCTGCGCTAGCGGCTGCTATTAGCGCCGTAAAAGAAGCCGAAAAGAAGGCCGTAGCCGAAGCCGCGACTGTTATAGAACATTACAACCTTGACGCGTCTAAACGACAAGGCTTCGCATTAGGTAAATTGTCTACGATTGAAGGTGTGGATGACGAAGGTAATGTACGCATATTCAAATCAGAACAAAAGTACACCCGTGATGCAGTTATTGATACCCAGATGTCTATTGGTACAGTAAACGAGGTTGAGCAGCTTATTGCCCTATCCGGCACTGAACTACGCGAATACAGGAAGACGATTGGCGACGCTCTAGCCAAAAACAGCGGATTACGAGCCCAGGCATTACATATCTCTGGTCAAACTATTGATGATATAAAGAAGGGCGTTATGATACCTGACGACTACGAAGGCGAGCGCCAAGAAGGCCAAATTGACCTTAACTACGTAACTAAACGCGTTATCGAAAAGGGTAAAATGTCAGAGAGAGACTTTGCCAATATGGATGCCGACGCGGCCAAGCGATTCACTAAAGTCATTCAGCAAATGATTATAGATGGCGATAGCCCAGAAGAAGTCGACCTATTCAGTCAATCAGCGCGTGATGCATTCCTTGGCGACGAGCGATCGAGCATTAAGGGTGCTACCCGCGAACACTTACTAAACATTGCCCGCGCTAATGACCCTGGTTTTGACCCTGACCAACATATTGGTCAACGCTAATAGCCTCAACAATATTCCACTCGCTTATACTAATACGCCTTAGCTGAGTGCAATAAGCGCCCGTGCTAAGACTTCTACCTATATCCTCCGCAAGAGTTCGAATGTATGTACCGCTCCCGACATGGGCTCGGATATTGAGTTCTGGATAATCATAAGAAACTAAATCAAGACTGTAGATATTAACGTTACGGCTCGGCATGTCTATCTTCTCGCCTTTCCTGGCTAGTTTATAGGCCCGCTCGCCGTTTATCTTGATGGCACTGTAGATTGGTGGAGTTTGGCTTATCTCGCCTATAAATTTAGCTAGGACTTGCTCAACGACTTCGAGCTCAGGCACGTCAGAAGAGATGTCGGTTATCTCACCCTCAGGATCGCCAGTCGTACTAGTTTGCCCCAAGCGTATCGTCGCTTCATAGACTTTGTCGAGTTTACTATATTTTTCGGCGTTCTTGCATTCTTTACCAACAACGATAATCATCAGTCCGGTTGCAAATGGATCAAGCGTGCCAGTATGCCCTACTTTCACCTTCTTGCCGGCTTTTTCACTTAGAACGCGTCGAACGCGCGCTACTACGCCAAAACTAGTCATACCAG
>JBBRXL010000049.1:0-4207 GCA_038248455.1 Saccharimonadales bacterium (SeqCode)
GATATCTTGGCGCCGATTGTGTTGAGCCTGTTGGCGAGGTCTTCGTAACCACGGTTGATAGAATATACGTTACGCAGTACCGACTTACCAGGAGCGGCTAGCATGGCTAGTAATATCACAACCGCTGGGCGAAGAGCTGGGGGCGTGACGACTTCGGCTGGTTTCCAGCGGGTTGGACCGGTGATGTATACGCGGTGTGGATCGAGTAGTCGTACGTCGGCATTTAGCTTCGAGAGTTCGAGCATATAGATTGCCCTGTTTTCGTAGACCCAGTCATGTATAAGTGTCTGACCCTTGGCTGAGGCGGCTATAACTGCAAAAAAGGGTAGGTTGTCGATGTTTAGACCGGGGAATGGCATAGGGTGGATCTTATCTTGTGGCGCTACTAGTTTACTGACTTTTGTAGTGATATCAACAAGACGAGTATTGCCGTTGTTGGCAACGTATTCATCGGACATGTCATATTTGAAATTCATCTCATCTAGTGTTTTTAGTTCGATTTCTAGAAATTCTATCGGTGCTCGTTTGATAGTTACTTCTGAGCCAGTAACGATTGCGGCGGCGATAAAACTCATGGCTTCTATAGGGTCTTCGCTAGGCCAGTATTCGACATTTTTATTGATATCTCGAAGTCCAACAATAGTTAGAGTCGTGGTGCCGATACCTTCAACCTTGACGCCGAGCTTTTGAAGGAAGAAACAAACATCCTGTACCATGTAGTTCGGACTGGCATTGCGAATAATTGTCGTACCATCGTTTAGGGCGGCAGCCATCAAGATGTTTTCTGTGACGGTATCACCTCGTTCTGATAGGACGATAGCTTTTTCGGGTTTTAATGGTTTTACGATAGAGTTATAGAATCCATCAGTAGTCTCTACGACTAGTCCGAATTCCTTGAGTCCAGAGAGATGAGGTTCAACAGTTCGCTCGCCTAGGTTACAGCCACCAGCGTAGGGAAGCTTAAAACTATTATATTTATGTAGGAGTGGTCCCATGAACATAATGATACTTCTAGTTTTGCGGGCGGCATCAAGGTCCATGTTTTCAAATTTTAGTTTGGCTGGTGGGATAATCTCGAGGTCATTAATGCCGAACCATCTCGTTTTGACGCCGATGCTGTTTAGAACTTCTATGATGCGGTTGACTTCTTCGATACGGGCTACATGGTGTAGGGTAGTGGTTCCGCGGTTTAGTAGAGATGCGCAAAGTAGCGCGACAGCAGCGTTTTTACTGGTGTTGACAGTAATCGAGCCGGATAGTTTGTGGCCACCTTCGACTTGGAAGTTTAGATTACCAGACTGGTTGATGGAAACAATCTGACTAGATAATACATCGCTTATACGGGCTAGCATCTCAAGGCTGATATTTTGGCCACCTTTTTCGATGCGATTGATAGCACTTTGGCTAGTGCCCAGGGCTTCGGCTAGTTGAGCCTGTGTCATGCCTCTATTTTGGCGGTTTTCTTGTATTAATAGTCCGATTTTTGCTTTGTAGTTTTCCGTATTCATATCACTTATGATATACCATCCATGATATAAAATCAATAATGATATAATAATAAGATTAGGAGAAAAGCATGATAGACACTCAGATAAAAGAATATATTCAAGGTGAGCAAAAGAGACAGCGCGAAGGTCTGGAATTAATACCGAGCGAGAATTACGTGAGTGACGACGTGCTTGAGGCACTTGGTAGTGTGTTCACGAATAAATATTCTGAGGGTTATCCGGGACGGCGATATTATGGTGGACAGCAGTTTACCGACAAAGTCGAACAGTTAGCGATCGACCGCGCAAAGCAGCTGTTTAAAGCCGACCACGCTAACGTTCAGCCTCATTCTGGTGCTTCGGCCAACGAGGCTGTTTATAACGCCTGGCTAGAACCGGGTGATACTGTGCTGGCCATGGATCTGTCTCATGGTGGACACTTGACTCACGGTGCGCCCGTAACTCGTAGTGCTCATTTATATAACTTCGTGCGTTACAAAATGAAAGATACTAGTACTGGTGAGATTGATTATGATAATTTGCGTGAACTAGCGCTGCTACACAAGCCAAAGATTATATTGGCTGGGTTTAGTGCTTACCCTCGAGACTTGAATTATGCGAAATTTGCCGCAATCGGCCAGGAAGTTGGTGCGCTACTAATGGCAGACATGGCTCATATCGCTGGGCTGATAGTTGGTGGCGTCTCGGCTAATCCGTTTGACTATGGATTTCACGTAATAACGACTACAACTCATAAAACTCTCCGTGGGCCTCGGGGTGGTTTGATATTGAGCAATGGGATCGTCGGTAATCCACTAAGGGCTCCCGAAAAAACTCTAGAGAACATACCGACTCTAATCGATAGGTCGGTTTTCCCTGGTACTCAAGGTGGTCCACATATGAACAATATCGCCGCCAAGGCTGTGGCTTTTGGTGAGGCTTTGAAACCCGAGTTCGCTGATTATGCGGCCCAGATAGTCAAGAACGCCTCAGAGCTAGCCAAAGAGATTCAGGCTAGAGGTTTCAAACTAGTTACGGGTGGAACTAGTAATCACCTAATACTCGCCGATGTATTCGGGAGCTTTGGTATCGACGGCAAGGAAGCCGAGATTGCTATGGACAAGATTGGCCTGACGCTAAACGCTAACTCGATTCCGGACGATGAATTACCAGCTTTTCGTCCTAGTGGCATAAGGCTGGGTACACCGGCTATAACAACTCGCGGTCTCAAGGAAGAACATATGGCGCAAATCGCAGAGTGGATGAAACAAGCAATTGAAGCTAGAGAAGATGAGGCTAAATTAGTCGAGCTTCACCAGCAAGTTATTGAGTTTACTAAGAAGTTTAACGTACTGAACGTTTGGTAGTTATAAGATTATTCAGATTAAAAAAGAACTCCCTATGCGGGAGTTCTTTTTGGGTAGTATGTATTACTAAGAAGCTAATGGCACCCAGGTGTTACATACCGTTCCTGCGCCTACACCTAGGCCAGAGGCACCTACACCTACATATATGATATTAGTAGATATTGCAGGAGTAGTAGCTGAGAAATCCCAGTACCGTATGCGTCCACCAGTTGCGGCTCCACTAGCAGGGGCTGCAACTGCGCCACAATACTCGAAGATGACTGTGTTTTCTTTTGCAGTAGAGCTTAATGCGTTAAACGCTGTTGTAACGGCGGCAGAACTAGTTATATTCGTAATTAATGTTAAGCCCGAAGGAATTTTTGTTATTGTACTAAGTGTATTGAACTCACTGGTTGTTATAGGGTAATATCCCTTGTCTGCGTTTATAGCTTCAGCCACACTTTGAACGTTTTGAGCGTTCTGTACAGCTTTGCTTGACCTAGCACTAGTTGTCACGCCGTTGTAAGCAACGATGGTGATAGCTGCTAGGATAGCAATAACTACGATAACAATCAAAAGTTCAACGATTGTGAAACCAGATTGACCTTGTTTGGTTTTTTTATAATTTTGTAACATTTTGCCCCCTAATTTATACTGTTAAGTTGTATGTTATAAATATACTATTTTGAATAAATAAACGCAAGCGTTAAAAGCGCTAATACTCAATAGGTATTAGGTTTTTTTATAGAAAAAGAACTCCCGATATGGGAGTTCTTTATTTGTGGCTGTGTGTCTACTTAAGCTCCTGGCTGTAGGTACAAAGATCCTTCATTTGCAGAACCTATATATATGTAGTTTGGTCCAGTCGTGATGGCGTTTGTGTTGTAGTCCCAGTAAACTATTACGCCACCAGTAGCCGCTGCCTGTGTGCCTACTATTGAATACGAAAAGGTGTTTTCACCATTTGTAGAAGTTAGCGGTGTAGTAGTAGCACCATTTAATATAGCTGCCATTTGAACAGAAGTGAAGGCTTTGTTGGGTGATGTGCCGGTTAGTGCTGTAGCTGTCGTTGCTACCGGTCCACGAAGTACTGTTAGTCCTGAAGGCAATTTGGCGGCTGTTCCACCTGTGCTTAGTTCCGCAATAGTCCCAGGATAACGACCTTGCTCGGCGTTATAGGCTTCAGCTACGCTTTGGATGTTCTGGGCGTTCTGCTTGGTCTTGCTCGCTCGTGCACTAGTTGTCACGCCGTTGTAAGCAACGATGGTGATAGCTGCTAGGATAGCAATAACTACGATAACAATCAAAAGTTCAACGATCGTGAAACCAGATTGACCTTGTTTAGTTTTTTTATAATTTTGTAACATTTTGCCC
>JBBRXL010000050.1:0-4142 GCA_038248455.1 Saccharimonadales bacterium (SeqCode)
CAATATGCACCCGTAGCTCAGCTGGATAGAGCGTCGGCTTGCGGAGCCGAAGGCCACAGGTTCAAATCCTGTCGGGTGTACCATAAAAAATGACTCATCAAAGATGGGTCTTTTTTTATGGTCTATTCCACAAGCTTTGGTTCTTTTAGTTGAATTGAACTACAGTCCTTATGCTTGCATTTGAATACGCACTACATCACTATAACTTTAGGCAAACTGCCCTCCCCTATCAGGTGAGCCTGCGGGGTGTACATTGAAAGGATGCTGACATGGGCGAGCCCGACAGCACCGAAATTGATCAGATGAAAAGATTAGCGCTCAGTGCGCTAGGTCCCAAGCGCGCCGTATCTGCCAGTCTTCTACGAGAGACCGGTATGCATCGAGAAGTTTTGCTCCAGTTCTTTGGAGCTCTTCGACAAGAGATTGGAGACCTAGTCGGTTGGACGCCTCTCAGGGATGTCGTTTATTCGGCACGGTGGGGCCGGCGTGATGTGCTTTATAAAGCGCCAAAGTTGACGAATTCATGGCTTGAGAAGCTTAATGCTCTTGATCTAGGCGATCAGCGAGCAATCATGCTCTATGACGGTGAACGGGAATCTCTGCCTGCTCATGATTATCGCTTATTTCTCCTTCGAGACGGGCGACTGCTGCACTATGCTGGAGGTTTCTTGGCAGGAAACTTTATCAGCGAAGCTATTGTGTGTGACGACATCTTGACTGTGTTGGATGAGCTTGAGAAACGATATACATGTGGCTTTCCTGGTTCATGGCAGGATTCCAGGGTGAATCCATTCATCGTTATGATGAGCGCACTAATCGGCGCCGTTGACCGAGCTATTCTTCATCGTGAGCGCAAGGTGAAGGAACAAAAAAAGCTCCAAGAGCGCTTACGTACCGTGATCGATATGGTCAGCAATAATTAACCCGCGACATCCGTGTTGAGCAGAAAGCTCCGCGTCGATGATGCGGGCTTTCTGTTTTTTAAGGCTAAAGCTTCAATTCTTTATAGGCTCGCAGAGCAATATTCATCATCTTCTCATAGTCGGCGGCATCGACTATTGTGGTTGTGCGAACGCCTAATTTTTTGTATAGATAGACGATGTTGTCGACTACTTCTATACCAACACCAGGGTCGTTGTCGTATAGGTAGGCCATGAAGCTTGGGTTGATTAGCTCAAAGGCCGCAAGTCTGTCGGCGTCGGTGGCGTGTACGTCATAGCGTCTATTGAAGTCTGGCCATTCAAATTCGTATTTTGTGTAGCCTTTTGGGGCAATATTACCAAACAGACTGTGTAGTCTGCCACCATCTGGTCGTACGACTATGCCACCGTATGATTTTGGAAGGCTCACCTGCATGATTAGTAGGTTTTCTGTATCGTTTCTATTTACGGTGTTCGTATAAGTATAAAATTGCACTAAACGTTCGTGATACAGACCAACTACATGGTTGTTGATGTCGCTTTTGCCCATGCCGCCCTTTGAGAATATGACACCTCTGGTAGGAAGGAATAGCCAGCCCATATCTAGCGAATAGAACATGTTATTTCTAGTAGCAAATTCATATATTGAAGCATTTTTAGAGGCAAGGTTTTGAGTATTTTGAGTTATAGAATCGAGATACCATTTATCGTTGTTTCTGACAAAATTCCAATACTCAGTAAATTTGCTTGAGTCTGCGAATAACTTCTGACCACTGTTTTCGATAATTATATCTAGTGCGGATGCCCCGAATGCAACCACAAAAGAGTCCTTGGTGTTGTCGACGTTATCCACGGCATCGATAATCAGACAGTTATTTATTTTGATATTTTCCATGATGTTTTTGCGGCCAAGCTCTTGAAGTGTTTTAATCATCAAGCCGTTGTGATAAGCGTATCTCGGAGTCAGATATGTCTGCATGTTCGTTACATTCATGTCTGACCAGTCTTTTTGGAATTGCATAAACGTATTTTCGGCAAAAACCTGCATTTTTGTTGCGTCCCACATAGAATCTGTTTGTGAAGCTTTTCCTATTTTAAGTTTTGCTAAGTCGGCGCGCTTTTTGAGCCTATCCCAGATACCAAAGAACGCCGCAGTCCAGCCGGTCCACACACCAACAACAACAAGGATTGCTACGAATTCACCATAGAAACCTCCGCCTGCACCGACAATCATAATTATTAAGCTCGCCAGTACCGCAAAAGCTCCACTTACGATTAACTCGGCCTTGCGTCCGAGGAGTCGTTTGATAAATTTACCCAAGAAATAACTTGGTATATATCCGGCTAGAATGATAAGTGCATATACGCCACCACCGCCACCTCCGCTTCCGCCACTCGACCCACCGCCGCCACCGCGAGCAAATAAATCCAAAAGTTCTATAGCCGAATACATCATTATTGCCATTATAACGCCAAAAGACTATATAAAAATAATATTTCTCTCTGAATTTAATAAGTATCATATCCTTAGTCAATAACTACGTCATTTATGTGATATAAGTTACGTATTGACCAATTTCAACGATAAGCATAAGCTTAAATTATATAAATGTATAAATAGGAATATATTTTGCTATGAAAATAAAAAATCTATCGAAAGGTCTAATTGTTCTGGCGGCTGTTGCCGTAGTTGGACTGTATCCTCTGGTCACTGGAGCGATTGAAGGTACAGATACTACCGGGACAACTACAAATCAAACCGATGATACATCAGATGACAATACGGTGACTAATAGCCCATCGGTCACCGAAGATTCAACAGTCGAAGTCCAAAATCGCGCCGAAAGCTTGCGCGAAAAAGCCGCAGAGTTAAAAGAGCGAGCAAAAGAAAATACGATTGCCCGGCTTGAAGGTAAAAAACTTGAGATTTGCCAAAAACGCGAAGATAACATCAAGAATATATTTGAAAACGTTACCAATAGGTCTCAGAAACATTACGATCAGGTAACGAATGTCTACGCGAGAGTTCAAGAGTTTTATGCGTCTAAGGCCTTGAGTATTGAGAACTATTCTCAGTTAATATCAGATATTGAGGCTGCAAAAGTAGCAGCACAAGAGGCTGTTAACGCCATAAAAGACCAAACACCTGCGTTTAGCTGTGGTGACGACAATCCAAAGTCCCGAGCAGAAGAGTTCAAGTCGTTAGTAAAAGAAAAGATATCCGAAATCAAATCTTATCGTGATTCAGTGCGAAAATTGATTGAAGCTATCAAGGCAAGCCTAGTAACTACGGAGGTAACAAATAATGAAAACCAATAATAAAGCCTTTACAGTTATTGAGGCCGTAATAGTTTTTGCGATAGTTGCAGTCATCGTTAGTCTTGGCCTGGTTCTTTACAATAAACTTACTAGCAATGACGCTTCAAAGAGTGCCGCAGGCGATTCTGTGGTAATAAAGACTGATATACCTAGCGTAGTAGATTCGAAAGGCCTAGAGGCTGTGGATACTACCTTATCTACTTCAGGTCTAGACACTCTGGACGACTTTTCGGACTTAGACACTCAGTTGTCGCAATTTTAAGTCTGTTTATAGAGGGCGGCATTTGCTAAACTAACTTAGCGGGGAGAGATGCAGGAGTGGTTGAACTGGCCGCTCTCGAAAAGCGGTGTACCGCAAGGTACCCAGGGTTCGAATCCCTGTCTCTCCGCCAAGCAAATAACACCCACTTTAGGGTGTTATTTGATTGGAAAAGGACGGGATCCGAACCCTGGGTTTCGCTTATGCGAAATAGCCGACATTCCCCTCCATTTTATTTTTCTCAGCAAGTCGCTAGATTGACCACTAACTGTTACTATTAACTGTATGAAAAATAAGATTTTAATCACGGGTGCGACCGGTAATGTAGGCTCTGAAGTAATTAACTACCTAAAGCAAGCTAACGCTAATATTAAGGCTGCCGTAACTAGTCAATCAAGTCGTTCGCGGATAGATGCAGGTATTGATACAGTAGTTTTTGATTTTGAAAATCCGGACACCTTTTCTGAAGCCCTTCGAGGTGTTGATAAAATTTTTCTGATGCGTCCCCCCCAGATGAGTGATCCCAAGCAGCTATATTCTTTTATTGATGCCGCTATAACTGCCAACGTGACCACCAGCCAGGTGAACGGCACGCCGATCACAAAACGTCTGCCCGGCATGGGAATCATCAGCTTGCTCATGAG
>JBBRXL010000051.1:0-3979 GCA_038248455.1 Saccharimonadales bacterium (SeqCode)
ACCTGAAGATATATTTTTATATAATCTCATTGCTATTAGTATATTAGCACTAGTGCTATTGGTAGACAACCCTAGTTATACGAACCCAATCATCTATAGAGAGCGCCTCAGCGCGAACGTCTTTGTTTATCTCGGCTTTATGTAGGAAGTTTTCAGCTTCTTCTTTGGTGATATTTAACCCTCCGGACAAACTACTGCGTAACTTTTTTCGTTTTTCGGAGAAGCCGGCTTTTACTAGCTTAAAGAAATTACTTTCATCTACGTCCTTGAGATATGACGACTGGCGGGTTCGCATTATCACTACCTGACTGTCGACTTTTGGAGGCGGCGTAAAAAACTCTGCTGGCACAATATCGCCAAGCGTCACATCGGCAAAAAGTTGAGCACTAATCGCCAAAATACTCATGTCACCAGGTTTGGCGGCCAATCTCTGGGCGACTTCCTTTTGAACCAGTAGCACACTTATACGAGGCTTGTTGTTGGCGGTCATAAGTAATTGAACAATCTTACTAGTGATGTAATATGGAACGTTGGCTACAACGGCATAATCTTCGGGCATAGTCGATAGATCAAAAGACAATATATCGCTATTTACGACTTTTAGATTTTTGCCGGGGAATTGGGCTGGTAGTTTACGAGCCAGTTCACTGTCAAATTCAACGGCTACTACTTTGTTACTACGACGAAGTAGTTCGCTCGTCAAAGTACCAAGGCCTGGGCCAATCTCGAGTACCGTATCTCTGCCTTTTAAATCAGCGCAATCTGCAATATGAGATAGCACCGAGCGATCTTTTAGCCAATGTTGTCCGAGTGATTTATTATTTTTTATCGCCACCCTAGTGACTCGCTAAGATATTATAGGCATAATTTATTCGCTGATTTTCCATGCAATAATAAGGGTTACACTTCTCAAACTTGTTCTGGAATATAACCACAACATCTTCGACCGATTCATTTGATAGGATAGCGCTCTTAACGCTCGCGTAACCACCGTTTAGCTCGTCCATCAAAAACTGGAGCTGCGTATCGATGCTATAGGGATCCGCAAGGCTAAACAAACTAGCTTTTCTTGAACCACTCCATTGAGCAAGGCCATCACCCGTAGTATTAAAGTGATGCTCTTGCATAAGGTTACCCATAATCCCGGCCGTTTGATTGCGACTAAATCCGTTGGCTATCAAGAAATTCCAGGTTATAGTCTCGTTTTGGCTGGGAGTCGTATAAGCACCTCTATGTTTTGCGCCTATAAGTTCAACTTGTTCAGATGACTGCTTAGTGACTATACTGGCTATCTCTTTTCGAGAAACTTCCTGACCGTTCTGGATCAATACTTCGTAAGTTACACTCTTCGAACCGACTGCACCAACTGTCTTGACTTCCCTATAACCTATTTCATGATCGCCATCTTGAACTTTTCTGATATCAAAATCAACAGATTCTTCAACAGTTACAGTCTGCACGCCTTCGCGCCACAACCTAATCTGCATACCGGCAGTAATCTCCGTTGTCATATCAGGTAAAACCTTGTCATCAGCACTTAAGTTTATGTTCTTCTCTTTCAACAGATCGGCTATTGTTTTGGCCTGAGTTTTAACATCAGACGTTTTACCGTATAGGTCAAACGTTACATCGGTCGCTCTTGTAATCTCAAGCTTTAGCCCAGCACCATCACTAATAATATTATCTGTCCGGGAAAGTTTAGCTATATCCTCAGGATAAAGCACAATACCGGCGTCTTTGGCTATCTGAGGACCAGTTTGGTAGGCCGTTATGACCTTTTGCTTCGTGTTGCCGTCAATCACTAGAACTGGGCGTGCCCGGTAAATATTAATACTGTACTCTCGAACTACAAGTTTTTCATCAAGAGCAGGCTCGACTCTATCAGATTTATCCAGTACTATTCCGGCCTCTTTTACGGCATCAGCTATAGTCCCGGCGTTGGTCACTTCGACTTTTTGCTCACCACGGTCGTAGATAGTGATCAAGTGTCCAGCGGTTTGGCTATTTTCAGACTGAGCAAAGACGTTTTTGGATGCAAAAGTTACAGCGATTACAAAAAACAAGAAAAGAGGTAGAAATAACGCTACCCTCGCAATAGAGTTTGATTTATTAGTATATTTCTTCATCGGTTGACACAGCCCACGCGTGTTCTATTAATTATAGCAAAAAATAGCAACTTGAGCCATTTATAATTGTCTAAATTTTCTCTAACCTGGCGTATTCGGCGTTCAACTTCTTGACTTGTCCATTGTCGAATTTAATAGTCAAAGCCAAGCCATCGATTTCAACAATCTCACCATTACCAAACGATGCTGAACGGACAGTTTCACCTATACCGAACATCTCGTCGCTATAATATTCCTGCTCAGATACGACTCTTGGCTCGTCAACGGTCGTCTCTATTTGGCTACCCATGTCAGATAAAAACCTCGACGGTGGATTGTAGCTTCTTTGACCGAACTGCAGACGACTCTGCGCATAACTCAGATGCAACTCTTCGCGGGCCCTAGTCATGCCAACATATACCAGTCGTCGCTCTTCTTCAAGCTCGGCCGGACCGGCCTCGTAAACCCTGGAGTGGGGCAATATACCCTCTTCGACGCCAACGATAAATACGACAGGAAATTCTAGACCTTTGGCGGCGTGCAGGGTCATAAGTGTCACTTTCTGACCATCGCTAGATGTATCAGCACTCGACATCAGAGCTACTTCTTCTAGAAAGTCTGGTAAACTAGCGAAATTCTGGGCATCAGATAGTAAAGCGCCAATATTATCGAGACGCTCTTCGGACTGAGGCGATCCATCGGATATATAATCTTTGTAACCTGTAACCGTCAATAATTTTTCTATTATTTCGTTGGGACTTTTGTCGTCAATAACAGCCTGAACCGCGCGAAGCTTCTCGCCAAGACCAACTAGTGCCTGTTTGGCCCTAGTTGTTACTGTAGATGTCTGTTCAACGTTGACGAGTGCCGATAATATATCCATACCAGTGACAGACTGCCAATCGAGGAAATGCTCCAAGCTAGTTTGGCCAATACCTCGAACCGGTACGTTGGCAATTCTGGTAAAACTCATCCTGTCGTTTGGCTGAAATATAAGCCTAAGATATGCGATAAGGTCTTTTATCTCCTTGCGGTCATAGAACCTAACTCCGCCGACTATCTGGTATGGCATACGGTAACGAAGCAAAGCTCGCTCTAGGGTGTAGCTCTGGGCGTTAGTCCGATAAAGTATCGCAAAATCGCCCAATTTCCTGGCTTTCATAGTCACATGAGTTGAAATTCGCTCCGCTACTAGGTTAGCCTCCTCAGCCTCGTCATAAACAGAATGAATTTCCACAGGGCTACCCGGACCCGCGGCCGTCCAAAGTTTCTTGTCTGTTCTCTGAACGTTTTTGACGATTACATTATTGGCGGCTTCTAGTATATTGCCCGTACTACGATAATTTTGTTCCAATTTTATGACTTTGGCACCCTTATAATCTCTTTCAAAATTCAAAATATTGGTAAAATCAGCCCCACGCCAGCTATAAATCGACTGCCAGTCATCGCCCACTACACAAATGTTTTTCTGGTCGTTGACTAGAGCTTTGACTATCGCATATTGGGCGGCATTTGTATCTTGATATTCATCAATCAAAATATGTTTGAAGTTATCGCGCCATTTTTTGCGAACAGTTGGCGCCTGCTTAAACAAACGGACGACTTCTAGTAATAGATCGTCGAAGTCTAGAGCCCCAGCCTTGGAGCGCATTGATTCATATTTGGCATATATTTTAGATACGTTTTTTTGATACGGTGAATGAGCCGTGGCCTCGTACTCATCTGGGTTCACTAGTTCGTTTTTGGCTGTAGATATAGCACTACTGACAGATTGTGCCTTGATCTCCTTTTCGCCTATCGACAACTGCTTCATCGCTTGCTTGATAAGGCCTCGTCGGTCATCTTCGTCGTATATTACAAAGTTACGAGCGATG
>JBBRXL010000052.1:0-3943 GCA_038248455.1 Saccharimonadales bacterium (SeqCode)
AGCTCACCGTTCGCTGTACAGCGAAAGAGCGGGCGAAAATATGTTCTTTAATTTCTTCTGGTCAAGGGGGCGTAGCTCACCGGTTAGAGCAGGATGCTCATAACGTTTTGGTAGGTGGTTCAATTCCACCCGCCCCCACCAATAAAATAAGACGAGATTATCGTCTTATTTTTAATTTAAATATAATCCAAAGTGATTATCTTATTCTAACCAACTTTGGGGTTGAGGCCTTTGCGTGCTTTTTCTAGCGTTTTATCATGATTGAGTTCATCTTCTGACATTCCATCACGACGCACATCCTGTACAATTTTCTTCACAGCTGCTGCACCAATATGCTTTCCCTTGTTATTTACTGCTTCGTCGTCAACCAACTTTTCAGCGGCAAGATAATCCTCATACGTTCTACCTAGCGCACTACAAGCATCGCGCATACTGGCTTGCCTATGTAAATTTAGCAACTCCCACTTATCTTCGACTTTAATTATTAATCTCTTAGCTTCATCAAGTAGTTCTTGACGAAGCACTTCTTCGTCGGCGAGATCATCATTAAATTTTCGGTCTATAATATCCTGGTTTGATTCACCACTTATTTCAGATGGGTCGACTGCTATGACATCACCGTTATCATTTATACCTGCATATTCGCCGAGGTTTTCTATAATCATAACTCTATTATAGCACAACCACTATAAAAAGTCAATCTATAGAGATGTCTACTCCCAGCGGAATACACGGAAAGCGATGATATAGATGACGACAATCCAGGCGCCGATAAGGCCAAGCTGGGGCAGTATATCTATAAAATGCCTGCCCTCTGTGGTAATCAGGCGTATGCCGTCAATAATCGGTGTCAATGGTAAGAAACTCGAAACCGACTGGAGCCATTCTGGCATAAGGAACCGAGGAAAGAATGTGCCCGACAAGAACATCATAGGAAAGACGATGATGTTAGCCAGGGGCGCCACCTGACGTTCGTTCTTGGCCCAACCACCAAGCGCTAGGCCAATACCGAGTATGGTAATGATGCCGATTACCAAAAATATCGCCAGTTCGAGCCAGTTGCCCACCATATGAAGGTTGAAAACACTAAATGCGACTATGAACATGATTGCCATACTGATTAGCCCTACTGCCGCCTGACCAGCCATAGTAGCCATGAAATACTGCCAGACCTTGATAGGTGTGGTACTGAGGCGTCTGAGAATACCCATTTTCTTGAGTTCTGGGAAGACGTTTATCGGGCCAAAGATACCCATACCAATAATCGAGAATCCGAGAAGCCCGGCGAATGAATAGTCAAATGCTGATAGACTATTTTCATTTAGTTGCTCGCCTGCTACTGTAAACGGCATTTCGGTATTAACGAAGTTTGAGTTAACCTCCTTTAGTTGAGCATCTAGTATCGACACCAAGGCCGAAGCCGACTGCTGGTTGTTCTGGGTATAGATAACCTGTATCTGACCACTTGGATAAGTCTGACCAGGGGCGACAGCTCCGAACGCGTCTGGCAACACGATTGTAGCGTCAACCTCGGAGTGACTCATCTTTTCCTTGGCCGCATCGAGACTAGTGATGTCTTTGTCTACCTTGAAGACACTGCTGCCTTCGAGCTTGCTCACGAACTCTTTTGAGAAACTAGTTTGTGAATTGTTCAAGATAGCTACCTTGAACGACAAATCGCCACCGCCACTGCTGATACTGCCAAAAACAAACAAGAATATTAGCGGAAAACCGATTGAAAAAAATAGTGCCGTCTTGTCGCGAAACACCCTTTTGGTATTGATCTTGAAAAACGTATAAACTGTGTAAAGTGATTTTTTGTTCATGATGTGTGGTCTCTTAGGTCTTTGCCAGTTAAGTCGATAAATACGTCCTCGAGGTTAGCCTGCTCAACGTGCTGGTCTTTCTTGAAACCTCTCTTTAGTAGTTGCTTGATGAGGTTCTTGGGCGTATCAATCGCTACAATCTTGCCGTTGTCCATGACGGCTATCCTATCGCAGAGTATCTCGGCCTCGTCCATATAGTGGGTTGTCATGATAACGCTAATTCCGCGCTTTCTGACGTCTTCGATTAGCTCCCATAAATGGCGCCTTGCCTGAGGGTCTAGGCCAGTCGTTGGCTCATCTAGGAAAAATACCTTGGGACCGTGTACAAGGGCTGTGGTGATGCTTAGGCGCTGCTTTTGACCACCAGATAGACTCTCGTAGTAACTTTCGGCCTTTTCTTCGAGGTCAACGTCGCGCAAAAACTTCATAACGTCGACTTTTTCGCCATAAGCGGCGGCAAATAGTTCGATAACTTCTTTAAGTTTTGTTTTGTCCTGGAAGGCCGGCGATTGAGGTTGAACACCAATCATGTACTTTATTTTTTGTGGACTAGTGGCCACATCTACGCCGTCAATAATCACCGTACCACTGTCAATCGGCCTTAAAGTCTCCATCATTTCGAGTGTTGTAGTTTTGCCAGCACCGTTTGGGCCTAGGATGTCAAATATCTCACCCTTCTTGACCGAGAAACTAACGCCATCAACTGCCTGTTTGTCACCATAGCGCTTCTTAAGGTTGCGCACCTCTATCATGTTAGTCATATCTTATAATTATACAGTATTTACAGTCCATAAAATACAAAATAGCCCCGAAATATCGGGACTATTAGGGCACCTGTTTGTTTGATAATACTATACTACCAAACTCGCTTATGGTGCAAGTCTATTTTCAACTATTTTTTCTTAGAAACTGTTAGGAAACCGTTTCGTGGGTTTTCCTTAACTTCACGATCTGCTGGTAGGTCTACTGGGTGACCCTTTGCATTCTTCTCTACCTTTGCGAAAAAGTAAATTGTCTGTGGTTTACCACCACGTAGAGTTACTTCTGTGCTGTGTAGGTAGTATGTTACGCCCTTTGAGTTTGTGTGACTGTAAGCCATATTTTCTTATAACCTCCTATTAGTGCTATACGAGTGTTAGATTACAGCCTCTCGACAAGCCTGTCAAGACTAAACGCTTTGGTAGTGTCTTCGAAGAAGCGCCCTTAGGATCAATAGGGCGACTAGTCTAGTCAAAATCATGAGTCCTATAACCACAGTTACGAGTACTGACCAACCGGCAAAATCAGCCGACCAGGCTGGTGATATAAAATCGTGTTTATAACTGTCGGCCTTAGGGGCCTTTATTGACGAAACTAGGTCACTTGCGGAAGGATATTTGGCAAGTTCACCAGTAGTACATTGCAGATATTGATAAGAATAGCGTGAAAATTGCGGTGCACAAACTTCCTGAGCTTTCTTATAAATATTGCCACTAGGATTGCTGTCGACAGCCGCCCTGTCGTAGGCTTCTTGGGTATCTCTTTTGTAACTATCTTCAAGATACATACCACCACCCATGTTGGTGTTCATATGAGCCGAAACATAACGTTGTAAATCATACAATCTTGCAATGGTTGACTGCTCGTCGCCGCTCTCGTCGGCCGAAATAACAGCGTTTCGACGCTCGATCATGCCAATATTATTTAGCCGTAAAAAAGTTGCAGAGATAAAGCAGGTCAGGATAAACAACAAAATTAACTGCCAAGTTTTTACCTTTTGCAGCTGCTTTATACTTCTTCTAACTTCTCTTTTATCTGCCACCAAGAAACCCCACCATAGATATTTGATACTAGTATAGCATAAGGGTTATTAACGATATATTTTAAATCTTGAAGTACCGACTAACTGAACAAATATTGCCGTTATGAAGAAGAAGGTAGTTAGACCAGACTGAACGCCAAGATTGGACACACAGGCTAAACAAACGAGGGAACCAATCCCCGCCCCAAAGTTGGTAACAGCTTCTACAAGATACAAATACCCAGTACGATTTCCTGATAAATCGGCTGTATCAAAGCGACCCCTAGAAAATGACATATTTATACCTGTAGTAGCTACCTCATTGGCTATATTGGTG
>JBBRXL010000053.1:0-3885 GCA_038248455.1 Saccharimonadales bacterium (SeqCode)
ATTGACCACATATAACCCAGCACCGATCCTTGATATCTAAGCTTGAAATCAGTGATCACTAATTCACGTAAAAGTATGCGGTTTCGCCTGTTGAAAATATTTGAAAGTTTCATAAGTCTGCGTTTAATTATATGATAGATGTAAAGATATGAATAGAGTTGCAATTGTTGTTTTAAACTGGAACGGAATAGACGATACTTTGGAGTGTCTCGACTCTCTGTTGAAACAGAGTTATAAAAATTACCACATACTGGTTGTCGACAACGGTTCAGTTGATTCATCTGTAAAAAAACTGGACAAATTCCAACACAATAACTCTGAAATGGTTAGTTTGGTATGTAACCCACGCAATTTCGGCTTCGCTGGAGGTGTAAATACTGGCATAGAGTGGGCACTAAACGGCGATTTTGATAGTGTAGCGCTGATCAACAATGATGCAATCGTAGATAAAAAATGGCTCGAGAGTTTAGTGTCTGCATCTAGTAAAAAAGGTGTGGGTATAACCACAGGATTGTTGCTGCACGAAGACGGCAAGACAATTGATAGTACTGGAGACTGGTTCTCTAAATGGGGTCTAGCTTTCCCCAGGGCAAGAAATATGCCGACAGGAGACGCGCCCAAAGCCGGATACGTATTTGGCGCCAGTGGCGGATCAAGCCTGTATAGCCTGGAAATGATCCGAGAAATCGGATTTTTTGATGAAGACTTTTTCGCATACTACGAAGACGGGGATATCAGTTTCCGGGCTCAACTTGCTGGCTGGAAAGTTTACTATACGCCAGAGGCCATCGCCTATCACAAGCAAGGTGCAACCAGTAAAAAGATACCCGGCTTCACGACTTACCAGACGTTTAAGAATCTACCGCTTCTATTCCTAAAGAACGTCCCGCGCAGATTACTACTTAGCGTCGGAATAAGGTTTTATCTAGCTTATTTCCTGATACTTATAAATGCAATCGTCAAAGGAAACGGTGCGCCTGCTCTAAAAGGTTCCTGGATGGCGTTTATACTTGGGTTTAAAAAACTTCCCGAGCGGTGGCAAATCCAAAGACACAGAACCGTCACAGACGAATACATCCGCAGTATCTTCTGGAACGATCTTCCACCAGACCAGACTGGCATACGCAAGTTTCGTAAATTATTTACAGGTAAGTAAAGATGAATATCCTTGAATACGAAGCCAAGAGACTACTGTCTCTCTCGGGAATACCAACTCCTAGTTCATCTATAATTAATAAAAACAGTTCGATTAACTTTAGTCTTCCAGCTGTTCTTAAATCCCAAGTCCCAACTGGAGGACGAGGCAAAGCTGGCGGTATCCGAGTAATCGATAGTGCCGACGAACTACAGAAAAATATCGATGAGATATTTGACCTAGCTATCAAAGGCTTCAAACCACAGACGATACTTGCCGAAGAAAAGCTCGCTATCAAGAAAGAATTTTATTTATCAATATTAATTGATCGATCGAATTCATCAATCCAAATAATGGCAAATATGAATGGTGGCGTAGAAGTCGAGGACAATCAAGCCGACAGTTACCTAAAGCTTGAAATAAGCTCTAAAAACAGCGACAGCGTAGGTCAATCACTGACGGATTATTTCGACTTACCGGGTCAAACTTTCCTACTACAAGATTTAGTCGAAAATCTATATAAATGCTTCGTCAAAAACGACGCGACGTTGATCGAGATAAATCCCCTAGTTCTAACAGATAAAGACCAGTTAATTGCCGGTGACTGCAAGATGACTCTCGATAGTAGCGCCGCTTTCCGACACGACTGGAAATTCGAAGAAACGCCACACGAAGCCAACTTTGTCTCACTAGACGATAATGGCAACGTCGCTACTATAGCCAACGGCGCAGGACTAGCTATGGCGACAGTCGACGCTGTAGCTGATGCCGGTCTAACACCAGCCAACTTCCTAGATATTGGCGGTGGCGCAAATACCGCCAGCCTGATGATTGCTTTTGAAAAGATAATGAAATATCCAAACATCAAAGCTATCGTCATAAATATCTTTGCCGGAATCACCCGTTGCGATGAAGTTGCCAAAGCTATAATAGCCGCCAAGGCGGAGTTCGATAACCTACCTCCACTCTTTATCAGATTAGCCGGAACTAACTACCAGGCAGCCTCCAAACTGCTTGAGGACGAAGATATCGCCATACTACCAAACCTATCTAGTTGTATATGGGCGGCTAAGAAGGAAATAGGGTTATGAATCCAGAATTATTATCAGGTAAAAACGTCGTCGTCCAGGGCATAACCGGTAGTCATGGTAGTTTCCAGACCAAATCAATGATCGATGCCGGAACAAATATAGTTGCCGGAACTTCACCAAACAAAGCCGGGCAAACCGTCCATGGCGTCCCAGTCTATAGCTCACTCAAAGACATTCAAAAAAACACTTCAATCGATTGTAGTGTAATATTCGTGCCAGCTAATTTCGCCAAAGGTGCCATAATCGAAGCAATTTCTGCCAAAGTACCGTTAATAATCTGCGTCACTGAAGGAATACCAGTCCACGACATGCTCATCGTCAAAGAGATGCTTAAAGATTCAAAAAGTATATTAATTGGACCAAATTCTCCAGGAATTATCGTGCCTGGCGGCAATAAACTTGGAATAATCCCAGCGTCCATGGCAATGCCTGGTAATGTAGCCATAGTCAGCCGTTCGGGCACCCTGACGTATGAAGCTATGGCGAGCTTGAGTGAGATTGGTATCGGTCAACGCTATGTAATAGGCATCGGTGGTGATCCAATCCGCGGAACTGGGTTTATCGAGTGTCTAGAAATGTTCGAATCTGATGATAAAGTCAGTGAAATAATACTAATAGGTGAAATCGGTGGAACCGACGAGATAGAAGCCGCCAACTATATCAAATCCTCAGTCACTAAACCCGTCTACGCTTATATAGCCGGTCATCACGCGCCGCCCGGAGTCCAAATGGGTCACGCCGGAGCAATCCTCGGCAGTCAGTCTGAGTCCGCTCAAGCAAAAACAGATGCGCTGGCAAATGCCGGGGTGAATACGGCAAGTAGTATTGATGGTTTGATTCAACTAATTTTGAATCGATGAGTACTTTTTTTAATTATTAATTAATTTAATCCCCACCTTTGTACGCGCAAAGGTACTCCAAACGCGCTTCTTTTATCAGCAAAAGAAGGAAAACTGCTGGGGTTGATGAAAAGTCGCGCTATAAAATAACAAGTCACTTCTTTGCTGTCTGCGGAAACTCGCGCCTGACATATGTTGTCAGGGCTCAAACAGTCCTCGACAGGCAAGGAAGCAACCCGTCATTTTATACGGTCTCTTCATAGACCCCAGACCCCACTGGCTCCTTGTAGCCCAGTCGACCCCTGCAACTGCCCGAGGCTAGAGATTAGCGAAAGACTGATTAAGCACGAGGATGTTTGAACCGCCCCGGCGGTGAGTTCCGCAAGTGCCAGTCTTGAACTAACCTATAGACCCGGCGTCAGTGAAGCCGTCGACAATGTTTTGCTTCTTTTGCATATTAAAAGAAGGCCGTTTGTTACTTTATGGCTGAAAAGTAAAACTTAAATCCGTACTTTATCAAGATCAACACCGGCATTGTCGGCAAAATTATTAATAAGGTTAATTAAATCACCAAAGCGTTCATCTACGCCCACAAAACTCTTTTCAACATCCGAAAAGCCTTTTTGCATGTATTTAAATAGTTCTGAAAATTTATCTTCACTCATATTTTAATTATACAATTATTCCGTTTACTGTATAGTTTGAAACTACGAGCTAAACTTTAATAACTACTATTAATGTTATAATAGTCTCAATGAATCCCGTTAAAACCCTAGGAGATAAAATCGTGCGTAAAACAACAGTGTTTGTTAATAAGTGC
>JBBRXL010000054.1:0-3786 GCA_038248455.1 Saccharimonadales bacterium (SeqCode)
ATGCTAGCAGCGGTAATACCTTTTCCTACCCCAGACAGCACACCCCCAGTTACAAATATATATTTTTGTTTTTTTACCATGTTTGTTTCCCCTCCATGGGATTTCATTATATCACCATATCAACAAGATGCGCTATAGGTAGGGTGTTGTAGTATTTTCACTACGCTATATATAAGTAGCTACAAAAACTTATGCGAACAAAGAGCCCCCTTGGAACTCATTAGATTTACACATATTATCAACTTTCTAGTTGTTAGACAAAGCTGAAGATAGCGTCTTCCAGCTCGCAATAATTTCACCTGATGTAGTAAATATGGCCCTATCGCCATTTACTGAGTCTATCAAAACACGCTCATAAGCGTCCTTGAAGTTATCCGCGTACTTAACATCACCCTCTTCAAAAATATCCTCAGTACCATCTTTGTAAACCACTTTAATATACGTTCTCTTTTCTGGCATCTTTTTACCAGTTTCCAGAGTTAGCGGTACGCCCCTCCATCTATCGGAATCACTTTCGAGGGTAATTTTTGCATATGTTTCAGTGGCACTGTGTTTACTGTCAATCTCATCTAGATAGCCTTCGTACTGATCGGTCTCAATATCATTCGCATTAGCTGGAATTAATTTCACAAGTGCGTCCTGACGATACTCAGGTAACGAATCCAGGTCGTTGTCCTGCGGTATCTCCATCAAGACCAATGATAGCAGCTGCATCAAGTGCCCCTGTATCACATCTCTAACCGCACCAGTCTGTTCGTAGAACTCTCCCCTACCTTCGACACCGATAGTTTCATGAGCTATAACCTCAACACTTTTCACTGACTTATTCCCCCAATGATGATGACGGTTGTCGGCATCACTGCGAAGTCTTATGATTTTGCGGGCTATTTCCTTAGCCATGTAGTGATCGATTCGATATATCTGTTCTTCTTTAAAATATTTGCTCGTTTCGTTTATCATATCCTGAGCAGACAAAAGGTCTAGGCCAAACGGTTTTTCGAATAAAATTTTTACGTTATCCATGTTCATGCCAGCTTGACCTATAAAACTTGCGATACGCGTAGCCGAACCGGGCGGAACCGATAGATACATCAAAACCTGTTCGTCGGCCTGTAAATTAATTTGTTTTTTTAACGCCACATAGTCATCGGCATTAGCCAAATCCATTCGAAAAACACTAGTTATGTTATCTAGAGATTCACCACCGATACTAGCATGTAAAATTTCACGTATATCAATATCGCGCCTCGACACACCGATAATTTCGATGTCACACTGGCCACTTGCGACAATATTTTTGAGAGCCGGCAATAATTTGCGGCGAGACAGATCGCCACTAATTCCAAATATTACTAATTTAGTTTTCATCTAGTACCAGTATAGCCCCTATTTCTTGCTATCGCCACCAGAGTTGACTTCGTAGCTAGTGTTAGTGCTCTCAAAGAAGTTAACCAGTTGCAATGTGTCGTTGGCGGCGGCCATCCACTTGGCGGGGTTCGACACCTTATAATGGGCCTCAAATCCTAATTCCTCAAGGCGACGATCGGCCAAATATTTCACATATTGGTTGATGTAGTCACTATTCAGACCCAGAATACCGTTTGGTAGTAGGTCACGATTATAGGCTTCTTCCATCTCGACACCGTCCAGAATCATCTGCTTGATTTCGGCGGCGAACTCTTCGGTTTGAAGATCTTTGTTCTCTTCTAAGACAGTCAATATTAGATTGATGCCAAACTTAAGATGCAGACTCTCATCGCGCACTACCCAGTCGATGAGCGAACCAAAGTTGCGTAGCAAGTTCCTCTGTCGGAACGAAAGCGCTACCATAAATCCACTATAGAACCAGATACCTTCAAGAATTACGTTATACGCAATCAAGTTTCGAACAAAGTCTTTCTTGCCGTCCGTCGTTGTAATATCTAGAGTTTCCTCGGTCATCCGCTTAATATATTTAGTCTCAAACTCTTCTTTGCGAGCCATACTAGGCGTATCGACGTGAGCCGCATAAGCTTGGTCGCGGTCAATCGGAAATGTCTCCAGGACATACTCGAAGCTCATGCAGTGATTGGCCTCTTCCCACATTTGCTTAGCCAGGTATAAGTGACACTCAGCGGCGTTGACGTAGGGATAAACGCCAAAAGCTAGAGCTTTGTTTACTAACAGTTCATTTGGATTAAAGTAACTCATAAGGAAAGTAATAGCGTGACGCTCTTCGTCAGTCATCTTCTTCCAGTCAGATAGATCCTGACCTAGCTGAATCTCATTTGGAAACCAAGTGTTAGCAACGGCTTGATCGTATAGATCCATCGCCCACTGATAATTTACAGGCTTTAATAAAAGTCCATCTTGTATACCTGTTCCTAGTATTCCTGCCATGATTATTCTCCTTATTTAAATTCTAGTTCAAATTCTTCAATTTGCCTTGAAATATCTTCACCACCTAGAGCTATTTGTCGATTTGCCAGCTCCTTAGATATGGCAATTACAACATCTCTACATTCATCTTTAGATGCCAATAATTCGGCTTCATTCCAGTCCATTAGACCTTCTGGTTCCTGTAGATTAGCGTCAATTAAGTTCATTATTTTAATATGTGATGCAGCCTGTATCTCTAACTGTTCGTTTGTAAAATCAACGTATTTATTCTTTTCAAAACTTCCAACATCAATATCCAAAACTTGAGACTCTGTATTAGATTCCGTATACATATTACTGGCAACCATCACACATAGTTAAATCAGCTGGGTCGAGTGGAGCGGCCGATACGCCACGTGATGCGGCCTCTTCGTTAGCCTGAGTCTGGGCATTTGCCATCGCTACGTCAATCGCGGCTAATTTGTCTTCTAGCGTCATATCTTTTGTTATTATTGAGTTTGCGTTCATTACATATCCCCTTATTTACTTTATTTTATAGGTTTATTTTTATTACTAACTTTCGCCATCCATATAGCCCCCTAAGCCTTCGCCTTTGCGAAACCAAATCCAGCCTTACGCGGTGCGCCAGTACTATCTTCGGCTTTATTAACTTTTACAGTACTCTGCTCGGCCGTGTGTCGTGGTTTGACGTGTAGATAATAAGTAGTCTTGAGTCCCCTCTTCCAGGCTTCCATATATATCTTCTCATAATCATCAATGTTGCGGGTTTGTAAATACATATTTCGTGAAATTGCTTGATCAACCCATTTCTGAGCTCTGGCTGCAACTTCTATGAAGGCGTACGGACTAAGCTGGAAACTGGTCTTATACACATCTTTTATGGATTGAGGTATGGCATCTATAAGTTGAACATCGCCCTGCAGTCTCAATACATCCTCTTTTACGTCTTCCCATAGGTCAATTTTTCGAAGGTCATTTACAAGGTTGGCATTAACTTCCAAGAATTTACCGTTTAGAGTAGTCCTCGAGAATATTTGAGCAAACTGAGGGTCTATTCCAGGAGTAGTACCAGCTATGTGGGCTATATTTGCAGTTGGTGCGATTGCCATCAAAGTCGCGTTGCGCATACCTTTTTTAGCCTTAACTCGAAGCTTTTCCCAGTCAAGACGAGTCTTACGCGTAATATCGACTTTGACTTTGCGATCTTTGGCGAGTTCATCGACTGTGTCGATTGGTAAGATGCCCTGGCTCCAACCACTACCGTCAAATGTAGGATATGAACCATACTTCTTTGCAAGAGCCGTCGATTCATCAATCGCTTGATAACTAATAAACTCGACTAGTTGATCCATTAGGTCGTAGGCCTGTTCGCTCTCGTAGCTATGTCCAAGCTTCTCGATGATATCA
>JBBRXL010000055.1:0-3711 GCA_038248455.1 Saccharimonadales bacterium (SeqCode)
ACAGAAATATCAAATATTAGTAAAGACCTTGAGAATTATTATGCTAAGTTTTTTAAAGATAGAAAGCAAGTTGTAAGTTTATTCAAGAAATATAATACAGTATTCGAGCAACTGTCCAAACAGTCTGACGAGCTATATAAGAATCTAGACGATCTTAACAAGCAGATAACCAGCCTCTCAAAAACATACGAACAAGACGTCTCGGCGCTGAGTTCGGATATAGATAAATTTAATAGTGATGCGGCAAGCGGCAATTTCAGTTCTACCAACCAATTTAACCAACGTCGAAGCGAGCTTGTCGCCAGGTCAAGTCATATAGAATCGGAAAGACTGACTATCAATAACTTGATTGATGAATATCAGACAAAATATAACACATATCAACAGCTTGTCGTCCAAAACCAGACTCTCAATAATAGTATCGACAGTCATGTTGCGCCCGCACCAAGTCTATAGGCTGTTAAGTTGAGTTAGCCTAGTTTATAATGAGAGTAATGGTAAAGTCAAAAACTAATTTCGTCTGTCAAAACTGTAATACGGCCTATAGTAAATGGGCTGGTAAATGTGAAAATTGCGGTGAGTGGAATACGCTTGTCGAACAATTTATGGCAAGTAGCGGTAAATCTGCCGTCGCAAAAGGCGCACATACTGGTAGGGTTCTTGTAACTCAATCTATAAGTTCAATCACCGAAGATGATAGCAATAAGCGACTCAGCACAGGCTTTGCCGATCTTGACGACGTGTTGGGTGGTGGCGTTCTACCGGGCGGAGTAATACTGATGGCCGGTCAGCCCGGTATCGGTAAAAGTACGTTACTACTTCAGGTCAGTGCCAACATAGCAAAGACTAATGCCGTACTGTACGCCAGCGGAGAAGAGTCAGCTAGTCAAGTGAAGCTACGTGCAAAACGACTTGGGGCCGAATCTAGCGAACAGCTTAGTTTTGCGGCTAGTACAAGTGCTGATGATATCGCTGCCACTATCCGTTCTGGTAAGTATAAGTTTGTAGTGATTGATTCTATCCAGACGTTGTCGCTCGACGAGATAACTTCAGCTCCAGGGACGGTTAGTCAGATAACTAACAGTAGTAATGTAGTAATTCGCGCGGCCAAAGAAACAGGTGCGGCTGTTGTGCTGGTCGGTCATGTTACAAAAGAAGGTAGTATTGCCGGTCCGAAAGTATTAGAGCATCTTGTGGACGTAGTATTGCAGTTTGAGGGTGACAGGTACGGCGGCTTCAAGGTAGTGCGGGCTGTCAAGAATCGCTTTGGTTCAACTAGCGAAGCGGCTATATTTGAGATGTATAACGAAGGTCTGAGACTAGTCGAAAATCCTTCTGCAGCGCTTTTGGCTGAACGCCAAGATGCTGATGGTTCGGTAGTATTGGCGACAATTGAAGGCACGAGACCACTACTTGTTGAGATACAGGCCCTTGTAAATCCAACAAGTTTCGGTTATCCTAAGCGTACTGCATCTGGTTTTGATTTAAATCGCCTCAATCTTCTTATCGCTGTTTTAGAGCGAAGAACCAAATTGAATTTATCGGATAAAGACATATATATTAATGTCGTTGGCGGACTCAAATTGAACGATCAGGCAGCAGACCTGGCTATATGCATGGCAATTGCTAGTGCATCAGCCGGAAGACGCTTGGATGATGGCGTGGTGGTATTCGGAGAAGTTGGACTAGGCGGAGAGATTAGGTCGGCCCAGTCGGCTGACAGACGTATCGGAGAAGCCAAAAAGCTAGGTTTCACCAAAGCAATAGCACCAAAATCACAAAGTAAAAATACATTTATTAAAGGAGTGGGTGATTTGCGCAGTGCGCTTATCGACTACTTACAAAAGTAAGGATATAAAATGGAATTATTAACAATAATGTTGCTATCAATAGTAGCAATCGAAGTGACGTACCTGGTATTTTTTGGTACAAAAAGAAACGTAAATACAAAAAATAAAAGAATGGTCTTTATCGATACGTCAGTCCTAATCGACGGCCGTATCATACCTGTTGCTGTCTCGGGCTTTATGGACTCAGATGCGCTGATGATACCGCGCAGTGTCATCGGCGAGCTTCAGTATCTTGCTGATAATGCAGATGCCGAGAAGCGAAGCCGGGCTCGTCATGGACTTGATATTGTGACTGAACTGCAGGCTATGACAAACGTTACAGTTGAAATATTTCAAGACGGTAGCAAGGCAGACGAAGGCGTAGATGAACGATTATTAAAACTAGCCAATAAATACAATGGGGCAGTTTGTACGATTGATTTTAACCTCAACAAAGTGGCCCAAGTTGAGAAAATTACCGTTTTAAATATAAACGACCTAGCTATGAACCTTCGAATGGCTTATCTACCTGGTGAGCGAATTATGCTGGAACTTACGCAAAAGGGCCAAGATGCCTCACAAGCCGTCGGTCACCTCAAAGATGGTACGATGGTCGTCGTCGATAAAGCAAAGCAATACATAGGCAGTACTGTTGAAGTTGAGTGTGTTCGTAGCCTGCAGACCTCTGCCGGTAAAATGATGTTTGCAAAATTAGTTGATCGCACCGAGAGTCCTAAGATAAACGATAAAGTTTCTACTACTAAACAATACGTTAGTAAGACCAGTCAAGTAAAACCCGCGACTTATAAAAAACCAAAACCGCAAAACAATTCTAGAAAGCCGCGTACTTCTTTTCAAAAAGAGAACGATTTGATTAATCTCGTAAATAGCCAAACCGATTCTTAGATATCGTATCGAATAACTACAGTTGCGAGTATTCTACTATAGATTGACACATCCACCGCTAGGCGGCGAATGTCTTGGTGGCTGATATCGAGTTGGTGTAGTAGCCAGTATCTATCACGCTAGCACTAATTTCTTGAGGTCCAGACTTTGTCGGTGTGTACTTGACGGTATAATCACCTGCGGCTGTTATCTTTTGGGTTGATACAACTACTCCATTAACTGAGATTGTTAGACTATCTAGTGGGAAAGTTCCAACAGGCCCTACGCTCACTGTTATGGTGTAAGTCTTTTCTGGTCCGGCATCAGGGGTGGCGTCAATCTTGGTAATTGAAGGAAGCTTGTCGCTACATGCATGCTTGTCGTCGTCCTTCGTAGCGTCATAACCATCAGGTGAAATGTATATGTCTTTCTTAGTAACTGGGTCAACCATCTTCGTTACGTCAAGTTCAATCTTGGCGCCAGCAGGCGTACAGTCGGTTGCTTTGTATTTAGAGACTCTATCAAATGTTAGTTTGGCATTAGTTTGACCTTGTGTTTTACTCCACCACGATGGGAATAACTCGCTGCCGACTTGTTGTATACCAGTAGGCTTTACGAACCAGTCGCCTAATTTCCATTTGCCCTCAGCCGCATAAACATCTTTGTGGGCATATTCCATAACTTTGGCAACTATCGATCCTGGTAGTGAGGAGTTACCGTTTTTAAGTATTGTTGTATCAGAGTTACCAAGCCAAACACCCATTGTAAGTGCGGGGCTGTAGCTCATCATCCATATATCTTTTGCAAATCCACCCTTGTCGGAAGTACCCGTCTTTGTAGCCGTCTTTACTCCAGGAATTACAGCTCCAAGCGTATTACTGCCCCATAGAGGCTTGCGGGCATTTGAATCGGCCAAGATATCTGAAACAATATAGGTTGACTGAGGATCTACTATTTTTTTACTACCATCATCTGTCCATTTTTTCAGTACTTCACC
>JBBRXL010000056.1:0-3528 GCA_038248455.1 Saccharimonadales bacterium (SeqCode)
CTGCTGGTCCCTGAGGGGGGTTAGGAACCAGCAGAACAGTTATCACTATCTCTGTCAAATTACGACTGAGAGATTGTGTAACTCAGATACGATTTATCATATCCAAATTACACAACCTCAATCAGTGCGTATATTATATTAGCAGATATATCGTATTCGGTCAAGTGTTTTTATGACCCTATGTGATATTTATCAATTTATACATGACACCGAACTACTTCTTACCCCGTCAACTGATGATTTTTTAAAGCTTAAGTGCTATGATTAATCCATTAGTACAAAGTATTAGAGGAATTTATCATGCAAGACAACAATAATGCTCAAGAAATACCTATCTCGAATAATCCAACAACTTTTGGTAAGCCGAAAAAAAATAAAAAAGCTTTATATATAATTTTTGGCATAATTGTTTTCGTGTTAGCCATAGCCGGCGCTATCATGCTTTTGTCGCTAAATAAAAAAAATGATGTAACCGATAAATCGACTGAGACTGTTTCAGCTTCTGTTTACGTGAGTAGGTTTAAGTCATCATCTCCAGAGAAAAATTTAGATGAGACACTGTCCGAATCAAAGAATTCTGCAAATAATGCTATATACAAAATTCAAGACGATACATGGATAGCTGCCGATAACCTAGCAAATGTGGCCAGTCTTGTCTTAGGTGGCCATAGTGAGGAAGTTATGAAACCTAAATTTGCTAGTATCCTACAAAAACTAAGCAAAGATGGCCTTAAAGAGATAAGTTCGCGTGACTATACTCCAACCGACTACGACCCGCTAAGGTCGTTTGTGCGGTATTTTGCTTCTGATACGATGGTATGTAATCTTGCTAATTCTCTAAGCTCGGGTAATGCTGTCTTTAGTGATATCTACACCTTAAGGCTAAGTTGTGCTGTGGTGGCAGATTATGATGCGAACAAAGCAGATCTTGCGTCATATGCCAAAGCCTACGCTACTAGTGATAAGAAGTTAGATAAAGACGTGCTACTGGCTAACCCTGAGCCACAAGTTAGCGCGACCGATAAATATAAAAATGCCATGCTGAATCTAGTGGATATAGGTACGAAAGATATTTATACTGCAGAGTTTTATCAAATTCCAGACGGTAGTTGGCACTTCTTTGCGGCAACAACCAACCGTGACAGCATTGCGTGTAGTGACTATTCTAGTGAAGATATGATAAAAGCTTTTACGGGATTCATATGTCATGATAATGTAAAAAATAAAAGCTCATTTGTTCAAAAAGCCCAGCCAGCACCTAATCCTGACATTATAACTAGCGGTTCTGGCGGCTAGTAACCGCAAGAGCCCTATCTATTAGATTTTTTCCTGAATCAGATCTTGTTCAAATTCAAGTATGCCCTTGAGATTTTTTGTATAATTAGCGGTATCCGGTAGATCTAGTGTTATTATCTTATTCCAAATTGCATTAATCAATAATGAGAAGTCAGCAAGTTCTTGCTTGTTAAACTCCAGCTCAAGAGGTACTGTTAGAGTACTATTTTCTAATGGTTCTATGAACTGGATAACGCCCCGGTTGACATTATGGTCGCGGAAGTCTCTTGAACTTTCGACCAGTAGTTTGTAGAACATTAGTTGCTGCTTATACTTATGAAGCTTAATCTTCTCATAATCTGTTTTGCCACTCCAAGAAGTGGCTGGTTTACCTGTTTTGTAATCTGTAACTGTCATATTCTTGTCTTCATCGATATCGACAAGGTCCAGGGCTCCAGTTAATTTGGCGTCCCCTATTGTGCTGTTTTGGTATTTAAAATTAAGTTCTGTTTTTTGAGATTTTTTGAATGTTGGATATACTTTATCGAGAAATATTTGTAGATCGTCGTAGCCTTTTTGAAGGAACTTTTCATAATCTTCAGACGCAAGGTTTTTGTCCTTTAGTTGAATCTCGAAGTTATGTAGAATATCCTCGATGGCTTGCTTATTGCCACTGGCTGATAGGTGCTGGTGGGCCTGTTGCAATGCGCTATGCACGGCCGAACCGTAGGCCGAAGCCGGGCTCATGGCTTGCGGGAAGTGCAGTAAGTTTTGGAGCAAGAAGTTCTGTGGTCCACCATGTGTCACATCAAGGAAATTAGTTAGGTGCGTGACACTGAGTTGGTAGTTTTCTAGTTCATGTTTCAAGATTGACTTCAGGCTAGTTCCGTCAATATTGACAATCTTCTCGTACCAGGCGATTTCTTCATTTATCAATAATTGATCTATGTTGTTGTTTGGAGCAACTTCTTCTGGCATTACTTCGTTCTCAACCAAGAAACTTGCAATCGAGTTATTTTTACCAAGCGCGCTACTTTGGCTATAGCTTATAGTCAGGTTTGACTTTGCCCTAGTAGCCGCAACATAAAACAGCCGCAGTCGTTCATCGGCAGAGTCACCTACAGGTGCAAGCGGTAAGTTTTCGGGATAACTGATTATGCGGTTTTTGGACCGAGCCTTTTCGCCCCATATACTGTCGATAGCGCTCATGATGTAGACTGATTCATATTCTAAACCTTTGGATTTGTGGGCGGTCATTATATTAACGGCATCATTGTCGCTCAAGCTGTTACGGATGCTGGTGATACCGTTGCCTATATCACGGTGAAGATCAATGAATTCTATGAATGATATAAGGTTTGGGTTTGCCCCTGGGTAATATTCGCGGAGTTTGGTTCGAATCATTCTGAGGGCTTGAAGATAGCGTATGTATTCATCTGGATTATCCTTCAGCTTTTCCTTGGAGAAATAGAACTCATAAACAGGGCTAGTATAAGCTTTGCTGTCTTCGTCCGGACTCGTTTTACCTATCAGCATATCTAGCATTTGCTCGAGTGCAACGTGTGGGAGTTGAAACGCTACCATGATTAGCCAATCTCGGATTGGTGCCAGATTATCAAAGGTTTGCATTTCCTCCAACCAGTATGTTTTATTGGTGTGTGATTTTAGACTTAACTGCCATAGCGTTTCGGCATCAATCCCCCAGGCTGGATGAGCTAGGAGTTGCGACAGGTAAACATTTGCCTGGTGGTGGTTGCTGGTAAATATATTGATGATTGTTCGAGCTAGGGCGTCCAGAAACGCGATAACTGGCATATCTAGTACATTGTCGCGTCGCTCGTATTGGACTGGTATGCCGGCTTGGGTGAAATACGGCAGAAGCGATTCTATTTCACTATGTTTACGGGTAAGTACGGCTATGTCGGCAAGCTTAGTTCCCGAATCTCTCTCTTTTTTGATATTATCGACTAGAGCTAGTTTCTCGTCGATTTCGGTCGGCGTTTCGAGTAATCTCACGTGGCCTGTACTAGATGATTTTGCTGTTAGGTTCTTGTCGATGCCGAGCCTAGTTTCTAGCCTATCAGCACCTTGAATGATGATCTGCCTAGTACCGTCCAAGATCGACTTTCCAGAACGATAGTTGTCGGTCAGTGTAATAACTTTAGTTTTTGGGTAATTTGTCTTGAAATTTAGAATATTACTGATGTCAGCGCCATGAAAGCTATAGATTGCTTGGTCGTCGTCGCCCACTAC
>JBBRXL010000057.1:0-3316 GCA_038248455.1 Saccharimonadales bacterium (SeqCode)
CCGTAACTCAGCGTTTTGATAGTCTGGAAATGAGGCACGATGATAGTGTGCTCGACGAGCTTTACGTACTAATAGGATCACTTAAGATACTCGGCCTTGAGGAGGCACATGTAGCCATGAAGGCTCGCTTATCAGTTTATAATCATAGAACTAAGCTATAATAGATGACAAGATGTTGAAGCGGTGGAGATCATTTGTCGAAAAGCGCAAACTAACCAACAAGAAACTAATTATTATTGCTGGAACTATTTTATTAGGCGTTTTAATGTTGCTTCAGGTGTTTTATCCTGGCGACCGTATGCTGCCTTTTGCGAGTGTTGACGGACTAAACTATGGGGCTTGGACCAAAGGCGATGTGGTTAAAAGTCTAGACAAAAACTATAACGATTCAAAAATATCGATATTTTTTAACGATCATAAGTTTGACAGTCCGGCCGCTAGTAGTCTGGGCATGTCTAGCGACAATAATTCTCGTATCTCCAAGGACTTGTATCCCTGGTATCTTCGTATAGTACCGACATCTATATTGTGGGCGTTTAGCGTGAACAATTTTAACGATGAACCGATGATTGTCCGCGATAAAGCCGTTTTGGCTGAGTATATCGCCGACAAGATTGGTTCGTCGTGTGACGTCGAGCCTCGAGACGCTTCACTTGTGGTTAAGGACGGAAGTATCGTACTCGTACCAGCAATTGACGGCGCTAAATGTGACGTTGATATAGTCAAGCAGAAACTTGCGAGTGTCGAACCTGTTCTGGGTGATAAGTCCGTAGTTCGGGTAGTTGCTGATATAACCAAGCCGGCAGTTGATGACGCCGCTGCTCTAGCTTTAGCAAAATCGGTCACACAGGCAATAGGTGAGGCAGTTACGATAAATGTTGGTGGCGAACTTAAAACAATCGGCAAGCAAGATATAACAAAGTGGCTGGTCTTTAGTAATGCTGCAGGAAAGCTTGTGTATAACCTAGACCCAGGAGTAGCCAAGACATATTTGAACGATAACTATGCCAGCAAAGTCGCCGTATCTGCCGGGACTACAAATATATCGACTTATGATTTTGTTGAACTTTCTAAGACAACTGGTGCCAGTGGCCAGGCTTTAGATATTGGCGGTACACTGACCAGCCTAGAGTCGTACTTGCGAGGTGAAATATCTCAACCGAGCGTTGCTGTGGCGAGCGTCGCTCCGAGGTTGGCTTATACTCGTAGCTACAGCTCTAGCAACACGGGTATGTTGGCGTTGATCCAGAATTACGCCGATACGCACGCCGGAACGTATGCCGCCAATATGACCGAACTTAGCGGAAGTTTCCGCCACGCCAGCTATAACGGTAGCAAGTCTTTTGTAGCTGCCAGTACTTTTAAGCTCTATGTCGCCTATAGTACTCTGCTCAGGATAGAGTCGGGCGAATGGAAATGGTCCGATCAGACTCAAGGTGGGCGAGACCTGGCGAAATGTTTTGATGATATGATTGTTATTTCGGATAATGACTGCGCACATGCTATGTTGGTGAGAATTGGGTTTAAAAATATAACCAACGAAGCCCGAGCAATTGGCTGCATCAATACTTCTTTCTTGGGTGATAATATCGTAACGACGGCCGATGACTTGAACGCGCTACTGGTAGGCCTATATAACGGACAAATATTATCGCTACAAAGTGACCGCAATCTGTTAATCAATGCCATGAAGCGTAATATCTACCGTCAGGGTATACCAAAAGGTACTGGCTTGGTAGTGGCTGACAAGGTAGGATATTTGTGGGCATTAATTCATGACGCCGCGATTGTTTATTCACCGACTGGTGATTATGTGCTAACTATCATGACCGACGGAGCTAGCTGGGCTAACATAGCCGAGCTAGCTGCTCAACTCGAAAATCTTCGCAACCAATAGTCATTGACTGCACACAGGGGTAAATGTATAATATCAAGAGTTCCGCTGTACAGCGGACCGGCGTAGCTCTTCGCTGTACTTCGCTGGACAGCGAAGAAGGTAGAGCAAAAAACTATGTATTTTATATATGTTATTTATAACAAAAAAGCAGGTAAGTATTATATAGGACAAACCGATGATATTAATATCAGGCTGGAACAACATAACAGCCATATATACAAATCATATACTGCAAGATTTCCTGGTGAGTGGGAGCTGATACATCAAGAATCAGTTGCCACTCGTTCGGAAGCTCTGAAGCGAGAAAAAAGTCTCAAATCAGGTAATGGACGAGTTTTTGTAAAATCAATTATTCCAAAATAAAATGGTAAAATTGATTTGGGTATTCCGGCGTAGCTCAGTGGTAGAGCGGGTCGCTGTTAACGATTAGGTCACTGGTTCGAGCCCAGTCGCCGGAGCCATAAAAAACGCCCGTCCGTTAGGATGGGCTTTTTCTATGGCTGTTGCCACTTGGCGCGAGAACCAGAGTCCGCCGTACGGCGGATGGTTCGGTGGAGTGCAGCGAAATTCTGAAAAGTTTACTTTTGCCAGAATGAACAAACGGAAGAGGCTTGCCGATGCCCAGTAGCCGGAGCCAAGATCATATATTTTACAGATTATCCAGTAAGCATTCACGCTACTGGATTTTCTATATTATTGCTATATTGCGCTGGACTTCCGAAAGACGTAAACTATAAAAATGAATAAACACAAAGTATCAAAATCTATAATTATATGGTCTCTATTAATATCAGTTTTAGTAGTGGTAGCTAGTTTCTATGGTCTCTTAGATTCGAGTATCTACAGTAAAGAGACTCTAAACTGGGCAATGCAAGCCAAGGGTCAGGATATAGGTAACTTATTGGCGGTGCCAATCTTGCTAGTTTGTGGCTATATGTACTATAAAGGCTCTTTCAGAGCTGCACTCCTGTGGTTGGGTACTTTACTGTATTTAATCTATGCGTACATAGTTTACGCCATGGCAGTCCATTTTAACGTATTATTTCTGGTATATATTGCAATCCTCGGCCTCAGTTCCTACGCTGTTATGTTGACTATAAAAGACATCAGGAGTCGTGAAGGTGTATATCCGAAGGGATTCGTAAGAAAATTTGCAGCTTATACAATTATGGCCATTGGTGTCCTATTTGGGTTACTTTGGCTTAGTGAAATTATTCCGGCGTTGATTGCTGGTAATATTCCTAAAGGTGTAGTCGAAGCTGGTTTATGGGTTAACCCTATTAATGTAATCGATTTATCGGTTGTTCTTCCGGCCTTTATACTTACTGGATATTATGTTTTGAAGAATAAACCTGACGGGCTGTTTTTCCTCGCACCATGGCTAACTTTCTCAGTATTGATGGGGTTGAGTATCGTAGC
>JBBRXL010000058.1:0-3213 GCA_038248455.1 Saccharimonadales bacterium (SeqCode)
CCTATCTTGGACCTATCTAAAGTGGCCGATAAACAAAAGGTATTCAAGATTATCAGTGAATACTCCGAGCTTGTTGAGAGTTTCGGTGGAACCTTTGTGGCCGATGGTGGCGAGGGTCGCCTCAAAGCAAATGCAGCCTATAGATTGCTAGACGAAGACGTCGTCAAACTTTACGCCGATGTTCGTGATATTTTCGATCCTTATCAGACTTTAAACCCTGGTGTTAAACAGTCGAATGAGTTGAAACTGTTAGTTTCAAGTCTCCGTTCGTCGTACGATATTAGTGACTTTGCAGATTAATCTTTAGAGTCTACTCCATTGACTTATAAGGCTATTTTTGCTATAATATTATAGTCCTTGATAATACAATAAGCTATCTTGGAGGCAAAATGCCTGGTCCAAAGTCGTTTTCGATCGGCAAGGTTGTATACGGTTCTTCTGTGGAGGAATTCATTGAGCTTCTGGCTCATTCGGGCCTTCTGGCCGGAAGTACTTCTTGCAAGACGTTCAAGCTTAGCGCTGAGTTTAAATTCAGTGATGACTCGACTGCAATTTCGGACACCAACGTAATCTTGCCACCAGGCGCTTCGATTACTGTTTGGCCCTGGAAGTTGAAGGACCGCGAACACGATGCTCATTTTGCTACTGCGCGGTTTGATAATGTGACAGTTTCTGTATGGATCAGGAAAGGCGCAGTCAAGACGATACGGCTAGAACAGCCGCGTTCTGCAAAACCCGCTTACATGCGATTTAGGGGCGTTGTTCCTCCGAGAGCAGACTGAAAGGAAGTTTTATTGTCACAAAAGGACGCCCGCACGCTTAACAGAGTGCGGGATTTTCCTTTTTTAAGCTATAATTTACATATGAAAGAAATAATTGGAGTTGGCCCACATCCAAAACCTTGGCCAACAGACGACAGATACGACCAAGAGCTATTGGAGCTTGGCGATAGCCGAAACGTTGAAGATAAATATCGCTACTGGACGGTTGAAGCAATCAAGACTGATCTCGATAAATCACGTCGGCCGCTAGAGATTGCCATCGAGAACTGGCAACATGATATGAATATCGGCACAATCGTTCGCAATGCCAATGCCTTCAACCTAGCCGCTGTTCACATTATTGGCAAGAAGCATTGGAATAAGCGTGGCGCGATGGTGACAGATAGGTATATGCATATCTATTATCATGCGACCGTTGAAGAATTTGTAAAACATGTCCAAGGTAAAACAATAATTGCTATCGATAATCAACCTGGAGCTAAGAATCTCAATGATATAAAGTTGCCATCAAGCGCCATTTTGGTATTTGGCGGTGAAGGTCCCGGACTGTCACCTGAGATGATAGAGGCTAGTAAGATGATGGTGCAGATAGAGCAGGCCGGATCGACACGCTCGGTCAATGTCGGTGTAGCAAGCGGTATCGTAATCTATCGTTGGATCACTGAAAACACTTGATAACTAGATAAACGCATGTTTAAATATTAGTATGCAATATATAACTAACCAAATGCATCATACGCATATTTCGCCGGAGCGAATCGGTTAGTTTACTTTTTTCTTTGAAATAGATATAACGCCGAAATCGCCTCGGCGTTTTTATATATCAAAAATAATTAATATCAGGAGAAGAAAATGGTACAATCTAAGAATAAGGAACAAAACATGAGCAATCTATCACCACAACCATATAAAGGTTCAAGAGACTATTATCCAGAAGATAAGCGCATCCAGAATTATATTTTTTCTGTATGGCGAAAAGTTTCGGAAAGTTTCGGTTATGAGGAATACGGCGCTCCGATACTGGAGCCACTCGAAATATATGCTGCCAAAAGTGGCAAAGAACTAGCCGGCGAACAAACATATACGTTTGATGACCGTGGCGGGCGAGTGGTAGCGATACGTCCAGAGATGACACCTAGTGTCAGTCGGCTTGTAGCCGCACGTCGTCAAGAGATGGCTTATCCGGCGAGATTATACTCGATCGCCAACTTTATGCGTTATGAACGCCCTCAAAGAGGCCGTGAGCGTGAGTTTTGGCAACTGAATGTTGATATATTTGGAGTTGATGACGTCGAAGCTGAGGCTGAGATAATCATAATGGCCGACGCTATATTGAAGGCCTATGGCGCCAATGATGAGGATTTTGTAATAAAGGTTAATAATCGTAAGTTAATTAACTTTATGATGGCACAATACTTAGGACTTGGAGCAGTTGAGGCGGCTTTAATGGTCAAACTATTTGATCGTCGCAACAAGATAACTGAGACTGACTTTGAATATCAAGCACGTGAAATAATGGGCGATGGTGCAAGTAGCGGTCTAGAAAGAGTTAAAGAACTATTAAGTGCCAAAACGATGGCAGACCTTCCGGAGGAAATACGAAATAGTAGCGCAGTTTTGGAGGTTCAAGAATTATTTACACTTCTAGATAGGGCCGGCGTCAAGAGTGCGACATTTGATATTACTCTCATGCGTGGACTCGACTATTATACTGGAACTGTTTTTGAGGTATTTGACACTGATCCAAATAATAATCGCTCATTATTTGGGGGTGGTCGTTACGACGGTTTGGTCGGCTTGTTTGGTGCGGAGCCAATATCGGCTGTAGGTATGGCACCAGGTGCTACAACTATGGAGAATTTTTTGAACTCGCACAATCTAATGCCAGTGTTTATATCAAAAACTGATGCCTATGTTATTTCTCTTGGTGATACCTCTAGAGCTAGTAATAAATTTGCAAGCGAACTCAGAAAAGCTGGCTTGAATGTGGAACTTGATGTGACTGGACGTAAACTTGATAAGCAGATCCGGACTGCTTCAAAAAAACAAATAGCCAACATGATATTTGTTGGCCAAACTGAGGTAGATTCTGGAATTTACACTTTGAAAAACACCGAAACTCAAGAAGAGCAAAAGCTTTCTTTTGAAGATATTGTTACAAAATTACGTACTTAGAACGATTTTTGAAAATAGCTCATCTCTGATATACTCGTTTGAGTATGAAGACATCTATAAAAAACCTATCCGAGACCAAAATTCAATTAACTATTACTGTCGATAAGGCCGCTCTTGATGATGCCCATAAAGTTGCAGTTGCTAAGCTTAGTAAGGACGTAAAAGTTCAAGGCTTCCGTAAGGGCAAAGTGCCAGCCAATGTCGCACTGAAGAATATCGACCCGAATCTGTTGCAAGAAGAAACGCTAAACAACGC
>JBBRXL010000059.1:0-3195 GCA_038248455.1 Saccharimonadales bacterium (SeqCode)
CAATATATGTAGCCATAAGCTCGTTTAGGGTATAATGGACGTAACTATGGTATTTAACAGACTTCGATCACACAAAAACGAAAAAACAGATGATTATATCGTGGCGCTCGATATTGGCACGGAGTTCGTAAAGGCTTTGATTGCCAAAATAGACGGTGAAAATCTAGAGATTGTAGGTGTCGGCCGAGCTCGTCAGGGCTTGAGCGATATGCATTCAGGGGCGATATCCGACATATCTGGAGTTGTTCGTAACTGTGAAGACGCCCTGGCCGACGCCGAAGAACAAGCCGGTCTACAGGCTAAAAGAGTTGTTATCGGCATCGCCGGCGAGCTAGTTATAGGTGTTACGAACACGATTCGTTATCGTCGACCACAGCCAGATCGTCCACTTGATGCCGCCGAAGTAGAATTTATCATTGAAAAGGTTCAAGAACGAGCCCAAACCAAAGCCCAGAAGCAGATTGCGCTTGAGACAGGTAACGACGAAGTCGAGGTCAAGTTAGTAAACAGCGCTTTGGTGAGTATTCATATCGACGGCTACAAAGTCAGTAATCCAATCGGTTTCCAGGGACGAGACGTGGCTGTTCAGATTTATACAGCCTTTGCGCCAATGGTCCATATCGGGGCCTTAGAGCGCGTGGCCGACGAGCTATCGCTCGAACTTATGGCTGTTGCCGCGGAACCTTTTGCAGTAAGTCGCAGTGTGCTTGGCAATGAAGCCGGCAGTAGCTTCACGGCTATACTTGCCGATGTGGGTGGCGGTACTACAGATATTGCAGTCGTCAACGACGGTGGTGTCGAAGGAACCAAAATGTTTGGTATCGGCGGGCGAAGCTTCACGCGTACTATTTCAAGTGAAATGGAACTATCGTATGAAGATGCCGAAAAATTAAAGGTCAACATCGACCATGAGCAGATAAAACCAACAGTAGCCAAGGACGTAAATGCCGCCATCGACAAGACGCTTGATGTTTGGATAGCTGGCGTTGAGCTGGCACTCAGCGAGTTTGACTCGGTTGATCATTTGCCGAACCGTATTTTACTGTGTGGTGGTGGTGCTAGCCTGACTAAACTAGTCGATGTATTAAAGACAGAGGCTTGGCACAAAGAGTTACCGTTTACCAAGAAGCCGTCTGTCCAATACATCAAACCCGAAGACGTCCTGGGTATAACTGACTCAACAGGCGATGTCACCGATCATACGTTCATCACAGCCATGGGCCTACTAAGGGTCGGATATGATACAATTATTGGTAGTGGAGAAGATGATTCTATCAAGGAAAAGTTGAATCGGATGCTTAGAATATAGTTATGAATAAAGATATTATTTACATTGACGTCGAAGATGACATTACCGCTATTATCGGTAAGATTAAGGCTAGTAACGAGAAAATAATCGCCATCGTACCGCCAAAGCACACTGGTATATTGCAGAGCGCCGTCAACCTTCGTCTGTTGAACCGCATGGCTAATACTAGTCACAAGCGCTTGGTAATTATTACCAACAACCAAGCATTGGTCGCTCTCTCCGCCTCGGCCGGCATACCAGTAGCTAAGAATCTGCAAAGCAAGCCAGAACTTGCCGAACTTACGGCTATTGACGTTGACGAAGGTGATGATATTATCGACGGTTCAATGCTTTCGGTTGGTCAACATGTTGATTTGTCGAAGAGGTCTGCCAAAGAAGAAGCTCTATCAGATAATGAGATCGAATCAATCGACATTGACGATTCGACGCTCGATGTGTCGGCCTCAAAAGATGTCAAGTCAAAATCAGATACTGCCAAGAAATCTAGTGGCATCAAGGTTCCAAACTTTGGTAAATTCAGGAAAAAGTTTTTCTTGATTGCTGCTGCGGGAGTTCTTTTCATAGTATTTCTTATCTGGGCTAATGTTTTCGCTCCAGCTGCTAGAGTTATTATTACCGCCAAGACTTCACCGGCATCTGTTAGTTCGACCGTGACCTTAGTTGGAAACGCTTAGACCGATGTCGCAAAAGGCATAATCCAATCTGTCTCTCAAGAACTTAAAAAAGATAATTTTGTAGATTTTACAGCGACAGGTCAAAAAGATCTTGGTAATAAAGCATCTGGTACTATGACTATTCAGAGGACATCATACTCAAGTCTGCCTTTGACGGTTCCGTCGGGTACGTCATTTACAAATGGCGACTTGGTTTATTTCAGCACCCAATCGGCAACTTTAGAAGGTACTCAAGTTGGCCCAGGTGGTTTGATCCAGGACTCAGCTACTGTTAATGTTTCAGCTGCTGGTCCGGGCGAAAAGTATAATATATCTGCTCGTTCTTATTCTTCCGACGTGGCAGGTATAAGCTCTGAGGGGAGTGTTATGGTCGGAGGTACTTCGAGAATCGCAGCTATTGTAACTGCTACAGATATTCAAACTGCAACAACAAAATTTAAGGCTCAGACAGATGCTTCCGTGAAAAAAGAATTAATGGCAAAGTTTGCAACAGGTGAGATAGTGATTGAGGATAGTCTGACGGTTGTTAATGCCGATCCAGTTTCTACACCAGCAGTAGACGCCGAGTCAACAGACGGCAAGGCGAGACTAACTGCTACTACGACCTATATTATGACCGCTCTTCCAAAAGCTGACGTTGAGGCATTTCTAAAAGAAAACATCAACAAGCAACTCGCTGGTACGGCCAATCAGAAAATATATAGCGATGGCATAGACACTGTAAAATTACAAAACTATAGCAAAACCGACGCGTCAATCACGGTAAAGATAATAAGTACGGGTCAAATCGGACCTAGTATCAACGAGTCCGACATAAAGGAACAAGTCAAGGGCAAGATATACGGCGAGGTTCAATCAACTCTAGTGGCTATTCCTGGTATTGATAGTGTTGATGTGAAGTTTTCGTACTTCTGGGTAACCAAGGTACCGAGCGACATCAACAAGATATCAGTTGAGTTCAATATTCAGCATGAATAAGCAAAACATTGTCTGTCTAGACGTCGGTGAAAAAAGAATAGGTGTGGCCGTGGCCGATACGTCTATCAAGATTGCTGTACCTTTTGATACGCTTGAAGTTGACGACTCTATAAATGAAACTATATTGAAATTACTTAGTACCGAGCAAGCTGATGTGCTGGTGGTGGGCTACCCACGCAACCAGTCTGGTGAAACAACCGCTCAGACACAGTTTGTTGAGGATTTCATAAACGG
>JBBRXL010000060.1:0-3162 GCA_038248455.1 Saccharimonadales bacterium (SeqCode)
TCATATTTCACCAGTATACTAAAAATCGCCGAGACTTACTCGGCGATTTATTTATTGACCAGGTATTCTGTACTCGCCCGGCGCACTACTAGTTGGCTGAGGTGGCATGGTTGTATCAGTCTGGATCAAACTATCGTCTAATACCTCTGGGGTAGGCGTCAAAGCAGGGTCTGGTGCATATACCGCATCTACAACTGGTGGAGGTGGTGGTAATGCAGAAAAGTCAGGTAATGGCGGTGGCTGAGGTAAGACAATCGACGAAGGAGGAGTGATGGTCTTGTCGAGTCGAGACATAGCATCTTGCGGTGTCATATTGTCGATAGTGTCTGTTGCAGTCTGAGCGTAAGCGTCTATTGGAGCGGCCGGGCTAGAACTTGGAGATGATCCTGCAAATATATCGCTCGACACTTCTTCACTATCTGTCTGAGTAGCGCCATTTATAGGTGCGTCGTAGGTGGGCGTATCGCCTAGGTAAGCGTGAGTTAGAATAGTTTTATTCTGGTTATCCATATCTTCACGATGAGCATCGTCCTGGGCTTGATCGGCTGTCGCATTCAATGTACCACCAAATGATGGTTCGGACGTCATGCTATCGGCGGCTGGTGCTACAACATCGGCTATTATCTGCGGAGTAAGATTTGTATCCGTTGACAGTTCGTCCTGCTCTACTCCATAAGCGTTAGATACTGCGCCCGATACAGGTAGCGCTTCGTAGTTCGGTGTATCAATATTAGGTTGGTCTAAAGCCACTTCATCATCGGTGCTGGAGTCCAATTCGACGACTGTTTCGTGATGAGCATTAACGCTTTTCTCAAGCTCGTCTAACGTACCGCTAGTATCAGCGTGGTCAATACTCATACTTGTACTATAGCTATCTACTTCAGCGGGTGCGTATCCTGAATTCGAGCCTGTCGAATCAATTTCGTTTATCTCATGGGACTCTTGAAGTTTGGCGGCGATAAGTTGCTGGTCGGCACCAGCGGCCATTAGCTGAGCTGCCACCGTCATGACTTTGGAGGATGTCAAATTATTGCTAAACCTATCCGTTACAGCCACGACACCCGTCAAGAAAGCTGTAGCCATCTGTTGATCCAAAATTGTTTTATCTTTTTCAGACTTTAGCGAATCAGCAAGCCCGGCTAACATCTCACACAGGCCACTAGCCTGAGTATCGCTCCACTCAATACCACCAACATCACTTTTTTGTCCACCCGCACTGACAGAAATAACCGTTGCATCATGAAGTATCTTGCCATGAGCTTCAAGCGCTGCGTCTAGGTGATCGGGGTTCTCTACGCCTAGAGCAATGACCAGCTCGACGTTATAATCACCTTGGCTGAATACCAAGTCGTCACTAGTGATAGTCGTTTTATAAGGTGTAATAAATATCTTAACTACATCGCCTTCAACTTTGTATCGCAAATGATCGGCTTTTTCCTTATCAAGAGCAATAATAAAATCGCGCAAGCTGTTCGTTGTAGACTCGAAAGTTTTAGATGGATCAAGAAACGTAATCGCAGGTGGAACTTCGCCGCTAAAAATAGCTGTGGCGTGTTTTTCCATCTTGTTTAACATTAAACTAAGCCCAAGCGCCGCCGACAAAGCGTCAACTGACGGACTATCGCTAACCGTAACTAAAATATTAGTTGAAGATTTTATCTTGTCGATAACCTGCTGTTTTATTTTGATATCATTCATAGCGATCCTAGTTGTTTTTATTTTAATTCTACTAATAGAGTTTGGTGTAACTATACCATAAGTGTTTTATCCTAGTCAATATATTACTCACCTCTTTACAAATTAGTGTTTTTCCCTTATAATCTACCCCTGATTGTATATATAATTTTAAAGAATAAAGGAAAAACATGCCAATCATCAAATCAGCTATCAAAAGAGCTAAACAAACCATCAAACGTCGCGAACGTAACGTCGGTATCAAACGAGACATCAAGACTGCCGTCAAAGAATTTATGGCCAAGCCATCTGCCAAGACTCTAAGTGCCGCTCAAAGTGAGATTGACACAGCCGTAAAGAAGAATCTATTAAAAAAGAACACCGCTTCTCGTCGCAAAGCCAATCTATCTAAAATTGCCAAAACCGCCGGCGTAAAACTAGGTGCCGCAAAAGCAACTCCTGCCGTCAAGCCAGCAGCCAAGAAAGCTCCTGCTACCAAAGCTGCTCCAAAAACTGTAGCCAAAAAAGCTCCAGTTGCCAAAAAGGCAGCTGCCAAGAAGCCTGCCGCTAAAAAACCAGCAGCAAAGTAATAGGCATACCAAATTAAATAACCCCGACTTACGGGGTTATTTTATATATTTGATATTTCCAGAAGTGCTCTTTTGATTAGAAACCATGGCTCCGCCCGGGAGTTTTTCATGTCGTAATCTGCTTTGTTCAGAATCCTAATGACCTTCCTAGCACCGGCCTTGCCGAGTGTAATAAGGTGCTTTGATAGTTTCGTAAGACCGTAGGGATGAACGCCAATATCACTTGCAACACTGCTCGGCGAATCCCCAAACGCCAGAGCCACGAACTGAAATGCCTGCCCCGACAGTAGCCCAAATAACTTGTATGGGTCTTCAGATTTTTCCAGAACGTACAACATATCATCCACCCTAGCGCTATCGCCACCCAGAGCCGCCTCGAATAGGTTGAATATGTTCTCAGAGTAGCCAGGCTCGATGTGCTGTTCGATCACTTCTTGGTTTATATCATCTAGCAGCGACAGCTTGTCGAGCGCCGACGATAGCTCCCACTGGTTCAGCCCAACGCGGTTTACTATATACTGAATAAGTTTTTGATCGATTACCATACCTCGGCCCTTCGCCTCGTCCGCCAGCCAAGTCTCGGCTCGTCCATAATCCCGATCCGACCACTCATTCATCTCGATATAATTTACCTGCTTTTTGAGCTCTTTGTACGTACTTGTTCGTTTATCCAATTTATTTTCGACTAAAACCAGTTCGATATCATCAGATATCCGTCCAAGCCATTCTGGTAATCTGGTCCAAACTTCTTTGCTCTCTGATAAATTTCGTATTATTACCAGCCTCTTATCGGCAAATAGCGTTGCACCCATGAGCAAATCCGGAAGTTGGTTTAGTTCGATTCTTGAACCATCAATTATTTCTGCAGTACCATCAAATTCACGACTAATATCTAAAA
>JBBRXL010000061.1:0-3111 GCA_038248455.1 Saccharimonadales bacterium (SeqCode)
CGGGGGTGACGCGAGGCGGGGTGGCACCCGATTTTACGTTTGTAATCGAACTAAAATCAGGGGCGGACCGAGCGGCAGGACCCGCGGTTCCATCAAAGCTAGTTTGATAGTGTGAGACCCTGGCGTAATGCCCCGTCGCTATCATATCGGCGCCGTCCTCTAGAGACGCTTCGAGAAAAAGCTTGAACTTAACCTCTTGGTTACACATAATGTCTGGGTTTGGCGTACGACCAGCCTTGTACTCATCAATCATATAGTCGACCACTTTTTGTTTGTACTCTTTTTCGAAATCAAAAACCTTAAAATCAATCCCAAGCTGCACGGCAACTCTTTTGGCATCAGCCAAATCATCAGCCCATGGGCATCGCATACCAGGTAAATCTTGAGTCCAGTTCTTCATGTAAACGCCTGTAACGTCGTAACCTTGCTCCACTAAAAGCGCGGCAGTAAGTGAAGAATCCACGCCACCGCTCATACCTACGTATACTTTACTCACCGCCCAACCCCAAAGTTCAAAGCGACTATCTTGATCAATTCACCCATGGATAGAATCCAACCGTGTGGCGTCAACCACCACCAAGCAGACCAATCCTTATCACTTAAGACTGGATGATTAATGATGTCCACCGACGTTCGTTTCTCGAATTCTATACTAGCCCTTCGTTGATGATAGGCAGAAGTAACAAGAATAGCGCCCTTTATGTCTAACTTTCTAAATATAGAATTAGTATTTTCGGCGTTCTGTCTGGTGTTCTCTGAATATTCATCTATGTAAATTACACTGGCGCTAACACCGGCGTTGATGGCCCTAAGGCGCATAGCAGCGGCGTTACTTAGTCCGGTCTTGTCCTGGGCGGCTCCAGAAAAAATGAGTTTGTCAGACCAACCATTCTTGTATAGATTTATCGCTTCATCAGTCCTAGCGTTGGTGTCACCACCACTTACGGCCACGATAGCATCGACAGTCTGGCACGGAGATACGCCACTAATTACGCCGTTGCATCTTGCGGTGTCGTTTGGCGATAGAAAATTAGTAATACCGATTATCGACAGAGCAGCTACGACTAGTATGATAATAATCCTAATCATTGGCCAATCCTATCGTATTCTTTTGTGATTTCTTCGATGATTATATGGCCAGCTCGCTCAACATTATCGGCGTCATTTAGATGCCCAAGAGTTATTCTGAGACTACCGTCAGCCAGCTCGTCAATAAGCCCGATAGCCGTTAAGACATGCGACCGATTACCCTTGTTGGCAGCGCAAGCACTACCAGTAGCTAGCAGAACTCCTCTATTTTCTAATGAAAATATCAACCTCTCGGCGTCAATGCCAGCAAATGAGATATGTAAGTGACCGGCCAATCTGTGTTTGCGGTGTCCCGACACGGTAGCCTCAGGAAATGCCGTAGTTAGCTGCGACTCAAGCTTATTTCGAAGTTCTGTTAATCTTTCAAACTCGTGCTTACGATGCTCGGTCACTAAACTCAAGGCTTTAGCAAACCCAACAACTCCAGCCACATTTTCGGTACCGCTCCTAAGACCTCGTTCTTGACCACCACCGACAATCATCGGCTCTACTCGAACACCCGAAGCCGTCCAAAGAAGCCCAACTTGCTTGGGGCCGTATATTTTGCCAGAATTAACAGTTAGCATATCCAGGCCAAGACGGGCGACGTTGCAGTCAACCTGACCGATACCCTGAGATGCGTCACAGTATAGATAGATTGGATTATGATTGCCTTCTTGTAACCTTTTTTGGCGTTCGGCTTTTACTACTTGGGCGATATCGCGGATCGGCTGAACTGTGCCGAGCTCGTTATTGGCAAGGGCTATCGAAACAAGTGATGTGTTCTCTTTTATAGCATCGGCGATAGATTTTGGTGATATCATGCCTTTGTCGTCAGATGGAACAAATGTGGAGTCGTGCTTAGCGGCGGCCGCTAGCACCGCATGATGTTCGATATTTGAAGTTATCACATGTCCAGATACTGAGCTAAACGCCAGGTTGATAGATTCAGTAGCGCCGGCAGTAATTATTATCTCATCCCGACTTGCGCCAATCTGCTGAGCCAATTGATGCTTGGCTTCTTCGTAAATCTGGCGAACTCTTACGGCTGGCGCATAAGGACTTGAAGGGTTGTAAAAATAATCGCTAAAGTACGGCTGCATAGCGCCAAGAACTCGGCTATCAACAGGTGTAGCCGCGGCGTGGTCAAGATAAATAAACTCGTTTTTCACTCTACTTATTATAGCAGTTAAGCGGCTAAGTCGAACTCAGACCTGAGAGAATCTTCATACAAACCGCGACTCAATATATTGTGTATCATTGCTACGCTATTGCGCAAGTTTAGTAACTCTTGCTTTCCAACGATTTGAGGCTGTTGAGCGTCGGTAGTCTTGCGAATATCGTATTCACCAATAACATATCGAGTTGTGACTGATTTTGCATCGATTTGCTCAAACTCAAAATGCCAAAAAACCTCATCGACGCGGTCATGTGAGACGAATACGGTATGCGAACCTTCGGCATCAGAATCTTTGAATATCATGGAACCGACTGTAACTTCCTGATCCATCACATTTCTAGTAATGTTATCCTTCAATTTTTCAGAGTCGAAACTCATAATAAGGTTAAAATTTCCGCTCAAAAAAGAAGTGATTACATGCCTGATTCGGTTACGCATTGATTCGTCTAGGCGCCTATCGATATCAAATGTTCGCGCAGAATGGATTTCAGAGCTCAAAGCTAAGATTTCTTTTAATAGGCGGCGGCGCTCAAGCATCTCAAGATCAAGTTCTTCACGCTTGCTAATATACTTGAAAGTATCTGGGTTGGACACTTCAGAAAATTGCTTACCATCAACAGTATCCATCATATGTGGACCGACTGGTGGTATAAATTCTTCGATATTTTTTGGAAACATGAATCGAGTTCACCTCATAAAGTTTGATGCTATTTATTGTTTTGTTTTTAGATTGCGAATAACGCATGGGCGTTTGCGAAAGTAGCTATGGATATCTCTTCGAGAGTGATTACCCTTAGCTTAGCGTGAAATTCTGCTATATTTTTCACAAACGCTGGCTCGTTTACTTTACCACGAAATGGCGC
>JBBRXL010000062.1:0-3096 GCA_038248455.1 Saccharimonadales bacterium (SeqCode)
GTTGCTACTGGTCGTATCGAGCAAGGTATCGTTAAGATTAACGACCCAGTTGAAATCGTTGGTATTCACCCGGTGCAGAACACCGTTGTAACTGGTATTGAGGCTTTCAAAAAGAACCTTAACCAAGGACAAGCTGGTGACAACGCTGGACTACTTCTTCGTGGTATTGAGCGCGAACAAATCGAACGTGGACAGGTACTTGCTAAACCAGGTTCAATCACTCCACACACCGAGTTTGAAGCTGAAGTTTACATCCTAAAGAAAGAAGAAGGTGGACGACATACTCCTTTCAGCAAGGGTTACAAACCACAGTTCTACTTCCGTACAACTGACGTTACTGGTGAAGTTGAACTTCCAGCTGACAAAGAGCTAGTTATCCCTGGCGACACACTTACATTTACAGTTAAGCTTCTAGCCCCAATCGCTATGGAGCAAGGTCTAAACTTCGCTATCCGTGAAGGTGGCCGTACTGTCGGTGCTGGTGTTGTTACTAAGATTACAAAATAGTAGTTTGTAGATAGTATTTCGTAAATAGTATTGAAAACTTAAAAATACCCCTCATCTCGAGGGGTATTTTGATTACATAATCACACGCTACATTCCCACGACTTGAAATTATTCAATTACAGTGGTAAAGTTGTTTAGTATTAAATAATCATATCGACAACTCAGTCAGACGTAAGTGCCCAGCAATACGATTCGAGCAGAGGTTACGGTATAACATTCGCTGTACAGCGAAAAGGAGCCATCATGGCAGAAGCAAAAACAGAGGGCGGTCTACGTATTCGTATTCGCCTCAAAGCATATGATCACAAAGTGATCGACCAATCAGCAAAACAAATTATTGACACGGCTATCCGTACTGGTGCTAGCATAGCTGGCCCAGTGCCACTACCTACGCGTCGTAGTACTTTCACAGTAGTGAAGTCACCGCACGTCTACAAAAAGGGTGGTGAGGCTTTCGAGATGCGCGTACACAAACGTCTTATCGACATTACTAACGCTACTCCAAAGACTATCGACAGTCTACAAAACCTCAGCCTTCCAGCTGGTGTTGACGCCGAAATCCGAATGTAGTCTAAGATAATATAATAAATATAGCCCTCAAGTAGGGCTATATTTAATATGAAGAAATTTTTATTTTGATATAGAATCAATTATATTCAGAGCTTCGATACCTCTATAAATTATAACAAGTTGTAGAACTGTTATGAACAAGAGTAAGATGATCCAATATTTTGTTTGTCGAGTAACATTAAATGACCAAAAAGGCTGTATTTCTTTACCTAGCTTAAAGCTTTCGTACGCATCAACATTTGCAACTTTAGTTTTTTTATTTACAGCCTTTTTGACGGGTTTTTTTGTAACTGTTTTCTTCGTAGGTTTTTTTGATACAGGCATTATTAATCCTTTTATAATTTATATTGACCATTATGCCGAAGTTGATGATTAAACACAAGCGTAATGATAATTTAGACTGATATTGCTATACTGTAGCTATGATCTCTGGTTTAAAAATAATTTCTTTTGTTATTGTCGGTATATCAGTTTTGATTGTATCTCTTTCAGGTGTGACAAAGGCCCAGAACGCTAGCTGTAGCGTATCAGAGTCAGTTTGTGGCGCCGAACAACTACTGATATTTGGCGATAAACTTGCCTCATTGCCCGAACCTACCATAAATGACCCAAATTGGATGAAGCCAAAAATCATATTTACATACGATATAAAAACTAGAGGCAATGTTGATGCCAACATTCAAGAATTTAAATCACAAGTAGGTGAAACATTAAACGACCCTAGGGGCTGGAGTCAGTTGGGCGTCGAATTCCGCGCAGTTGATAGTGGCGGTGACTTCTCGCTATATCTATCTGAGGCTTCTTCGATGACAAGCTTTTCTGTAACAGGCTGTAGCGTGCTTTGGAGCTGTCGAGTAGGAACAAGCGTGATAATCAACCAAGATCGATGGCTTGGAGCTACGACGACCTGGAACGGTGCTGGAGGAAGCCTACGAGACTATCGCCATATGGTGATAAACCATGAAGTCGGTCATTGGCTCGGCCATGATCACCTGAACTGTTCTGGTGCCGGTCAACCCGCTCCGCTGATGCAACAGCAATCTATCGATTTACAAGGTTGTACGTTCAATGCTTGGCCACTTGCCGGGGAACTTTGGAGTAGTAGGTTATGAAAAAAACCCATAAAAAGCACCTTAATATTAAGTCCGTTATCATTATCGTGATATCTCTTTTACTCCTCGCGTCGGCAACTACTTGGTATGTTTATACACAAGCAACCAAGTCGGTCGTCAAGTCAAAAAACAGTTTATCTGTGGCCCTTATAGCATTAAACGGAGCAATTTCTGACAACAAGCTATCTCACGACCAGAAAATATTAGCTATTAATGATTACACCTTAGCTATTAAAAACATCAAATTAAACCTATGCAATCTGGATAAAAATGACCCATTATCTTCATCGATGAGACTAGTAAAAACATGTACGTCAAAACAAGTAGAAATAGATAATATCATCAGAACCTCTGATCAATCAGTTGGAATAATTAAAGCCGACAGCGACCTCTCTAAAATCATAAGCGATACACCAAAAGCAAGTACAGTTCACGACCAAGCCGCTTACTGGGTTGATATATCAAGCAAGTACGCTGACTATCAAACAGTCGATATTATCAAAGACGAGAAACAAGCCGTTACAGACCTAATGACTCGCTATGCAACTTCTTGGCAAGAGCTCGAGGATGCCGATAACAACCAAGATGAATCCGCTTTTAATAAAGCTCGACAAGCAATAATTGACCTGCGTCTGGAGATAACAAAAAAGCAAGACATTTTCCACGTCCAACTAACCAAAACTAACATACTACTAAGCGAACAAATCCGATTATTTAATAGTTAATTCACATCTATAATCTTGACTGTTAACAGATAGTGTGATAATATTGCCGAGTAACTTATTACGAAAATAATAACTATTCTTGGTGAATTGGTAAGTCTAACAGATGTAGATACTGCCTTCCACCAAGAATTTTAAGTGGGAGCAAAAGGGCATGAAAGCACTTATCGGTACCAAAATTGGTA
>JBBRXL010000063.1:0-2996 GCA_038248455.1 Saccharimonadales bacterium (SeqCode)
CCCAGTGGCCTTTTCTAGATTATGAATCCCAACACTAAACATCGGCTCATCGATTTCTAGTAATTTTTGTAGAAACTTTGCCATACTAAAACTTTTTCTCACTTAGCGGCATATCATGAAGCTTAACACCTTTATGCAGAATACCTGCTTTGGCACCAATTTGAGTCACCACAGAAGTTGAGTTAGCGCTGGCGAATATTGCCGCATCACTTAAGCTCTTGCCCAACGACCAATGACTCAAAAAACCAGAACCAAAAGCATCACCACCACCAGTACGATCAACCACGGGAACATCTTCGTACATACCGACCGTAACCACAGTCTGGCTGTCGCTGAGTACTGCGCCGTTTGGTCCGTCAGAAACAATAGCAACCGGACAGTAGTGATTGATATGTCTCGCCAATTCTTCGAGACTTTGCCCCTCAACTATCTGCTGAGCCTCTTCTTTGTTGACAACCAAAACCTCAACATCCTCTAACAGGCTTCGTAATTTTTCAACTTCCTCTAGTTCAACGCTAGCAGGATTAAGCATCACCTTAATGCCATGTTCGGCGCACTTTGAAATCACTTGTTCTAACAGATTCATATTCCCAAGCGATGATAGATATACCCAATCGGCAGTTTCTAGTACAGAAAAGTCAATTAGATCATCATGCTCACTAAATTTGTTGCCACTATAGTTTAAGATTGTTCGTTCACCAGTATTTGCTAATAGTATAACCGAGTAAGCCGATCGATAGTCGTCGCGCTGTATTACAGCGCTGGTGTCAACACCTTCACTATCAAGTTCATGACGAATTGCCTGGCTAGCCACATCCGTACCAATTGCCCAAACATACTTGCTATGAAGTCCCTGACGAGCAAAAGTCACGGCAGCATTAGTAACATTACCGCCAGTGGCGAATATAACGTTATCAAGAACTAGTTTTTGACCCAGAGGAAGCTGCTCATACATCACACCCTTACTCTCATGTGGTGTGAACGAAGCCGAACTTTGCAAGAAAACATCTTGGGTCGCCTTGCCTATAGTGATAATTGTTGGTAACTTCACTTTAAAGAACTGCCTTTCCGGCACTTCCGAAAGCAGCAATCTTTTCTTCAACTACAGTATGTACGGCTATATAGACCTGAGGCATTAATTTAACGACCGCATATTCATCTGGATTATCAGCCAATACTTTTTCAAGTTCTTTTCGAAAAGCATACCGCATATCACTATTGATATTAATCTTACTAACCCCTATCTTGGCGGCTTCTTCGAAGTAGTGCAGGGGTGTTCCGCTACCTCCATGTAAACTAATCTGACAATCTATTGCCCCGCGGACCCTTTGAAGTAACTCTAGATCAAGTTCTTTTGGAACAGGGTATTTACCATGAAGATTTCCGATTGCTGCGGCATAGGTATCTATGCCAGTGGCTTCGACAAAAGAGCGACTGCCTTCTGGCGTGCTGAAGGTTTTCTTAATCTCTTCATAATCAATGCTCTCAGTATGAACGTTTGATGATCCTCCAAAATAATGAGGCTCACTCTCGACTAACGCACCCGTAAAACTAGCGTAATCTACAACTTCTTTAGTCTTTTTAATAATGTCCTCTTCGGTGGCGTCATGATTAGCCTGAGATATATCAATATGTATAAATTCAAAACCAGCATCAATTGCGCGCTTACAATCCTCAACCGTTGGGCTATGGTCAAGATTAATATACATCTCAACACCATACTCGAGCCTATAGTTATCTACCATATCCCGTATATTCTGAAGTCCAATAGCCTTAACTTCACCATCACTAACTTCCACCAAGACGGGCGCATTAAGCTTCTGGGCAGCACGAGCTATAGCTATCAAAGTCTCCTGGTTATCAATATTAAAGGCTCCGACTGCAAAACCTTGTGATCGACTACGCTGCATTAAATGTCGAGCCCTTGTAGTATTTGTTCGTATTTCGTTAATCGTCAAACCCATGTAGCCCCCTAAAGTATATTGCTTTTGCTTATATTATAACACCGTTACTGGTTTTAATGTTATTGATGATATTTTGGAGTATTTTCGACAAAATTCTTGATCTCAATAACCATCTTTTCACCAGTAAATCCAAAGAAATCGAGCAACTCATTGGGTTCACCACTCTCACCGAACCTATCTTGCATTCCAATTCTTTTTAGTGGTGTAGGTAGTTGATCTGATAATAGTTCAGCAACCGCACCACCAAAACCTCCAGCAGCCTGAGCTTCTTCGGCAGTTAAGGCCCGACCAGTCTTACGGACGCTATTCAAGATAGTTTCATTATCTAGTGGTTTGACGGTTGGTACATGAACAACTTCGGCGTCAATCCCTTGTTCTGACAGAATATTGGCTGCTTTTAGTAGTTTATAAGATAAGGCTCCCGTACCAAGTAGTGTGATATCGCGTCCATCGCGAAGTACATAAGCTTTGCCTATTTCAAATGGCGACTCTTCGACAGAAAATACTGGAGATTTCTCACGAGCCAGACGCATATAGGTCGGTTTACCATTTTCAGCCATTGCTAGAGTTGCCTTTTCGGCCTCAACACTGTCACCAGGTACAATCACTGTCATGTTTGGAATCACGCGCATAATCGCGATGTCTTCTAGCATTTGATGAGTTGCGCCGTCAGGACCAACACTAACGCCTGCGTGCGAACCGATAATTTTGACCGGCTGATTGTTCAAGGCGGCGGTAGTCTTAATTTGTTCCCAGTTTCGTCCGGGACTAAAGGCGGCGTAACTACTAGCAAAAGGTATTTTACCCGCTCTAGCGAGCCCAGCCGCGACCGTCACTAGATTTTGCTCGGCTATACCAATTTCTATAAATCTATCTGGGAATTCATCACGAAATAAATGCATCTGAGTACTCTCAGTAAGGTCGGCACAAAGTGCTACGATATTTTTGTTTAAACCACCGGCTTTTTTTAGGCCTCTCCCAAAACCAGCCCGAATTGGTTCAAGTTTCTCGTTTTCTGTAAATATATCTGAA
>JBBRXL010000064.1:0-2912 GCA_038248455.1 Saccharimonadales bacterium (SeqCode)
ATATCTTTATTCATATCTATATTCTAAGCATCCGATTCAATTTTTCCTTGATAGAATCATCTTCTCCACTGCCCACAATTGTATCATATCCAACCCTTAGTAATCCCATGGCGGTGATAAACGTGTGATCCGTAACATCGCCGGTCGAATCAGTTATACCGAGCACGTCTTCGGGTTTAATATAATGAACCGACGGTTTCTTTGTAAATGGTAGATCTTTTTGCCAAGCTTCAGACTTGAGAGCATCGACAAGCTTAGTAAGGCTGGCGCCACCGCCACATAGTAAGATACGATTTGGCAAATGATCAACCGAGTCAAACTCACTTAGGGCTAATTCGACTCCAGCTATCCAAACATCTAATGTCTTATCTATGGCCGCATTTACATCTTTGGCAACTGACGGCTTGATTTGTTCGCGATCAATATTCACCTTTAATTTTTCGGCATCGTCGTAAGATAGTTCCATCTCGCTAGAGATAGTATGCGTAAAGCTTCGTCCACCGATGCCAAACATTTTCGTGCCCTCTACTCCACCGTCATTCACGACGGCTATATCCGTGGTACCACCACCAACATCGGCAAGGATAGCCGTAAAGCTGTTTCCTGCATCATTTCCAAGTACACTTCGACTAACCGCAAAAGGCTCGGCAGCTACAGCCATTAATTCTAGAGACAATTCGTCAGCTACTCGTTCGAGAGCTCCAATGTGCACCATCGGCGCAAAGGCAGTGTATATCTGAACCGCAACATCTCGTCCCTGGAAACCGATAGGATTGCTTACTTTGTAGCCATCTATATGGATGCTAACAAGAGCGCTGTTCACTAGTTTGACTTCAACTTCATCATTACCGGTCTCAAGTGCAATCTGTTTTTGAGCTTTACTTTGAGCTCTTTCTTGAACTTTTTCTATAATAAATTCCACTTCTGCCGCGTCAAGTGGACGATCTGGTTGAGGTCGTCGGTAGCGAATAGTGTTCGTAACTCCGATAACTAGCTCACCAGCTATACCGATAACGACACGTTTTGCCTGCAGTCCAGCCTGATCTTCGGCATCTGCTAGGGCGTCTTCACAGTTACGCACAACTCCGGATATATCTGATATAGCTCCAGAGTGCATATCACTAAGACCCTGTCGAGCCCGACCCACACCAACAATCTCAAGATTTTCGCCATCAATTTTGGATATCAGAGCTTTAACAAACTCTGTACCAATATCAAGCGCAACGATATAATCATCTGTTTTTTCGTTTTTATGTGATCGAAGTTTTTTAAATACCATAGTTATGTCCATTATACCCTAAACGAGCTTATGGCTACAGATATTGTATTTTATGATGATTTGTGGTATAATAAAAAGATGATTAGTACACCTCAAGAATCTAATCCTGGAAGTAGAGTGCGCAAAGAGTTACCTCTAGAACATCTAGAGCAGCCTTTTTTGGCGCAAAGAGTTATTAACGTCGGAAATGAACTTACTAACAGTAAAGTGGCCGTACCAGACTTAACTGAGTTAAGTCTACTCGGAATAGACTTAACACCTACAACATATGCAAGAAACCACAGGCTAATGATGTCCTTGGCCTATTCGGCTCAAAATCTCGGGCTCGGTGCTGCTTCTATATCAGTATCGGATAGCTCGGGTAATGTAGCACCAAAGAGGTACGTATTGACTGGAAACGGTGAATCATGGGAAAGATATTCCCCTCGAGACAAACTTAAATCAGAAGCAAGAATGAGTAATTCAGACATGCTATACGAGCTACAGTTTCTACTTATGGGACAAAATGTCCCGGAAAGCCTATTTAACGAAGACGCTCTTAACGGCCTAGAAACTGCTTATATAGTTGCCAACTTCTTGTTTGCAAAAGCTCGCAAAAAAGAATCGTATATACGTTTTGGCGTTAGGGAACCGATAGTTGGATCTGGTGATTATATTGCAGAGAAAGCTACCATTCTTTCCGTAAGAGATAGAGGATATTCAAAAGAACACGCCTTAACGGTAACGGCAAGTCATGACATTGAAGGTGTTCAGTTTAAAAAATCTTATACTTACGGAGTAACCAGTTTACCTAGACCCAAAAGAAGACAGGACCCTATAGAAAGAGCGGGAGGATTTGTCACAATATCTAGTCCAAATAGGATTCCAAATTCGGTAATGAGTGAGTTTGTTGAAGCCGACCTAGAAGACCAAGTAGCCTTGGGCGTATTCCATGCGGAGCTAGACAACCTTAGACTTAGTTAGCTTGACGAACGAGCGTTAAACAGCTAGTCGAGTACAGCCTTAATCCTACGGATACCCGCAGAACTAGACTCTTCTTTTATAATCTTGAATTTTTTGCCACCATCGATAAGCTGATGCGTATGATCAACATGAGGACCACCACATATTTCAAAACTAAACGGCTTTCCTTCGCCGTCAGCAATCATTTTGTAGACTTTTACTTTATCGCCGTATCGGTCACCGAATTGCCCAAGAGCGCCTAACTCTCTACGAGCCTCTTCTGTTGGATATTCGGCATAACTAATCTTGAGGTCTTTAGCGATTTGCTCATTCACAATATCTTCAACTTTTTTAATTTGCTCAGGAGTAACTTTTTCAGGATGAGAAAAGTCGAAACGTAGCCGTTCTTCGGTGATATTACTACCGTGTTGCACTACGTGGTCACCTAGAACGTCGCGAAGCGCCTGATACATCAGGTGTGTGGCGGTGTGATATTTCTTGTGAATCTCGTCGCTACCGGCTAGACCACCTTTGAATGCTCCCTTGGCGGCGGTTTGCGAGCGTAAGCGTTGTTCGGCCATCTTAGCGTCGAATTGCTCGCGCCAGTCATCTGGAAGTTCTATGTTTCGCTTGAAAGCTTCTTCTGCAGATAGCTCCACAGGAAAACCGAATGTGTCATAAAGAGTAAATA
>JBBRXL010000065.1:0-2890 GCA_038248455.1 Saccharimonadales bacterium (SeqCode)
CAACATATGTCAGGCGCGAGTTTCCGCAGACAATCAAGAAAAAATACTTGTTGTTTCTACGCGTGGCGAAGCCGTACCAGAATTCTTTTCGCTGTACAGCGAATCTTTTGATTGCAAAAGAAGGAGATAGTATTGACATATCCACCATACCTTGGTATATATAAGGTAATATCACTACAAAAATAGACAAAAGGAAATTGCGAGTAACCATGTCTGAATTACCAGAAAAACAAGTAAAGCGTTTACATTCTCTTATTCAAGAGGCCGAAACAAACCTAGCAGCCGCTAAGGAATTATTAATCAGTATCATCGGCGAAGATGGAACTGTACTAACACCACGAACCAGCCACAACGAAGACGTTAACGGCAAAATAGTTGAAGGTATATTTGATGGCCAAAAAATGGCCGGACCAGATGGCAAAGAATATCCAGTACCAGCCAATTACGCCAGTAAATCAAAACTAGTTGAAGGCGACATCCTAAAACTAACTATAGTTGACGACGGCAGCTTCATCTACAAGCAAATCGGACCAATTGAACGACGCCAAATCATCGGAACATTAGTCCAACACGACGGTGCTTACTATGTCGAGGCAAGTGCCCGCGAATATCGCATATTACTTGCCAGTGTTACATACTTCAAGATAGAAGTAGGCGACCAAGTAACAATCATCGTACCTGCCGACAACCCTGATGCCGAATGGGCAGCAGTCGAAGCCGCTCTATAGATAAAAGTATCCAACAAAATCTCGCCAAATGGCGAGATTTTTTATTGCCTAAAATAAACAAAAGCGCTATAGTAGACGTATCACAGAGGTGAAAAACAAACAGGGTAGGGTAGAGGTAAAATATGGCAAAATTACATTTTAAATATGGTGCAATGAACAGCGGCAAAAGCGACTCGCTTATTAAAACTGCTTACAACTATACAGAACGTGGACTAAAGGTAGTCACCATCAAACCTCAGCTTGACACAAAAGGCGGTGACCAGATAATAGCAAGGGCAGGGCTATCACGAACAGCTGACATATTGGCTGGACCTAAAACAAATCTGATCGACGAGATATTAAAGAAAAAGAAAGTTAACGTTGTCTTAATCGACGAAGCTCAATTCCTGAGCGCAGACCAGATTGACCAACTATATGAGATATCCAAAATACATAATATTTCAGTTATAGCGCACGGACTAAGGACTGACTTTATGTCGAAGCTTTTTCCAGGAAGTGTCAGATTATTTGAACTTGCCGATAATGTCGAGAAACTACCGACCATGTGTCGCTGTGGATCACAGGCTGAATTCAACTGCCGAAAGTCAAATGGTAAATATGTATTCTCTGGTAGCCAGATAGCCATAGACGGCGAAGAGACCGTTACGTATGACTCCCTATGCGGCCCCTGTTATCTAGAGGAAAAATCAAAAAAATAGACTAAAGCACAACACTACAAACATAAAAATAAGCGTATACTAAAAATACAAAAGAGGGGAAATAAGGGTGTCAAAAGCATTGTATCGAAAATACAGGAGTAAATCTTTAGCCGATATAATCGGTCAAGATCACGTGACAGATATTCTAAAGAGGGCCATAGAACAATCACGCATCTCCCACGCCTACCTTTTGACTGGACCCCGTGGCGTAGGCAAGACTTCAATTGCACGTATATTGGCTCATGAAATCAATAAACTACCGTACGACGAAGAATCGTCACACCTCGATATCATCGAAATCGACGCCGCCAGTAACAATGGTGTCGAAGACGTCCGTGACCTAAGAGAAAAGCTCAAATTGCACCAGTTTCAGCTGATAAAAAAATATATATCATTGACGAAGTTCATATGCTGTCTAAACCAGCTTTTAACGCCCTGCTGAAGACACTTGAGGAGCCGCCAGAGCATGTCGTATTTATCTTGGCGACAACCGATGTCGAAAAATTACCAGCCACTATCATCAGCAGGACTCAGCGCTTCAGCTTTCGACCAATTAAAGCCGTAGATGCAGTAAAACACTTAAAAAATATTGCTAAAAAAGAAAAAATTAAGATTGACGACGAAGCTCTTGAGTTAATCGCAAAAAGAGGTGATGGGAGTTTTCGCGACAGCATCAGCCTGCTAGACCAACTGGCGAGCTTAGTAGATTTCGATAGTACAATAACCTCAAAACTTATAGAAGAATCCCTAGGCCTAGCTCCGACAAAAACAATCGATGGCATCTTGCAAACTATCGAAGAATCAGATATACCCGGGCTTGTCACTAAACTAGATAGTGCATTTGACGAAGGAATCAGTGGTTCGGTGCTTGCTAGCCAACTTGCTGGGAGCATCTTAGAACTAGTTATAGAAAAACCCAACTTATTACCGCTACTTGATAGCTTACTGGATGTAAATAAAAGCTCTCAGCCAAATCTAAAACTACTCAGCGTACTCGGCGGGTCTATAGCTAGCAGATCCATGCCAAAAACAGTAGCCCTATCGGCGCCAACACTAGAAGTAACTGCAACTATAGCTGAACTAGAAAAACAAGCAACTCGCAAAAAACCAGCTATTAAAATTACACCCAAACCCGAAGGGCCATCTGTTATTGCTGCTACTGGTGATTTTAATTGGGAAAACCTTGTAGAGTACGTACATAATAATTACATAGCAGTCTACAGCGTATTAACAAAATGTACCTATGAATTGCTCGAAAAAGAATTAACTATCTTTGCCGGTAACAAGTTTTATAAGAAAAAACTTGATGATGTTAAATACAACTCTCTCATCCATAAAAGCCTAAACGAACTCGGAGTTTTTGGACTTGATATCCACATTATTCCCACAAAGGCGCCTTTAAAAAATAGTCAAGCAGCCGCTGTTGCTGATATCATGGGTGGAGGAGAAGAGGTAACCATAGAG
>JBBRXL010000066.1:0-2887 GCA_038248455.1 Saccharimonadales bacterium (SeqCode)
ACCGTATAATATCTTGGTCAAGTTGAACGATGACGTCTTGCCAAGTGTCGAGGCGCTGTTGATTACGGGTATTACTCCGCAGCAGACTCAAGCCGACGGCTATACAGAGGCTGAGTTCGCCAAGTTACTAGTTGAAGAGGTTTTTACGCCAGACACCATCACTGTTGGGTTCAACAATATTCGTTTCGACGATGAGTTTATTCGTTATCTCTTTTGGCGTAACTTTTATGATCCGTATGAATGGGCTTGGAAGGATGGGCGTTCGCGCTGGGACTTGCTGGACGTGGTGCGTATGACGCGTGCTCTGCGACCTGAAGGTATAGAGTGGCCGTTTAACGACAAGGGCGAGCCGGTCAACAAGCTGGAGCTACTGAGCAAGATTAACGGCCTAGAGCACACCAAAGCTCACGACGCTTTGAGTGACGTGGAGGCGTTGATATCTATTACTAGACTTATCCGCGACAAACAACCTCAACTGTACGACTATCTATTGAAACTGCGCGACAAAAACGAAGTCAAAAAACTTATCAATCTAGATAATAAACAACCTTTCGTCTATGTCAGTGGTCGGCTGGACAATGCTTTCAACAAGTCTACCGTCTCAATACCGCTAACAGCTGGTCGCAACGGCAACGTAGTTGTATATGACCTCAGGTTTGACCCGACGCCGTTTCTCAAGATGTCGCCAGCTGAACTGGAAGAGAGTATGGCATATCGGCCAAAAGACGACAAACAAGTCAAAGTTCCTGTCAAGGAGGTGCAATACAACCGGGCACCAGCCGTGGCGCCACTGGGTGTACTGACTCAATCCGATGGTTGGAGCAAAATCGGCCTTGATGAGGCTATTATTTCTAAACACCAAGCTATACTTTTGTCGGCTCCGTCATTTGCCGAAAATGTTCGTAGTGTCTTTGAAAAGATAAAAGAATACGAGCCAGCCGTCGATTCGGAGGCTATGTTGTACGATAGTTTTGTGCCTGATATTGACAAGATATGCATCGAATCGGTCCGCAACGCTACCGAAAAGGGTCTAGCAGACTATCATCCGGTATTTGTCGATGAACGTCTGCCGTCGCTACTATTGCACTATAAAGCTAGGAATTTTCCGAGAAGTCTGGCCGAAGATGAGTCGGTAGCCTGGGAGCAGTGGCGAAGCGAGAGGCTACAAAAAGCTCTACCTGGTTATATAAAGAATTTCCAGAAGATTTCAGCTACTGTAACTGATACAGATAAGCAATTTATATTACAAGAAATCCAGCTTTGGCTTGAGAGTATTATGCCAAGCGAAGATTAGGCTGTTTTTCGAACTTTTTTGGTTTTTTGTACCGGCGTAGCTATACTTTTGATGATAACCATTGGAAAATTAGGGCCAAGCGCTATTTTGAGTAAAATAACTGTAATTGCTGTTGCCGAAGCAGCCATCATATCGATTGGCGATATGGCGTAGTCGGTGCCAGGTATCACACCGGCGAGTAGGAACATCATAATGGTGTGAGCGAAGTTGAAGCTATCTAAAATGATCAGTGCAGATCCGACTAAGCAAAATGATACAACGAACTTCTTCATAACTTGACTTTCCTTAATAATATTATGTTTAAAACAATATATCACTTGTTTGGTCAAGTTGCAAGGATAAGCATTACACCAAAAGACTGGAATAAAACTATATTTTAGAGTACAATAGTCGGGTTATGTCAGAGGTAATTCGAGTTACAGGTGCCCGTGAGCACAATCTAAAGAATATTAACGTGGAAATACCACGTGATAAGCTTGTAATTATTACTGGACTTTCGGGTTCAGGCAAATCAAGCTTGGCATTTGATACTATTTACGCCGAAGGTCAACGACGTTATGTTGAAAGTTTGTCTAGTTATGCTCGTCAATTCCTAGGGATGATGGAGAAGCCAGACGTCGACCATATAGAAGGGCTTAGTCCAGCAATTAGTATCGATCAGAAATCAACTAGTCGCAACCCTCGTTCGACAGTTGCGACAGTGACAGAGATTTATGATTATTTACGTCTACTTTATGCGCGCATCGGCGTGCCGCATTGTCCTGTTTGCGCCAAACCGGTTAGTCGTCGCACCTCAGAGACTATCATCGATGAAATCATGAAATACGAGACAGGAACAAAACTGATCGTTCTAGCGCCAATAGCCCAAGCCAAAAAAGGTGAATTCTCCCATATATCCGAACAATATAGCCGACTCGGGTTTGCGAGAGCTAGAGTTGACGGCGTGGTGTATGCGCTCGACGAATTCCCAACTCTTGATAAAAAGTACAAACACGACATAGAGATAGTAGTCGACAGGGTTGTGGCTGGTCCTGAGGTGCTTGGGCGAGTCACGCAGTCGGTCGAGCAAGCTCTGGAGATTGCCGATGGCGTCGTGATGGTGCTCGATAATGAAAAAGATGAAATATCTACTTTTAGTCAAAAATATGCTTGCCTCGACCATCCGAATGAAGATATTCCGGAACTTGAGCCGCGACTATTTAGCTTCAACTCGCCACAAGGTGCTTGTCCAGTATGTACAGGCCTTGGCAATAGACTAGAGGTTGACCCCGAGTTGGTATTTAACCCAAATCTTACGATTGCAGAGGGTGCAATACGTCCATATAACCGCGTCAATAGCGACGCTTGGTATATGAAGCGGCTAGCAAAAGTCGCTGAGTCTCATGGTTTTAGTGTCCAGGTACCAGTCAAAGATTTAAAACCCGAAGACCTCGAGAAAGTTCTCTACGGAACTGGTACTCAGAAATATACTATCGAACTTGGCAGCGGTAGAGATTACGATTCGACCTATGAAGGCGTAATCCCGAACTTAGAGCGTCGTCATAAAGAGACTGATAGTGAATTTATGCGTAAAGACATTGAGCGTTTCATGCG
>JBBRXL010000067.1:0-2784 GCA_038248455.1 Saccharimonadales bacterium (SeqCode)
ATCTCGCATCAGGTTATATAATACCCTACGAGCAAGGAGCGCACGTTCGAACTCTTCAGCACTTAGTTGCTCTAGGGCAGGGGGCAGCTCAAAACCATTCCGACCAACGCTCTTCATTACATGTTCAAGATAATCAGGATTGACAGCATCATTGGCTATATCTTTTCCTTGACCATTAAATACGTTTTCGCCGTTCTCAACATAAACAAGATTGAGATCTACCACACCACCTGATGCATGCGGTGCCGATGGGTTACCCGGAGCTATCTTGCGATCACTCTCCTCTTTAACCTGCTCGGGCGTCCAGTCTGGGTGCGTCATTTGAACATGTCCGGGCATAAACTCATCACGTAAATATTTCTGCAATCCGATGGAACGTAAACTATCCCTTACATGTAACTGAACGCCTCCGCCCAAGACATCGCCTACCCGCTCATCAGTGCGAAGATACTGGTTGATCGCCTGAAGCTTCTCTGCAACTGAACGACGGAGATACATGTCAGGGCTAACACCCGGAACTGCATCAATAGTTACACGATTTGGGGACGAATAATAACTTCTTCCTATAATCCCGTACGCAGACAAAGGCACAACCTCTTCATTAAAACGAGGATCCGATTCATCAAGTGGATGATTAGCATAGCCACTATTATCTTTTAACTGTCGCTCGGCGCTAAAGTCTGGTATCTCTTTAAAAATATCAATTTTGTTCATATAATCCTTTACCTAAATTTATAACATAATTGTAATACTTTGTTGACTATTTGTCAATGCATACATATAAAACAATACTTAACACTTTATTTTTGTGAATTTGGTATTCACAAACAATCAAAAAGTATGCTATATTAGCCACATGGAAGCACAACTAATAGAGCTCGGCCTCTCCCAAAACCAAGCAAAACTATATCTATACTTACTCCGACTCGGCAAACCCGGCAAGCCGGCCGATATAGCCAGCCACCTCAAGATAACTCGAACCAATACCTACAAGTTACTAGACAGCCTCATGGCGCTGAGCTTAGTTAGGCGCCTAAACGACGGCGCGACGTTCGCTTACCTATCTGAAGACCCTTCTGCTCTGACAGTAATGGCTAGCCATGCCAGGAACGAGGCAATCAGGCTGGAAAAACAAGTAAAAGAAATTATTCCTGGCCTCAAAGAAACCTACAAGAACAAACACCAATCTGGCATAATTACCGAACAAGTTGGCAAACAAGCTATCTACCGAGCACACCTAAAGCACCTGCGAGAATCTACGCCTCTTTATTTCATCAGGTCACGGTTCGACATACCCGCACTTGGCTTTGAGGCTATGCACAAGATTAGAAGTTTTGCAGTCGAAAAAAACATAGACAGATACGGCATAACCCCCGACACTGCCGACGCCTCCAAGAACCCAGAACTAGACAAACTCTCGAACCTGACGCGCACTTGGATCGACGCATCATCATATACATCTAGTGTTGAATGGAGTGTCTGCGGAGAAGAGCTTTTGATAATTAATTATGCCGACGATGGTAATGTCATTAGTATTAAAAATAGTGAAATTGCCAGAGCCTTTACTCAACTATGGCAATTAACAAATACGTCTCTTAGAAATAGTCCCGAATACAAAAAAATGCCAATACTAGCTAAACGAGTAGTTTAAAGGTTATATTTAGCTTAGTATAACGACAGGTCTAAGGTCGAGATTTGGCAATTTTAGCCTCATACATACTCTTATCTGCGTCGACAAGACAAGCCTTCAGGTTATCACCGTTAAGTACCGTTAATTTCTCAACCGTGAGTACAGTTGCGCCGGCGGATAAACTCATTGTCCTGATTTTATTTTGTAGAGCTCTAGAATAAATACTCGATATTTTAGTTGTTTTTAAGCGTGCTTCTATACTAGTAACCGTCAAGTCTCTACGTATTAAAGCCTCCGAGTTAGACAGATTAATGTTATTCCTATCGCGTAAGATAACTACAAACTCATCACCACCCACACGAGCAACAAAGTCACCTTCTCTTAATATGCCGTTCGTCGTATTCTCTTCGATATCATCCTCAAATTGAGCAACAATGTTACCTTTGACTGGAGTGCCTTTAAACACCTCAGCAAAGCACAACAAAGCTACATCTCCACCTTCATGGCCAAAAGTATCATTGTATTCCTTAAATTCATCTATATCGATATAAATACAAGTCAATGTTGCGTTGGGGTTAGTTTGCTCAAGCGCCCATTCGCGGAGCCTGCGAACCAAAGCTCGCCTATTTAATAATCCCGTTACGTCGTCCGTCTCTGCATCTATAAGGGCTTGTTCGTATTTTTTTATTCTTTTATCTTCATTATTTATAGCCTCAAAGAAACTCATTCTTACATTCGATGGCTTTTTTGTGGGATTGTCTATGCCCTCAAGAGCAAGGGCAGCATCTTCGGCGGCCTTTCTTACACTAGTGTAGTCTGGTGATTTTCGTTCAGGAGACATATGTGCGCACTATACTGTAAATTATTATATATGTCAATATAATAAACAGCTCTTGAACTTATCCCTGATACGGTGGGCTGTTCTGTACTATAATAAATACATGATAAATAAATACTCTCTTTTAGACACCGGTAAGATTAGTCCCCAATTCGCACCCACCAGTGGTGTACCGAAGGGCACCAAGCCAAGCCTCGACATCAAACCAAGCCAAACAGCGCCTATTATAGTCAATCGCGATGGTAATCGCGTAATCGAATCTGCCAAATGGGGTTTTATACCGGAAAACGCCAAGGACAACAACTCGATCTTTCGC
>JBBRXL010000068.1:0-2717 GCA_038248455.1 Saccharimonadales bacterium (SeqCode)
GGTAGTGCAATTCCGCGAATAGATGCACCAAACACTACGAACAACTGGGTGTGCCTAATGCCACCTACTATTCCACAACCTGGAATAAGATTCTTCAACGGAACGGCCATGTATACGACCAAAAGGGAAAGCAGCCTAGGACTAATTATAACCAGACTAGAAAGTGACTCATTCGATAATCTAAAACAGCGAGTTATAGGAGAGTTGACACCTGATGACGTACCAGAGGTCGCAAAAGTTGTCCATGATTTATCACTCGGTCAATACAGAACTGCAATACATAATTTACTATTAACTAGATTTAGTTAAAGTATATTATTTTCTATTTCACTAAAATAAAACTATTTTTGCCTTTTTTTATAAGGCTGCGAGATTCGATTACACTATCAACGTCGATTTTTTGACCATTGACAGATATGGCATCAGATTCAATAAGACGCTTGGCTTCGCCGTTACTTGCGACTTGGCTAGTCGAGACTAGCGCCTCAATGATAGATGTTCCGACGTTCGCAGTTGGAATCTCACCGGCTAGGGCTTCAATATCATCATCAGATAGGCTATTAAAGTCAGCTCCACCGAACAAAACTTCAGTAACACGCTGAACCGATTCGCGACGATCTTTGCCGTGAACAATATCAGTCACGCACTGGGCTAGGAGCTTCTGGGCTGAGCGTCCAGCAGGATTTGCTTGCTGGTCACTCGCTGCGGCATCGATCTCTTCGCGATTTAGAAGTGTGTAGACTTTCAGATAATCTACAACGCCGGCATCATCAATATTTAACCAGAACTGGTAAAATTGGTAGACACTGGTCTTATTGGCGTCGAGCCAGATAGCTCCGTCTTCGGATTTACCGAACTTCACACCACTAGTCTTGTTGACTATCAGTGGTACAGAGTAAATATGTGCTTCTTTGCCGTCTAATCGACGGAGTAAATCAACACCCGCGATAGAGTTACCCCATTGATCTGCTCCACAAACCTGCAATATCACACCAAACTCACGGTTTAGATGAACAAAGTCGTAACCTTGGATCAAGGAGTAACTAAACTCAGCGTAACTTATGCCAGAACCTTCTTCACCGATACGTGCTTGAACAAAATCGCGACCAATCATCTGTGAAAGTGGTACATTTTTACCAACAGTGCGCAAAAAGTCTAGGTAGTTGATGTCTTTGAACCAGTCGTAATTATCAACAACTGTAAAATCTTTACCAGAGAAAACCGTAGAATACTGAGCGGCTATCCCCGCCTTGTTCTTGGCAATCTCATCAAGGGTTTTGAGATTACGTTCATCGGCCTTTCCGTCAGGATCACCTATCATACCAGTTGCGCCACCAACAAGTAAGTAGGCTTTATGCCCGGCATCGATAAAATGCCGCACCATCATAGCCGCCGCAAGGTTACCGATAGTCATACTGTCAGAGCTAGGATCTACACCGAAGTAGAAAGAAATAGGCTCGCCGTCAAGTATTGATAGATCTTTGAAAGTAGTCTGGTTGGTCAAACCACGCCACGCGAGTTCTTCGGAAAGTTTCATATTATCTCCTTTAGGTGTTATTCCCTGTTAGTATATCAAAAATATAAGCTTTACGCACACAAATAAGTGCTATAATGGTAGATAATATTGCTTATGGGAAATTATATTTGTGGCTAAGAAAAAACCTTTACACTCACGTACATTACAAGTGTACTCAAACTTGTCTAAACGACGAAAGTCTAAAAAGGACACTGTTTCACGTAAGCGCGCGCGATATTTAGCGACACTTCCAAAAGACCCGATCAAGAGGTTCTTTTACCGTATCCATCCGACCAACTTCTTTAAATACTGGTTCAGTAAAGAAGGCGGTATCATGGCACTAAAAGTTTTTGGCGTTGGATTATTGATACTTGCTATCTTAATAGGTGGCTTATTTGCCTACTTCCGAAAAGACATCGACTCTATCCGTCCAGGCGAGCTTGCCAAAAGGGTTCAAACTACAGTTACAAAATATTACGACAGAAACGGACTGCTGCTATGGGAAGATAAGGGTGATGGAGATTATAAACTAGTCGTTGCAAGTAATGAGTTGAGTGATTATCTCAAAAAAGCCACTGTAGCAATCGAGGACAAAGACTTCTATTCACATGCCGGCGTTAGTGTTCAAGGGCTTATGCGGGCGGTTATAAATAACGCTACCGGCGGTGATATACAGGGTGGTTCAACCCTAACGCAACAACTAGTAAAGCAAGTCTTCTTCGCTGACGAATCTGGTAATCGTGGGCTAGGTGGTATACCACGTAAAATTAAAGAGTCAATCTTGGCGATAGAAGTCGAACGTATGTACAACAAGGACCAAATATTAACTTTATACCTAAATGAATCTCCATACGGTGGGCGTCGCAATGGTGCTGAATCTGGCGCCCAAACATACTTCGCCAAACGCGCAAAAGATTTAACCCTGCCAGAAGCTGCTCTATTAGCCGCAATTCCGCAAAACCCTTCTGTATATGACCCCTATAATACGTTTGGTCACGAAGGATTACTCGCCCGTCAACAACAAGTACTAACAAACATGGCAGATCAAGGTATGATAACCCAAAAAGAAGCAGAAGATGCCAAAAAATTTCCTATTCTAGATAGTATTCAACCTGTCTCAAATCAATACAGTGACATCAAAGCCCCACACTTCTTGCAGATGGTTCGCGAACAACTTGAGCAGGAATTAGGCAAGGCAACA
>JBBRXL010000069.1:0-2555 GCA_038248455.1 Saccharimonadales bacterium (SeqCode)
GTAAGGGACTATTTAGTAGTATCTTTTCTAAGCAAAAAAACGTTATAACCAAGATTGATACCGCCACTTATGACAAAGCCAAAACCGAGATAAAAAACCGCGTTGATAACGTTATATCCGGACTATTCCAGGTAGGTGTTCAGTCGGTTCAACTAACTACAAAAGAGCTCGGTGAGCTATACTACAACGCCTACAACCCAGACACCGCAGTACGTCAGCCACTTGGTAATTTCAACGATATGACTGCGACTTACGTCAAAAAAGCCCCAGTCGCGGGAGATAACCAATAATGGCCAAGAAACAAATCGATGCTGTCGATATAGCCGCCCAGCAGCGTGCCCTGGAACAAGCCGAAGTCGAGCAAGCCTTCCTCAAAGGCGTAACCACTCTTCGCGACCTGATAGCCCCGAGTAGCCTCGAGATTAATTCATCCTATTTCCGCCTAGGCACGAAGTATGGCCGAACTTTATATATCTATGGTTACCCGCGTCAGATTTATACTGGTTGGTTGAGTTCGCTTATCAACATCGACGAAGTTCTCGACGTCAGTATGTACATCTACCCGGTCGAGAGTCAAGTAGTACTTAACAACTTGCGCAAGAAAGTAACTCAGCTCGAAGCCTCAATGTCGATCAACAGCGAAAAAGGCAAAGTGCGTGACCCAGGCCTCGAAGCTGCCATTAGTGACGCCGAGGAGTTACGCGACCAGTTGCAGGTTGGTGCTGAGCGATTTTTCCGCTTTGGGCTATACGTAACACTTTACGCCGATAGTTTAGACGAGCTTGGATTTGTCCAACACAAAATAGAGACGTTATTTGGTCAACAAATGGTATTTAGTAAAGTAGCCAGTAGTCAGCAAGAGCAAGGATTAAACAGTACAATTCCTCAAATGACCGACCAGTTGCAGATTCGTCGCAATATGAATACTGGCGCCATCAGTACGAGTTTTCCGTTTACAAGTGCCGACCTAACCCAAGACAAGGGAATCTTGTACGGTATAAACATGCACAACAACGGTCTAGTTATCTTCGATAGGTTTAGTCTAGAAAACGCCAACATGGTGGTATTTGCCAAATCTGGAGCAGGTAAGTCGTTCACCGTGAAACTTGAGGCACTCCGCAGTATGATGACCGGTAGCGAAGTTATTATCATCGACCCCGAAAACGAATACCAGAAACTCTCCGATGCCGTTGGCGGTAGTTATATTCGCCTTAGCCTAAACTCCGATACTCGCATCAATCCTTTCGATCTACCGCGCGTCATCGATACAGACGAAGCCGACGACGCCCTGAGAGCCAACCTAGTGACACTTCACGGACTATTACGACTAATGCTTGGTGGTTCACAAATGGGCGCCAATGGCGTGCCGATATCGGCCCTTAGTCCAACCGAAGAGGCCGACCTCGACCAAGCACTTATTGATACTTACGCCCGCGTTGGTATAACTAGCGACCCATTGACGCATAATTCGCCACCTCCAACTATTTCCGACCTCTACGACACATTGCTACATATGGCTGGCAGTGGCCCACAGCTGGCTCAGCGTCTTCGTAAATACACTACTGGAACATTTGCTGGTATATTCTCACAGCCTTCTAATATTGAGATAAATAACTCAATGGTTGTTTTTAATATTCGCGATCTCGAAGACGAACTTCGTCCTGTAGCTATGTATATTGTGCTTTCACACATCTGGAATATTACTAGAACCGATAAAAAGAAGCGAATGCTGATTGTGGATGAAGCTTGGCAATTGATGAAATATGAAGATTCGGCTAACTTCCTATTTAGTCTCGCTAAACGTGCTCGTAAATATTACCTCGGACTAACTACGATTACTCAAGACGTTGAAGACTTCGTAGGCAGTAAGATGGGTCGAGCCATCGTCGCCAACAGCTCTATGCAACTACTTTTAAAGCAATCCTCTAGCGCTGTCGATGTCCTATCTGATGTATTTAAACTAACCGAAGAAGAAAAGAAGCGTCTGGCTAACTTCCCAGTAGGGCAGGGGTTGTTCTTTGCTGGTCAAAACCACGTTCATATCCAGATTATTGCCAGTGAAAGCGAAACAAAACTAATCACGACCAATCCTGGAACCGACAAGGATAAATAGGCGAGTTAAAGGTATGCCTTTGAGGTATAATTGAAGTAGTTATGGATCTCGATACAAAACCAAACGAAACAGATGGAGATGAGCTAAACCCCGCTACTAGAAATAACGGAAGTGCGTCTGATATCCAAAAAGCGGAACAAGACTCTGCTTTTTCTAGGGATTTTGAAGATAATTACGACAAGGATGGTAAATCGGGTGATCTATCTGGTGGAGCAAAAAATGCCGAAGAGAACCCTAGTTATATCAACAACGTAAAAGAAACAGCCAAAGATTTAACTAAGGCGACTATAGGTAAAGTTCCTTTTCTAAAGAGAAAAGGTCCGATGGGTGCAATAATAGGTTTATTACTCACTGGTACTTTTGGGGTTGGTGTATTTTTTGGTCCGGCTAGTTTACTGATTAACCTCAAAGAAAATCTGATATCCAAGTTTGACTATGGCAA
>JBBRXL010000070.1:0-2537 GCA_038248455.1 Saccharimonadales bacterium (SeqCode)
AGCTATGTCGGTCGATTCTTTAAAAGGCGTACTATCTAGTTTGGTTTTAAATTTTGAGTTATATTCTTTAACTAAAAATTCAACCTGTGTTGCTACATCTGAATTTGCAACTCCTTTTTGTTTAGCGAAATTCTCTAGTTCTGTTCTTCTACCGAAAGACCACTGGGCTAGTCCATAGCCGATATCATTTCCTATTTCATGGGCATCACTATTAAAACCAGACTCGGCATAAAAGTTACCCATAATAGCCGAAGCTTGATTTGCATTAAAGCCACTACTTATTAACAGGTTGAACATATCTTTAAGTTGTTGACTATCTTTGATATCTACTACGTACGTAGATGAAGTATTGGATGATGAGTCACTGCAACCGAAATTATTATCAAGAAAATATATACCATTAGCAGAGTAAGCATTTTCGTCTAATGCGTTAACGGTACTACCTAGGGCCAGCCATATAACCGATAAAACTATAAAAATTCTTTTAAAATTATATAAATAAGTTTTCATATTATTTCAATCCCGCCGCTTGCCAGTGCCAAGCTTCTGTTGATAGTTTAGATATATTATATTTTGCGGCGTTATCTGTTAGGAAGTCATATACTTTATCTACACCTCTTGTTTTTGTCGCATCATAAGTACCATTAGAATGAGTAGATGTTGTAGATAGTTTAAAATCAACCGCTAGTCCCATTTGGTGATTAGAATATCCGGCTGGTGCAGCTCTCGGACTTCCAAACTTTTTATATATCGCTGCCTGATCGGCGTTTGACCTATAGCTATCGTTTACCGTTAAGACACTTAGTCCAGAGTATGACTTTAATGCGTTAATTAGTCCCAGGAAATTGCCAGACATTATTGAATTAACACGTACTAGACTACCGCCATTACCACCATCAGCCGTGCCAGGTATAGCACATAACTTTATAGGTATAGCTTTACCATTATTATATCCAGTATCTGTACCTAAATCGTTAGTGCCGGCGGCACACGGGATATTTGAAGAATCACTATAGAGAGTTGAACTATCGAAGCTTTGAGTTGATACTGATGCAACAATAGGTTGTTCGTCGTCAATTCCTATCTGTAAACCATGATCTATTGTATATAGTGCAAAATTGGCTGACTTTTGGTCTGTTATAACGCAACCAGCTAGTCCGTCTGTTTCGCCACTATTACAGTCAGTTATCCAGTCTGCCAAGTCACTTCCCTCTAATGGCTCACCGGTCTCATCGTTTATCTGATCGGACACGCTACTTAATACAGTCTCAGGGTCGGTATTTAGATATTCAACAGGGATACCACGGACGACGCTACAAAACGGAGTGGTGGCTACGCCGGTACCAGATATTAACGAGTCATCACACAAATCATATTCGTTTGAAGCTGGGGCGGCGCGTACACCGAACATATCACCAAAAGAACTAAGCGATGTATTAAATATATTACCAAGCAAGGGCATCGAACTAGATACGTTGAAAAAGCTTGAGTAATAAGGAATTATTTTAGTAGCGATACTACCCAGGAATGTGTTTGGACTGGATGTATCGAGTGGACTTAGTGTGGCTCTGTCTTCTTCGGCATAAGCTAGTTTGACACTGTTTGAATATTGATTATAGGCTAGAGCCTGCTCTTTTGTCATTGGCGAGTTACCGTTTCCGCCGTTTATTTGATCAAACGAGTTAGCTACGCCAGATGCCATAGCATTACCTACATCTTCGCCCTTGATATCTTTTGTCAGGTCACCTAAGAAAAATCCCAACACTTTATTCACAGGAATTTTATCTATAACCCATTCTAATATTCCAGAATCCATAACACCCCTTATACCAAGGTCTAGTATCCCAAGTTTCAAAGCAGTCCAGCCTATTGCCTTTAGTCCACCAATAATAACAGCACCCGTTCCCGCTGATGCCGCAGATATAGCTGCCTCGGTTCCGCTAACTGCTGCTTGTGCTTGAGGGCTATTTATAACGTTACATGTATTTTTGACATCTTTTGAAGAGGTAACCTGAGCTATAGGCCCGAGCGCCGCAGAGACTCCGCCGCCAGGCATAAATTTATTAAAATTAGCCTTGAAACCAGTTGTCTTTGTGTCACCAAATAACGCGTATTTGACGCCGAAAGAATCCATAGCTGAGTTTGATTTTATATTACCACTTACGTCCTTGTATACACTAGTAAGTAATGTACCTATTACGGCCATCTGCTCAGGTGTTGCCTCACCTGCCTGTATGGCGTCTGCGGTAGTCATAAACAACATGCCATATTTTATTAACTGAACCAACTGATAACTCCTAACAACACCCGAAACAAAGCCCGGTATATCTAAAACTATACAAGCCCCCGTACCTACAAGAAGTATAGGGTCACCTCCGGTCTTACCCGCTTTTTTGCTAGATTTTACTAATAACTTTTCAAACTTTTCTGAAAGTAGTTTCTTTAAAGATTTAGCTGCCTCGTCGGCATCATCGGCAACCTCAGATACTGCATTTGTTACACCGGCAGATCTTTTATTTATATCTTCTTTAATAGCT
>JBBRXL010000071.1:0-2482 GCA_038248455.1 Saccharimonadales bacterium (SeqCode)
AAAAACGCCGCTATAGTCGAGGCTATGAATAAACCAGCGTCAAAATCACCGAAAATAAAAAGCTCAAAACGAAGCGCCAAAGCCGTTACAATAGCTATCATTATAACTGTAGTGGCATTAGTCGGTGCTTATTTTACTTATATAAACATGCCGAACCTTTCGGTAAAGATAGCCTCAGTACAAGCAGGTATAGATGCCCAATATCCCGACTATCATCCTGACGGCTATAGCCTCGATGGTCCTGTTTCTTACAGTGAAAATGAGGTGACTATCAACTTCAAAGCGAATACAGGCGACACCAAATTTAGTCTCAAACAAGCAAAAAGTTCATGGGACTCGTCAGCAGTTCTAGAAAATATCGTCAAGAAGAACTCCAATGATCGATATATCACCAGTCAAGAACGCGGATTAACCATCTACACCTACAACGGTAACGCTGCTTGGGTTAATGGTGGAATACTCTATACGATCGAAGGTGATGCGCCCTTAGCAAACGACCAGATTCGACGAATCGCGACTAGTCTATAATCCAACACTTTTCTCTGTTATAATTAAAATATGACCGATAAAAACACCCGAACTCGTTTCGCGCCCAGTCCAACTGGTTTTATGCATGTTGGCGCCGCCAGAACAGCATTATTTGCATGGTTACAGGCTAAAAAAGATGACGGCAAGTTCATCTTACGCATTGAGGACACCGACAAAGGCCGCGAAGTAGGGGGTAGTATTGAACACATCATCAAAAGCCTCAAGTGGCTAGGGCTCTCTTGGGATGAAGGGGTCGACATAGGCGGCCCATACGCATCGTATAAACAGTCTGATCGCCTAGACATCTACAGACATTGGGCCGAGAAGCTAATCGCTAATGGCCGAGCTTACGCTGACCCATATAGCAAAGAGCAGCTCGAAGACTTCCGAAATCAAGCTAAAACTCAAAAAAAGCCATTTTTGTATCGCGAATTTCGACCCGAAAATCCACCGGCTTGGGATGGAACTCAACCGTTGAGATTCAAATCCGAGCCCAAAAGTTACACCTGGACAGATGCCGTAATGGGGGAGTTACATACCGGACCAGAGGCTATCGACGATTTTATCATCATAAAAAGCGATGGATATCCAACTTATAATTTCTGTCATATTATCGACGACATGTTGATGAACGTCAGCCACGTCCTTCGTAGCCAAGAATTTATTAGCAGTACTCCTAAATTTCTCAACCTTTACGATGCTCTTCAAATTGAACGTCCGGTACTAGCGACCTTACCTTATGTCATGGCAATCAATGGCAACAAAAAACTAGGCAAACGCGACGGCGCCAAAGATATCTTGGATTATCAAAAAGAGGGATACCTACCTGAAGCTATGGTGAACTTCCTGGCAACACTTGGCTGGAACGACGGCACTGAACAAGAAGTTTTTACAACCGCAGAGTTAATAGAGAAGTTTAGTCTGGACCGAGTCCAAAAATCACCAGCTCGTTTCGATGAACAACGGCTTCTTTGGTTAAATGGCCAACACATCCGGGCACTTAGTCTTGATGCACTTTCTAATATTGTATCCGGAAAGTCGGTGTCGGCCGACTCTTCTTTGGAGCATCTGCAGCCCAAGTCCGACCAGACGTCGGGACTCTTGTCGGACCTGGAGCGAAGCCGTGACAAAGAAGAGTCAGACGATAACGACTTCTGGCCATTATCTGCAAAAAACACCGATGAGACAAAGAAAAAACAGATCCTAGCCCTAGTCCAAGACCGCCTCAAAACACTAGCCGATTTAGCTACATTAACAGATTACTTCTTCGCAGAACCAGACATCAACTGGTCGATGATAACCGACAATAAACAGCTCTCAAAACTCAGCAAAGATGAGATAACCAACTTACTACAAGCCTCTGCCGATGAGCTATCGAAGAGTGATTTCGATTCAGAATCAGTCCAGAACACATTAAATTCACTACTAGAAATAACTGGCCAACCACCAGGAGTACTATTTAGCCTCATCCGAATAGCCGTTTCATGGGCACCATTTAGTCCGGCGCTAAACGACACGCTATCGGTCATAGGAAAAGAAACTAGCCTCTCTCGGATCTCAAGTGCTATTCAAGCGAACGTTTAGCTAAACCTTCATCTATTTGACCGCGTACGGCTAATGCAATGGCCACATCTGCGAGCAAAGACTCCAAGCCGGAAGACACTCGAAGTGATGCATGCTCTAGGTGCAATAAAACCTGCTCTAAAACTCCATCCAACGCATCGACATCTTCACCGGTTTTTATATCAGCAACTTCGACACTCAGATGATCTATTTCAGCTCTAATATTAGCCATATCCATATCCTGATATTTTACTACTGATATCAAGTCTTACAAAGCACAAGCACTTTTGCTATAATTGACGTAAAGCATGGAACCAGATATCAAACCAAAACTATGGGCACGATTCATCTTGTGGGTTAAAAAACATAAGGTCTTACTTTTAAGTATCTT
>JBBRXL010000072.1:0-2163 GCA_038248455.1 Saccharimonadales bacterium (SeqCode)
CTTCAGTACCCGCCAAGATGTATCGGTTATTTTTATAGTATGTAAAAATAAATGCCTGCTCCGACTTAAGCGTTGCGGCAATCTCCGTGGAAGTCTTTTTTATTAGCAATCTGAGATCAGTGGTAGAAGAGAGAATTTGGTTCAACCGTGCATAAAACTTATCACTACTATACGAGTCTCTGTAAAATATACGGTTTGTCATTTTATCAAAAAAGCGCTTAATGGGCTGGAAAGATAGTGCTAGAGCGAGTGTTAATATTACGTTAAAAAAATTCAAGTTAGATGAGCTAGCTTGACCCAAGACTACATTGAAAAACAGATATGTAATCGTTGTATACATAAGGACCATAGTCAACAAAGACATAGCATAAACTACAGCCCTAACTACGGTTTGTCGTATATCAAATAGTCCATGCCTGGCTATAACATAGAACACAGAAGACACCATGACTACGGTAAATAATGGACCAAATCCTATCATGTTGTAATTACCGACAAATGGAAGAATAAGATCAAAGTACGCCCCTCCAGCAAGTGACACAAACATAGAAACCCATAAGAATTTTCCATACGGTGTTACGGATTTATGACGCGAACTCACAAACATTTGAAATAAAGCCGCCCCGGCGTAAACGATAAATATAATGGAATATATCAAATAGTTATAAAAATCTAAGTCGACTGATTTCGTAACGCCACTGACTGTTAGGTTGTCTATAAATGCCTCCGGTGTCAAAATAACGACAACCATGGCAAACCAAGGAAACAATGTTATCAGTTTTATATAACCAGGTAGTCTAACGTTGGCATGCGCAAAGCTAAATAAGAAAAAGCTACATGCAATAAGAAGGGCTGCTATGTAGTAAATTTGCGCAAAAACCAGCGATACATTAGCATTGTCGGATACCAAGAATAGGCTTATAAAAGCAGCCCAAACACCAACACTCCAAGCAAAAAATACAAATGGCCACTTTGTTTTATCAGATTTTGGACTATTATAAGCAACAATCGTGCCTAGAGAAATCGACAGTATTCCGGCAAGAAATGGCAGGTAGTCAATCATGGCTTTTTTATCTCCATCACAACATATACTCCGTCCTCGGAATAAGACATAGTGAGGAGCCCTAGTGGTACGCCGGCTTCTTTAATTATCGAAACCAATTCGTCTTCGGATCGAGGTTTAATCTTCGGCCAACCAACCGCCTTTTGATTAAACTGAAGCTGCGGACGACTACTTAGCATATTTGAAGCGATGAACACTCCCCCGGGTTTTAGTAATTTATAGGTTTTTTCCAATAATGACACGCAGCTATTTTCTTCGAGATACTCCCATAGACCAAGTACATTAACACAATCGACAGACTCATCGCCTAGTTGATAAGCGTCCGGATATCTACGACCATAATCATTAAAAAGCGCAACGTCCAGTTCCGTTTCTCTATCTGCAAGTTGATGGGCTAGTTGTTTGGCGTTCTCGTCTGGGTCAACTAGATTAATTTCCGTCAACATACCAAGTTCTCGCTTAATCCTGAGGGCTGCGTCAATATCGGGCACGGCCGCTCCGCAACCGATACTGACAGTGGTTAGTTTTTCAAAACCTGCTTCTTGTCGGGCCTGGGCGAGACGAAACAATCGCTCACTCATAACCCTGGCTCGCGCCCGAAGACCAATACCATCAATCATATTCGTAAATAAATACAAAGCACGTTCATCGATACGATTACCGGGTAGGACCAGCCCTGCCTCACCTAGACGCTGTAGGGGAAATAAAGCCTTCGCGGTTGGAAACAATTTTCTCCACTCTAGCATTGAGGTTTGTTCGGAATCCTCTCTATAAAGCCAATCGGCAGCTATATTACCATCAACTGGCAAATCTGGGTTTTGTCTCAGGAATTGTTCGAACTTATCACCTATTTCACGAAGTTTCGTTGCTTCAACCGGATCATTCTCGTCACCAACTCTATACGTTAAACGGTCGAACTTCTCGCCTTCAAACTCAACAGTCTCGTCTTTAATTGGCACGACTTCGCCAACCTCAAGAGATTCTGGCGGCAACAGTCTCTCGGATATATTTGCAATAGTCATAAGTCTTCCAAATCGTGTATTTTAGTAATGTCTGTTATTATATTACAGTAACCATGACCAAAATAGCCATAATAGAAG
>JBBRXL010000073.1:0-2013 GCA_038248455.1 Saccharimonadales bacterium (SeqCode)
AATAGTTAGTTTACGGTCACGGCCTTCGCCCTCAGAAAAGGTACGAATATCACTATATTCACTAGCTACACCGTGAACAATTCGGCGGTCGGCTGGGTTGAGATCAGCTACGAATGAATCGCCAGTTCTTCGAACTTCTTCAATCCATATCTTGGCTTGCTCGGCGACCCTCTCGGCTCGTTGCTTCTTGTAGTCGGCTATATCTATGTTTACACGCGTAAGTTCGGCTTCGCGGTTACGTAGGACTGTAGAAACGGTATATTGCATGGCTCGCAAAGTTTCGGCATTACGCCCAATTAATATACTATTGATAGAACTGGATGGTACCGATAATTCAATTACGTCCTCGTCGCAGGTTGACGATACGGTGATATTTGTCCCAAAAAACGACAACATATCTTCTAAGTATTTTTGTGCATATTGAATTGATTCTTCTCGGTTCATAATCTATCCCTTCTTTTTTATATTAACAGAATTATTGTCCTTTGCTTTAATTCTGATAATATTTGCCTCGCCGGCTACCTTTGCTCTGGCTTTGGCTGTCGCCTTTTTACCACCATTTTTGTTTTGTTGTATAGCTGATTCGTCAGCGATATCTTCCATCTCATCAACGTCAGATTTTAATATATAATGTTGTTGCAACACGGCTACAAGGTTAGATATGGCGTAATAAAGTGCCAGAGCGCCTGGCAGGTTTAACATAATAAATAACATAAAGAACGGCAATATCTTAGTCATTTTACCCATCACAATAGCGTTCATCTCGCCTTGGTCGGCTTTTTTACCATCGGCCGCTTCGGACATTATGTCGCGTAGGCGCTTCTTACTCTCTTGTTGGGGCATCGTTTGTTTGGACATTATGTACTGAGTTATGGCCGCTAGTATAGCAAGGGATACTAGGAATATATTGATACCATTTGGACCACCTAGGGCGTGAGCAGTCAGGTCAACTACTCCGAAAAGTTTCTCTTTGAATAACTCTGGATGGTTTACGATATCAGCGATTGGCCCGATACCCTGTATAAAATCATAGGTGTATTTTGCAACTTGGTCTTTGTGGATAGTAAAGATCTGAATAACTTGGTAAAGAGCGATAAATATCGGAAGTTGAATCAGTAGTATACCGATAGAGCGGAACGGATTAACACCGTGCTTTTTGTAAAGCTCCATCATCTGCATACTCTCTAGTTGACGATTACCCTTGCTGGCTTTTTTGATTTTTACAAGCTCTGGTTGGAGTTTACGCATCGCCTTTACTTGGTGAAGTTGTTTCTTGACTAGTGGCCAAAGAAGGATTCGAATAATAATAGTTAGTATGATTAGAGCAACACCGAAGTCACTTCCTGGTATTAGACCATAAATAACCATCAAAAGGTTAAATATAGGCTGGACAATAAAGACATCAAAAATATTCACTTGTATAAAACTCCAAAACTATTGTATTACTAGTATTAATTATATCAGTTTTTCACTACTTTTGTAGTGGTAGAATTTGCACAAACATCTTATCTAACTGTTCAATTAGCTCTAGGTGGGATATAGTTAACATCTCACCCGATGTAACTATCACAACAATATCTAGATTATTATCAAACTCTACAATTTTTGGTCGGATATATTCATAAAGTCGACGCCTAACCCTATTGCGATAGACTGCGTTCTTGATAACCTTCTTACTAACCACTATTGCTATCCTCGATTTATTACGTCTCGGGTTCTGGGTATATTTCAAAGTAGCCAGGTGTGACCTTATAACCTGGCCATTATTGTAGACATAACGTAAACTACCGTGTCCGTGAAATCTGTTAGTAAATGGAATCATTGTTGTTTATTATATCATATAAAAAATTATCGCCCAACTGGGCGATAATAATTGAACTAAGCAGTTAGCCTTGCTCGGCCTTTAATACGACGTCGTTTAACAACAGCACGTCCAGCCTTGGTTGAAACACGCGCACGAAAACCATGGGTCTTGGCGCGGTGTCGGGTGTGGGGTTGAAATGTTCTCTTTGG
>JBBRXL010000074.1:0-2001 GCA_038248455.1 Saccharimonadales bacterium (SeqCode)
AATTACAGCTCCAAGCGTATTACTGCCCCATAGAGGCTTGCGGGCATTTGAATCGGCCAAGATATCTGAAACAATATAGGTTGACTGAGGATCTACTATTTTTTTACTACCATCATCTGTCCATTTTTTCAGTACTTCACCAGAACTGTTCTTTACTTCAAGGACTGTTGCCTGAGGTTTGTAAACACCCATTCGGCCGATCGATGCAAAGGAGTTCACTAGATCTACTTGCTTGATGCCACAACCACCGATGGCTGATGACAGGCCGGTTTGCACTTCATTGCCCTGCGTACAATAGCTTTCTCCGCCCAGGTCATGAATAGTAGTGAGCGTTGGTTTTATGCCAGATATGTACATAGCTTTTACGGCTGGTATGTTTCTGGATGTTGCCAAGCTTTGACGAATCGTAATATTGCCCTTGTAGGCGCGGTCAGCGTTCTGGAGTTTTGTTCCATAAATATTATCAATTGGTTCATCTTTTAGGATTGATCCACTACCATAGTTCATTTGTCCGGCAGCTTTTTGTTGAAACAGCTGAGTATAGACGAGTGGCTTGATAGTTGAGCCTGGTTGAATGTAGGCATTAGCCGCGTTATCTTGTCCGAAGCCTTCATAATTGAAGTCTCGGCTACCCATTAGGGCGACGATTTGACCTGTTTGAGTATCTTCCACTGTAGCTGCTCCGTTGGTGAATCCAGCGTAATTAGGTACGTATGAACTAAACATGTCATTCATCGATTCCTCTAATTTATTCTGAATACGTAAATCAAGAGTCGTAGTTACACTTAGGCCACCACGTCCAACCGTAGCTTTACCGAGCTCTTGCTCTAGTTGTGATCGAACCATCTGAACAAAATGAGGTGCTTTGATATCACTATATTGGCTAGATGCCGGCTGGACGCTGTCTAGGATAGGGAAGTTCTTGGCATCTTCTGCTTCCTTTTTGGTAATCATACCTTGTTCGGCCATATTGGTAAGAACTTGTTGTTGGCGGGCGATTAATCTATCATGCCCCAGATTATTATATGGATCATAAGTACTAGGGTTTTGTGGGATAGCGGCTAGTAGTGCGGCCTCGGGTAGTGTTAGATCCTTGGCGTGTTTACCAAAGTATGTCTCTGCGCCCGACTCGGCTCCATTGCGACGTCCACCATAAGGCGATTCGTTAAGGTAGAGTGTTAATATCTGATCTTTGTTGTACATTCGTTCAACCTCGATAGACAAGATAAGCTCTTTGATTTTACGGGGTATTCCGCTTAGACCTCGATTGCTCGCTTCATCTGCAAAGAATACTTGTTTAACGAGTTGTTGGGTCAAGGTTGATCCACCTTGGACGTCTCCACCAGTTGCGTTATTCACCACAGCTCTCATGAGTCCTTGAATACTTACGCCAGCGTGTGAATAAAAGTCTTTGTCTTCAATAGCCACAGTTGCTTTTTTCAAGTAATCGCTGAGTTCATTGCTGTCTACGACTAACTTATAGTCACCGTCGCCCTTATCTTCCCAGAGTAACAGGCCGTTTCTGTCGTAATATTTAGTTACTGTGGTCTGAACTCTCTTGGCGAGTTCACCTGGTCGTATGGAGTCAATGTCTTTTCTGAAGTATGCAAAAAGCCCGCCAAGTAGGATAGCCAAGATAAGCAAGCCAATACCGGCAATCTTGAGCGCCATGATGCCACCTTCTTTGCTAAACCAGTACTTAAAGAAATTTGTCGGATGTATACGATAGATGAACCTTTTTAGCGGGTTTTTGGGAAGTGTGGCCAGATATTGAGCGCGTCGTCGTGAAACCGTGTCTTTTTTGGACTTACGTCGTTTTGACAGGTTCGAGTACACTTGGAGCGTGCGTGAGTGTAGAGGTTTTTTCTTAGACACAATTATATTTTCCCATAAGCAATATTAACTATCATTATAGCACTTATTTGTGTGCGTAATGCTAGTATTTTTGTTATACTAACAGAGAATAACACCTAAAGGAGATAATATGACACTTTCCGAAGA
>JBBRXL010000075.1:0-1677 GCA_038248455.1 Saccharimonadales bacterium (SeqCode)
ACCCTATCGGCTTTATCAAGAGATATTCCAGCTTCTGTAATAGCGTCAGATATAGTAAGAGCATCAGTTACTTCGACTTTTTGTTCACCCCTGTCGTAGATAGTGACTAGGTGTCCAGTCGTTTGGATATTTTACGACTGATCAAAGACGTTTTTTGAGGCGAATGCTATTCCTACGACAAGAAACACAAACAGAGGCAGAAACAACGCTACCCTCGCAATAGAGTTTGATTTGTTAGTATATTTTTTCATTTAGATTACACAGCCCAAGTGTGTTATATCAAGTATAACAAAAAAGTGGCCCGCGGGCCATCAATTATGGATCTAAATTTTCTCTAATCTGGCGTATTCGGCATTCAGTTTTTTGACTTGCCCATTATCAAACTTGATGGTTAGCGCTAGACCGTCGATCTCGATTATTTCGCCATTTCCAAAAGCGGCTGATCGCACAGTTTCGCCGATAGTAAACATCTCATCACTATAATATTCTTGCTCGGCGACAACCTTTGGCTCATCAACGATCGTCTCAATCTTACTTCCCATGTCTGACAAGAATCTGGAAGGAGGATTATAGCTCCTCTGCCCAAACTGTAAACGACTCTGAGCATAACTTAGATGTAACTCTTCGCGAGCTCTAGTCATGCCAACGTAGACTAGTCTACGCTCTTCTTCTAACTCGGCCGGACCGGCTTCGTATACTCTTGAATGAGGCAAAATACCTTCTTCGACACCGACAATAAAGACTACGGGAAATTCCAGACCCTTGGCGGCATGCAGTGTCATCAAAGTTACTTTCTGTCCGTCACTCGATGTATCGGCACTCGACATTAAAGCAACCTCTTCAAGAAAGTCCGGTAAACTAGCAAAATTCTGGGCATCAGACAGCAAGGCACCTATATTGTCGAGCCGTTCTTCGGCTTGTGGTGATCCATCGGCGATATAGTCTTTATAACCCGTAACCATCAGTAGCTTTTCGATGATCTCGTTGGGACTTTTGTCGTCCAGTACTGCTTGTACAGAACGTAGTTTTTCCCCAAGACCAGCTAAAGCCTGTTTAGCTCTAGTCGTAACCGTTGAAGTCTGCTCAACATTTATAAGGCTGGATAAAATGTCCATACCGGTCAACGACTGCCAATCTAGGAAATGCTCTAAGCTTGTTTGTCCAATGCCTCGAACCGGAACATTAGCAATCCGAGTAAAGCTCATTCGGTCATTTGGCTGATAGATTAACCTTAGGTAAGAAATAATATCCTTTATTTCTTTGCGGTCGTAGAATCTAACGCCACCAACTATCTGATATGGCATACGGTATCGTAACAAAGCACGCTCTAGCGTATAGCTCTGGGCGTTAGTACGATAAAGAATTGCAAAATCACCTAGCTTACGAGCTTTCATAGCCACATGTGTTGATATTCTCTCAGCCACCAGATTAGCTTCTTCGGCTTCATCGTAGACGGCGTGAACTTCAACAGGATTGCCGGGACCTTCGGCCGTCCAAAGCTTTTTATCGGTCCTCTGAACGTTTTTGACAATAACATTACTGGCTGCATCCAAAATATTACCAGTACTTCGGTAATTTTGCTCCAGTTTTATAACCTTTGCACCTTTATAATCGCGTTCAAAATTCAAAATATTAGTAAAATCAGCTCCGCGCCAGCTATAAATTGATTGCCAGTCG